>NZ_JBHWEL010000044.1:70376-73771 GCF_042734135.1 Streptomyces sp. NPDC059668 | reverse complement strand
GTCGGGTCCTTCGCACCGGATCGCCGGGCCGCGCCCGCCCGGTGCGAAGGGCCCGACACGGCCCGGCACCCCGGCGGCCTCCGGCACCGCCCCCGGCCAGGAGCGGGCTCGACGCACGGGGGCCGCGGCGGTGCCTGTCAGGGGCAGGCCCTAGGCTTCCCGGCATGTTGAAGGTGGGCCTGACCGGCGGTATCGGCGCCGGCAAGAGCGAGGTGTCGCGACTCCTCGTCGAGCACGGCGCGGTACTGGTCGACGCGGACCGCATCGCGCGGGAGGTCGTCGCACCCGGAACTCCCGGGCTCGCGGCCGTCGTCGAGGCCTTCGGCGCGGAGGTGCTCGCACCGGACGGCAGCCTGGACCGCCCCGGACTGGGCTCGATCGTCTTCGCCGACCCCGCGAAGCTCGCGGTCCTGAACTCGATCGTGCACCCCCTGGTGGGGGCTCGTTCCCGCGCCCTGGAGAGTGCCGCCGCACCCGACTCCGTGGTCGTCCACGACGTCCCCCTCCTCACCGAGAACTCCCTCGCGGCGCTGTACGACCTCGTGATCGTCGTGGACGCCGCGCCCGAGACCCAGCTCGACCGGCTGGTGCGGCTGCGCGGAATGACCGAGGCGGACGCCCGTGCCCGCATGGCCGCCCAGGCCACCCGCGAACAGCGCCTCGCGATCGCCGACGTCGTCATCGACAACGACGTACCCCTGGAGCGGCTCGAGCGGCGCGTGGACGAGGTATGGGCGGATCTGGTGCGCCGAGCGCACGCCCGCGAGGAATAGCGGCCCGTGTCCGGGGCGTTGAACGCATGAAGTGAGGGAAGGAGTGAGCCGTGCCCGAGATCAGCGGACCGACCGGACGTACTCCGGAGACGCATGTCATCGACTTCCGCGCCGCCGAGCAGCTGCTCGCCGCGCGTGACCCGCGGGGCGCGGTGAAGCTGCTCGACCCCGTGATCGCCGCGCACCCCGAGAACACGGCGGCCCGTCTGCTGCGCGCGCGTGCCTTCTTCGCCGCCGCGCAACTGCGGCCCGCCGAGCTGGAGTTCACGATCGTGCTGGAGCGCGAGCCGGACAACGCGTTCGCGCACTTCGCGCTCGCCCGCACCTACGAGCGCCAGCTCCGCCCCGAGCAGGCCAAGCGGCACTTCAGACTGGCGGCGGCGCTCGATCCGAAACCGCAGTACCTGGAAGCCGCCCGCTTCGACTCCTAGAGGCGTGTCGCGAAGGTCCCGTCGTCCGCCCGGAGGGCGGGCCCAGCGGCTTTTGGCGCCGGCCTAGCGGCGCCGTTCCTCCGGCGGCTGGTACGGCGGGATGTCACGGCTCGGCTGATAGTGCGGGCCCTGATGGATGTGCCACAGGATCACGGTCATGTCCACCGTGGCCACCAGCCACAGCGCGCCGCAGACGGCGGCCCACCCGGGCCGTCCGGCCAGCGCGAACGCGACCGTTCCGAAGATCGCCCAGGCCAGGCCCCAGGCACTCAGCCAGAAGCGCATCCGCAGGGCACTGCGCGCTGTCGTCGGTTCACTGCCTGTACGCATCGGGGATCACCGTTCCCGGACCACCGTTCCTACGGAAAACGTACTCTCGTCGTGCACGTTCACCAAAGGGACGACGGCGACGGCCGGACCGACGGGGGAGGCGACAGTGCTGGTGGAGGCGCTGCGGGCGGACGCGAGGCTCGCCGAGTGGCTGAGGGACCTGGAGAGCGAGGCCGAGCCCCGGACGGAGGAGGTGCTGCCGGACGCGGACGAGCTGGCGGACGTCCTGCTCGACCTCTCCGTGGCCCACGAACACGTCAACGAGCTCGTCGCCCTGCGCTCCCGGCTCGCCGCGGACCCGGAGGCGATGACGCTGCTCACGCGGTGCGTCGCCCGTTTCGTACGGGACATGGGGGAGATCGGGAAGGGATGGGAGCCGCCCGCGTTCCCCGCCTCGACGGGGTCCCTCGGACGCTGCTTCCACCTGTACGTCTTCATCGCGGCGCTCCCGTACGTCCGCGCCCACCACCACGCGCGCGGCATCCCCGACGACGTGTCCAGGCGCACCCTCGCCGACCTCGGGCGGCAGGTGGCGGTGCACCGCAGACGGCACGGCACGCCGGGGCTGCTGTTCCCCTGGTGGATCGCCCTCCACTTCCACGGTGAGCTGTTCCAGCTGGGCCGGCTGCAGTTCCAGCGGGCCCGGCTCGGTCAGCGCACCGGCGGTGCCGTCGCGGCGGCGGGCCTCGGCTCCGGACCGGGCGACCCCTGCCTGAGCGTGCACATAGCCGACTTCCGCGGACCGCTGTCGCCCGCCGCCTGCGAACGGTCGCTGGCCCTGGCACGGGAGTTCTTCGCCCGGTACTACCCCGACGAGCGCTACGAGGTGGCGGAGTGCCATTCCTGGCTGCTGGATCCGCAGCTCGGGCGGTACCTGCCGGCGGACTCGAACATCATGCGCTTCCAGGAACGTTTCCGCGTCGCGTACCAGGAGCCGACCCCGGACGACGGGGTGCCGGTCGGGTTCGTCTTCGGTGATCCCGAGCTGCCCACCCGTGACCTGCCGAGGCGCACCGCCGTGGAGCGGGCGGTGGGGGACCATCTGCGCGACGGCGGCCACTGGTACGTCGGGCACGGCTGGTTCGCGCTGTAGAACCCCCTCGGACGGGACCCCCTCGGACGTGCCCCCCTCGGACGTGCCCTCTCGGACGAGTGAGGGAGGGCAGGGACGGGGCGCCGGCCGGTCCGGCCGGTCCGGCCGGCGGCGATGAGTTCCGGATGCCCGCCCGGTCTATCCCTGCGACAGCACGCCGTACCGCTTCGCACAGGAGACCCCCATGTCCGAGACCACCGTCCCCGCCACCCCGGCCGTCCCCACCCCCGGCCCGTCGCGCTCCCGCACCCTCCGTGGCCGGGGCGCGCGGATTCCGCTGGGCGCCCTGCAGATCGTGCTCGGGCTCTTCTACGTGTTCGCGAGCGCCCTGCCCAAGCTCATCGCGCACCCGTCGGCGGCCGAGTCCTTCGACAAGCTCGGCTGGGGCAGCACGGGCATGTACCTCATCGGCACACTCGAACTCACCGGTGGCGTCGCCCTGTTGATCCCGCTGCTGTCCTCGGTCGCGGCGGTGGCGCTCAGCGCGCTGATGGTCGGCGCCTTCATCGTGAACGTCACCGTGCTGCACGGACCGTACGTGGCGACCCCGCTCGTCCTGATCCTGCCGCTCGCGCTGATCGCGTGGGCACGCAGGAGTCACAACGCCGAGCTGGCCCGGCTGGTACGACGAAGGGCGTGACCGCCGTACGCCGTGGGGGGGGGGCCCCGGGGGGGGGGGGGGGCCCCCCCCCCGGGTCCCCGGGCGGGCGGGGGGTGGGGGGGCGCGGGGCGGGGCCCCCCCCCCCGGGTCGGTTTAAAAAAATAAAG
>NZ_JBHWEL010000044.1:9836-70366 GCF_042734135.1 Streptomyces sp. NPDC059668 | reverse complement strand
TGTTTTTTTTTTTACACGCCCGGGGTGTCCCCCGCGCGGGCCGCCCCCCGCCCCGCGGGGCGCGCCCCCGGGGGGGGGGCGCCCCCCCCCCCCACGACGTGACCCGTGACGTCCTGGTGTCAGGGGGCCTCGGGACCACCGAGCCCCCGGAGGCGCTCCAGCTCGCGGCGGTCGCGCTTGGTCGGGCGCCCGGCGCCCCGGTCGCGGACACCCGCCGGGGCGACGGCCTCGCGCGGCGGGGGCGGCGGACTGTTGTCCACGTAGCACTCGGCCGCGACGGGCGGCCCGACCCGCTTGCGGATCACGCGCTTCACCACGACGATCCGCTCCCGGCCGCCGTGCCGCAGCCGGACCTCGTCGCCCACGCGCACCGCGTACGCGGGTTTGACGCGTTCGCCGTTCACCCGGACATGCCCGCCCCGGCACGCCGTCGCGCCCATCGAGCGGGTCTTGACCAGACGCACGGACCAGATCCAGCTGTCGACGCGGACGCTCTCGCCGCCCGCCGGACGCGCGGCCACGGCGGCGGCCACCGTGTCGCCGGAAGCCGTCGCGGCGGCGTCCGCGTTCTTCTTCTCGTCGTCCCGTTCGACGTCCGCACCCTCAGAAGCCATGCCCCGACTCTAGAAGACGTCGCCCGGCCGGGCCGCATTTCCGTCACAGGGGCCCACCCAGGACGGCGGGGAGCGCCGCCGCCCGGTCGTACGGTGGGGGCATGGACAGAGGCGGGACGGACAGCGCCGGGACGGACAGCGGCGATCCCACGCATTCCACAGGTCTCAGGGGTCGTAGCGGCCTCGGAGGCCCGCGGGGCCCGGCAGGTCCGCCCGGCCCGGCCGGTCCCACCGCATCGGCCGACGTGGCCGACCTGGCGGAACTGGACGCGCGGATCACCGGGTGCCGGGCCTGTCCGCGGCTGGTGGAGTGGCGCGAGGAGGTGGCCCGCACCAGACGTGCCGCCTTCGCCGACCAGACGTACTGGGGCCGCCCCGTCCCGGGCTTCGGTCCTCCCGACGCGTCCCTGCTGATCGTCGGTCTCGCGCCCGCCGCGCACGGCGCCAACCGCACCGGCCGCATGTTCACGGGGGACCGCTCGGGCGACGTGCTCTACGCGGCGCTGCACGAGGTGGGACTGGCCTCCCAGGGGACGGCCGTGAGCGCGGACGACGGGCTGTCCCTGTACGGCGTACGGATCACCTCGCCGGTGCGCTGCGCCCCGCCCGCCAACAAACCCACCCCCGAGGAGCGGGACACCTGCCGGCCCTGGCTGGTGCGCGAACTGGAACTGCTGCGGCCCTCCCTCCGCGCGGTCGTCGTCCTCGGCGCCTTCGGCTGGCAGGCCGCGCTGCCGGCCTTCGCCCGGGCGGGCTGGGCGGTGCCGCGTCCCCGTCCCGCGTTCGCGCACGGCGCCCGGGTCACCCTCACGTCACCCACCCGGCTCGACGTCTTCGGCTGCTTCCACGTCAGCCAGCGGAACACGTTCACCGGACGGCTGACCCCCGCCATGCTGCGGGAGGTGCTGCGCACGGCGGCCTCGGCGGCGGGGCTGACGACCCGGCCGCAGGACGGCTAGCCTTCCGCGATGGGCCTGTATCCGGAGATCGAACCGTACGACCACGGAATGCTCGACGTCGGGGACGGCAACCGCGTGCACTGGGAGGTCTGCGGGAACCCGGACGGCAAGCCCGCGCTGATGCTGCACGGCGGTCCGGGATCCGGCTGCGGACCTTGGTTCCGGCGCTACTGCGACCCGGCCAAGTACCGGATCGTGCTGCTCGACCAGCGCGGCAGCGGACGCTCCACCCCGCACGCGAGCGCCCACGGCACCGACATGAGCGTCAACACGACCGCGCACGTGATCGAGGACCTGGAACTGCTCCGACGCCACCTGGGCATCGAACGCTGGCTGGTGTGGGGGGTGTCCTGGGGCTCGGTGCTCGGGCTGCGCTACGCGCAGACGCGTCCGGACGTCGTCTCCGAGCTGGTGCTGACCGCCGTGGCCACCGGTTCGAACCCCGAAGTGGCCCTGCTGACCCGGGGCTTGGGGAAGATCTTCCCGGAGGCCTTCGAGCGGTTCCTCGCCGGACTGCCCGAGGACGAGCGCGCGGGGAATCTCGCGGCCGCCTACAACCGGCTGCTCGAATCGCCCGACGCAGAGGTACGGGCGCGGGCGGCGCGGGCCTGGACGGACTGGGAGACGGCGATCGTGCCGGCGCCGCCGCGCTCCGTACAGCGGTACGAGGACGCGGAGTTCCGTACGGGGTTCGCCCGGACCGTCACGCACTACTTCGGCAACGACCACTTCCTGGGGGAGGGCAACGACGAGGGCGTGGTGCTCAGGGACGCGCCCCTGCTGAAAGGCGTCCCCGGCACGATCGTCCAGGGCAGCCTCGACTTCGGGAATCTGCTCGGCGTCGTCTGGCGGCTCCACCAGGCCTGGCCCGGCAGCGAGTTGATCGTCGTGGACGACGTGGGGCACACCATGGGAGCGACGGGGGTGGTGGACGCGCTGGTGGCGGCGACGGACAAGTACGCCCTGCGCTGAGCGGGTTCCGCACCCATGTGGGGTCCCCTGCTCGCCGCGGGCGCCCCGCTCGCCGGGGCGGACCCCTTGCTCACCGTGGCCCCCGGCTCACCCCTGTTCGTCCACCGGCCGTGGTTCCTCCTGGTCGCCGAAGAGCTGCCGTACCGTCGAGCGGTAGTTGGTCCGTACGTGGGTGAGGGCGTGGGCGCGGGCGCGCTCCGGGTCGCCGGAGGCGATGGCCTCGTACAACTCGCGGTGCTCGACGAGCAGTTGGGGCCACTCCTCGTTCTGCCGGGTGAGCCAGCGCAGTCGGCCCGCCACCGGTTCCAGGACGGAGACCAGCAGGCTGTTGTCCGCCATCGCCAGAATGCGTTCGTGGAGGCGGCTGTTGATGTCCGTGATGACCTCGGCGTCCCCGGCCTCGGTGGCCACGGCCGCGCGGTCGAGGAGTTCCTCGACCTCCGCCAGATCCCGCGGTGTCGCCCGTGACGCGGCGAGACCGGCGGCGTAGACCTCCAACGCCTCGCGCAGCTCGAAGAGTTCGGCGACGTCCGTCGGGGTGAGCCGGCGCACCACCGCGCGGCGCGGAGTCTCGAAGTGCACGAACCCCTCGGTGACGAGCGCGCGGATCGCCTCGCGCACGGGGACCCGGGAGACCCCGAAGCGCTCCGCGAGTTCGCGTTCGACCAGGCGGTCGCCGGGGCGCAGCCGGCCCGCGATGATCTCCTGCCGCAGCTCGCCCAGGACGCGTTCACGGACCGCGCCCAGGGGTTCGATCTTCGTCATGGGCTCATCTTCGCCGACTCGGTGGGTGTTTTACGGACCTGTAACGGCACGGACATCGGTCAGAACGCTTGACGGCGGGACCATGTGCGCAGTTTGGTATACCAAACCCGACCGGTAAGGCTGCCCGCACCCCGAAACGCGTCCTCCCGCGGCGAATCCGGCCGCACCGGCGCCTTCTGCCCTCCGTCCCCTTGCCCATGGAGGTCCCCGTGTCCCTCGCCGACCGTGCCGAAGCCACCGGCACGCCCGCGTTCGTGCCCGATCCCCGGCTGGTCAACGAAGACCTCGCGCCCGCCGGGAAGCGCAACTGGAAGGTCTTCGACCTCTTCGCCATGTGGATGTCCGACGTCCACAACCTCGGCAACTACACCTTCGCGGCGGGTCTGCTCGTCCTCGGCATGAACGTCTGGCAGATCTTCACGTCGCTGCTGGTCGGCTTCGTGATCATCTATGCCGGCATGAACCTGATGGGCCGCGTCGGCCAGCGCACCGGCGTGCCCTTCCCCGTCGTCAGCCGCATCAGCTTCGGTGTGTGGGGCGCCAACATCCCCGCGCTGATCAGGGCCGTCATCGCCATCATGTGGTACGGCATCCAGACCTATCTGGCGTCGGTCGCCGTCAACGTCATGCTCCTCGCGGCCTGGCCGGGCCTGGAGTCGTGGACCCGCCACTCCTTCCTCGGCCTGGACGCGCTCGGCTGGACGTCCTTCCTCTCGCTGTGGGTGATCCAGGCGCTCATCATCAGCCGGGGCATGGAATCGGTCCGCAAGTTCCAGGACTTCTGCGGCCCGGCCATCTGGCTCGTCATGATCGCGCTGGCGGTCTGGGTGCTCGCCAAGGCCGGCTGGAGCATCTCGCTCACCTCGACCCCGCACCCGGTCTCCGTGGGGGAGCAGTGGCGGCAGTGGTTCGGCGCGGTCGGCCTGATCCTGGCCACGTACGGCACGCTGATGCTCAACTTCTGCGACTTCTCACGGTTCGCGCCCAGCTACAGGACGGTCAGGCGCGGCAACTTCTGGGGGCTGCCGATCAACTCCACGGCCTTCGTGATCGTGTCGGTCATCGTCACGGCCGGGTCCATCGAGGCGTTCGGCGAGGCCATCACCGACCCCGCGGAACTCGTCGCCAAGGTCGGCAACACCTGGGTCATGGTGCTGGGCGCGCTGACCTTCGCCGTCGCCACCATGGGCGTCAACATCGTCGCCAACTTCGTGTCCCCGGCGTACGACCTCGCGAACGTCTGGCCGCAGAAGATCACCTTCAGGGTCGGCGGCATGATCAGCACGGTCGCCGCGCTGGTCGTGACCCCCTGGAACCTCTTCTCCAACCCCACCGTCGTCAACTACTTCCTCGGCGGCCTCGGCGCCTTCCTGGGCCCGCTGTTCGGCGTGATCATGCTCGACTACTACTGGGTCAGGCGCGGTCGCGTCGACGTCGACCAGCTCTTCGACGCGCGGCCCGGATCGCCGTACTACTACCGCCGGGGCGTCAACCCCAAAGCCCTGTGGGCGTTCCTCCCGTCGGCGGCGGTCGCCGCGGTACTGGCGCTGGTGAAGGCCTTCAGCGACGTCGCCCCGTACTCCTGGTTCATCGGGACCGCGCTGGCCGCGGGCCTGTACATGGCCCTGTGCCGGACCGAGCGCGGCGCCTCCGCCGAGGCCGCCCCCGAGCCCGCGGAGGTCTGAGCGGCGTGCGCATCGTGGTCACCAACTGCAACACGACGCGGGGGATGACCGAGGAGATCGTGCGAGGTGCCCGGGCCGCCGCGGCCCCGGGCACCACCGTGCTCGGTCTCACCCCCGCGTGGGGACCCGAGTCCGCGGAGGGCTGGCTCGACAGCTACCTCTCGGCCGCGGCCGTCCTCGACACCCTGCGCACCTACGAGGGGCCGTACGACGCCGTGGTCATGGCCGGTTTCGGCGAACACGGCCGGGAGGGCGCGCGCGAACTGCTGGACGTGCCCGTCGTGGACATCACCGAGGCCGCCGCCCACCTCGCCTGCCTGCTCGGCCGCCGCTACGGCGTCGTCACCACGCTGGAACGCTCACGCGGCCAGATCGAGGACAGCCTGTACGCGGCCGGTGTCGCCCAGCACTGCGCCGCCGTCGTCGGCACCGGCCTCGGCGTCCTCGACCTCGGCGACGCCCCGCGCACGGAGGCGGCCTTCGTACGCGCCGCCGAGCGCGCCCGCGAGGCCGGCGCCGAGGTCCTGGTCCTCGGCTGCGCGGGCATGACCGGACTCCAGCGGGCGGTGGGCGAGAAACTGGGCCTGCCGGTCGTCGACGGGGTCGCCGCGGCGGTCAAACTGGCGGAGTCCCTGGTGTCCTTGGGGCTGACGACGAGCCGGGCGGGGGGCTACGCGCGGCCGCTGCCCAAGCGGCGGGTGTGGGGGGCGCCGGGGGAGGAGGGGCCGGCGGTGAGCTGACGGCTCCCGAAAGGGATCCCCGGCGGGTCCGGCACCGGCATTTCCGACGTGGAACGCCGGTGGACGGACAGGATCATCCTCGCCGACATTCGGTAGAACGGACGTTCAACACCCTGAGCCGCGGGGCCTGTTCACGGGGAGTGGATGCGTGTGGAGCCGGCGCCGGACCTCAAGGTCATCACCGTACGGCGACGACAGCCGCGAGCTCGCCCGCTATCACAAGGCCATGGCCAACCCGGCGAACTCCGAGATACGCGGGCTTGAGATCGTGACCAACGGCAAGGACCGCCGAGGAGGCGGCACTCTTCGCCGTGTGGCTGCGCGCCTCCTACGTCCCCTCGCCGACCGGCGTGCCCTTCATCAGCAGTGCGGCGATGGAGAATGGCGACGAGACCCCCGAGCCGCTGCCCGCTGTCGGGGGTGCGGCCGAGGTGGAGGCCGTACTGCGCGGCCACTTGGTGGCGGCGAGGGCCGTCTGACCGACCTCTGCGGTCACGGGCTTCGCGACCGGGACCCCGGCGGGCGGCCGCCGAATAACCCTTCGAAAAGGCCCCGTTGTCACTGCTACCGTCACCGACGTGGCGAAACTCAATCAGATCATCGCAGTGGAGAAGGGCGTCAAGTCCAAGTCGCACCAGGACCTGACGGCAGCCCATCACGGGCTGCAGAAGCCCGCGTTGCTGGCCGGTATCTCGCGGACCTACCAGCCGAAGGACGAGGAGGGCGAGCAGCTGCCGCCCGAGTCCACGCGGGTGCAGGTGCAGGCCGAGGACGTGCTCCGGGACACCGCGGGGACGCTCACGCGGCTGTTCGATGTGACCGCCACGAAGGACTGGGCCAACTGCGCGGCGCGGGCGGACGTGAAGGTGGACGGCCGGGTGCTCGTCGCCGACGTGCCCGTCTCCTACCTGCTGTTCCTCGAGAAGCAGCTCACCGACATCAACACCTTCGTCAGGAAGCTGCCGGTTCTCGACGCCTCCGAGTCCTGGGTGCAGGACCCCTCCACCGACGCCTGGAAGACCGAGCCGGTCCGCACGCTGCGGACGAAGAAGGTCCCTCGCAACCACGTGAAGGCCGAGGCCACCGAGAAGCACCCGGCGCAGGTCGAGGTGTACTACGAGGACATTCCCGTCGGGTACTGGACGACCGTGAAGTTCTCCGGCGCCCTGCCCGCCCGGCGGGTGAACGAACTCCTCGACCGGGTCGAGAAGTTGCAGCAGGCCGTCAAGTTCGCCCGTGAGGAGGCGAACGGCGTGGACGTCGTCGACCAGCGCGTCGGGGACTCCGTTTTCGGCTACCTGTTCGGGTAGCCTCTGAATCTCCCCGGCCACGACGCACCACGGCCGGGGCGCGCGAGGAGCGCAAGCTGAACCTGAAGCTTGTCGTGAATGCACGGTTCCAGTGGAGGTTCGAGTCCTCCCCGCGGCACCCGACGGCACCCCCACGGTGCCTACGCGCCGCGGTAGCCCAACCGGCAGAGGCAGACCGTGATCAATCTCAGACTCTTGCTCCAGTCTCAGCATTCGCCGCCGATCGCCGGATCGACCGGGCCCAGGCCCCGGGACGCCGAAATGCCGGTTCAAGTCCGGTCCGCGCAGCTCGATGCGTGGTGGTCCAAAGGCAGGACGCGGCGACATAACGACTGACCTGGGTCCTCAAGCGTGCCGGCGTGCGAAATGGGTGGCATCACAGGGTCCGGGGGCCGGCTACGCCCTCGGACCCGCTTCTCTTCTCCCGGACAGATCTCGCGGACACGTCTCGCGGACACACCTCCCGGACGCAACTTCCGGACACACCTCCCGGATCCGCATCTCGGACACACCTCCCGGATCCGCATCCCGGATCCGTTTCCCGTCACCGCGAGCCGAGTTGCGTTCATAAAGAACGTCGTTCTCCCGCAAAGCGTCACATCGCCGAAACGCCCGCGCCCCTTTCCGCACGGGCGGGCGATCTACCCTGGTCCGTACCGAGCCCGGCCGATGTCGCCCGAAGGCCCCCGCCCTCGCCCGACTGGAGCCCCGTGTCCCGCCTCAGCGCCGCCGTACCGCCCTGGCTCGCCCACGCCCTGCGCACGCAGCGTGGCCCCGTGCCCTGGAGCGCGGTCGTACGAGGTGCCCTGGCCGCCGGACCCCTCCTGCTCGTGGCCGTCCTGTACGGCCGTACCTCCGCCGGTGTCGTCGCGGCCCTCGGCGCCATGCTCGCCGGGATCAACGACCGCCCGGGAAGCCGCCGGACCGCGGTCGGGCGGCTCGGAGTGCCGGCGCTCGCGGGAGCCGGCGGGCTGCTCGTGGGGTCGTACGCGGGACAGCAGGCCGGACCGGTGACGCTCACCCTCCTTCTCACGCTGCTCGGACTGGTCGCCGGAGCCGCCGGCGCGGTCGGCCCCGTCGCGAGCGGCGCGGGGACCCAGCTGCTCGTCGCCTCCGCCATCGGGGCCGGCATGCCGCTGCCCGAGCCCGGATGGCAGCGGGCGCTGCTCTTCCTCGGCGGGGCCGGCTGGCTGCTCGCGCTGCGACTCGCCCTGCCCACGCCCGGAGCCACCGCCGGCGACTACCGGTTCGACGGCGAGCGGGACGCGGTCGGCGCCGTGTACGAGGCGGTCGCCGCGCTGCTCGAAGCGGTCGGAGGGCCGGACGCGCCCCGCCGCCGGGCCGCCCTCACCGCCGCACTCGATCACGCCCAGGACGCGCTCGACGGACCCCGGCTGCGACGCCGCGCCGGTTCCGCGGCCGAGCGGCGGCTGCACGCCCAGTACGCCGCCGCACTGCCGCTCGGCGAGGCCGCGACCGCCCTCGCCTGGGCGGGCGACCCGGTACCCGTGCGCGCCGTACAGGGGCCGCGGCGTCTCGCCGTCGCCGTGCGCACCGGCACGCACACCGGCGCGTTGCCCGCGCCCACGCGCTCCGCGCCCGCCCTGCGCGCCCTCGACGACGCGCTGCTGCACGCCGCCGACACCTTCGACCGGGAAGGCCGGAGAGGCGGCGGGGCAGGCCGAGCAGGCGGGGCAGGCCGGGGTGTCGCGGGAGACGCAGGCGGCCGAAGCGGTGCCGGAAGGCGCCCGCACGTCCGGCGCCGTACCGCGATGTCCCTCGTGCGCACCGCCTTCGGCTCCGGCGGACGCGAGTACGGGCTGCGCGTCGGACTCTGCTTCGGCACCGCCGTGGCCGTCGCCCAGGCACTGCACCACACCCGCTGGTACGGCAGCCACCCCCACTGGTACTGGCTCCCCGCAACCGCCGTCTTCCTCGTCAGACCCGATCTCGGTCCGCTCGCCTCCCGGGTGATCTGCCGGGCCGCGGGGACCGTGCTGGGCGCCGTCGTCTTCGCCGGCCTCGCCGCGCTGCTGCCGAGGCCGGCCGGGCTGGTCGCCCTGGTCGCGCTGTGCGGAGCCCTGATCCCCGTCGCCACCCGGCACTTCGCCGCGCAGACCGCCGTCGTCACCGTCCTGGTGCTCTGCCTCGTCATGGTGGGAGGAGAGCCGGGGGCCTCCTGGAACCGGATCGGCGAGACACTGCTGGCCTGCGCGATCGTGCTGCTCGTCGGGCACCTGCCGGCGCTCGGGCAGCGCGGGGGAGGGGTACGGGCCCGGCTCGCCCGCGCCGCCGAGGCCGCGCACGCCTACCTCGCCCACGTCCTGGACGACGGTACGACGGACGACCGGACGGGCCGGTGGGTGCTGCGCCGCGAGGCCTACCGCTCGCTCGCCGAGGCCCGCGCCGTGATCGACGTCGCCGCCGCGGAGCTCCCGGCCCTGGCCCGGCACGCCGAGGGCACGGACGAGGTCGCGGCCACCCTCGAACGGCTGGTCGACACGACGACCGCCTGCGCCGTGCAGCTCGACGACACGGGGCGGCTCACCTCCCGGCACACCGGGCGGGTCGCCGAACTCCTCGACGAACTCGCCGAACGGCGGGCGGCGGTGGGGCTCGCACCACCGGACGGACGGCGACCCGCCACCGCGACGCCCGCGGGCTGAACACCGGCGGGCGACGGCCCGACGAGAGCCCGGCGAGGGTCCGACGAGAACCCGGCGACGGTCCGACGCGGCCGTCGGCGGGGCGGCGCGCAACGCGGTCAAAAAATCTTGGTGAAGCGCCGATGAGTTCCGTCCCCGCGTCCGGTCACCACTCCGAAGGCACCGTTCGGTAGGAGGGACACATGACGCTTCCGCGGATCGTCTCGCGTGAGGAATGGCGCACCGCGCGCGAGGACCTGCTGGTCAAGGAGAAGGCCGCCACGCGCGCGCGGGACGCGCTGGCCGCGGAGCGGCGCGGCCTGCCCATGGTCGAGATCGACAAGGAGTACGTGTTCGAGAGCGGCGACGGGAAGGCGACGCTGCTCGACCTCTTCGCGGGGCGCCACCAACTCGTGGTCTACCACTTCATGTTCGCCCCGGAGTGGGACGCGGGCTGTCGCAGCTGCTCGGCGTTCCTCGACCAGATCGGGCATCTCGCCCATCTGCGCGCCCGCGGCACCGAGTTCGCCGCCGTCTCCCGGGCGCCGTACACGAAGATCCTGCCGTTCAAGGCCCGGATGGGCTGGACGCTGCCCTGGTACTCGTCCCGCGACAGCGACTTCAACTACGACTTCCAGGCGTCCTTCGGGGGCGACGAGCCCTACGAACGGCCGGGGATGAGCTGTTTCCTGCGGGAGCGCGACCGGGTGTTCCACACGTACTCCACGTACGAGCGGGGCCTCGACGGGCTCGGCTCCACGACCACCCTGCTGGATCTCACGGCGCTCGGGCGGCAGGAGGAGTGGGAGGAACCCGTGGGACGGGCGTCCGCGCTCGGGGCGCCGGCGGGCAGCGACCGGGTCCGGTACCACGACGAGTACGAGGACTGAGCCGGGCACGAGGACTGAGCCGAGTACGAGGACGGACCCGGGTACGAGGATCGGTCCGGGTACGAGGGTCGGTCCGGGTACGAGATCGGGTCGCGTACGAGAACGGACAGGAAACGCGTGTGGAAGGAGAGTTCCCTCACAGCAAGTGGTGAACTGGTGTCGGCTACGTCTCAGTACCGTCACCGGGCGAGCCCTTCACCCCGCCCCGGGCGTTTAACTCTATGAGTCGCTCAACTTTTGAAGTACAGCGCTGCATGGAGGTACAGGGTGAACGGGCGAATGGTGCTGGAGCGCTTTCCGGCCGGCGGACCACGCGGTTCGTGGCCCGCCGAGGAGTTCGCGCACGCGTGCCGCCTGGAGGGTCAGGCCGCGGAGGTCGTCATGGACCTCGCCTCGGACGCGTTCCTGGTGATCGTGCGTGGCGGGGAACTCGTCGAGTAGCGTCCCGTGCCGCGTCAACCCGCCTTCGGCGCGGGCAGCTTCGAGGTGAACTGCTCCGCCTGCAGCGAGTACAGCTCGGCGTACACGCCGCCCGAGGCGAGCAGTTCGTCGGGACTGCCGGACTCCACGAGCCGGCCCTGTTCGAGTACGTGCACAAGATCGGCGTGGCGGACCGAGGCCAGCCGGTGGGTGATGAGGATGACCGTCTGCCCGCTGCCCGCCAGCGCCCGGATCTTCTCGAACACCTCCAGCTCGGCCCGGGCGTCCAGGGCCGCGGTGGGCTCGTCCACGATCAGGATGCGGCCGCGGCGGTACGCGGCCCGCGCGATGCCCAGACGCTGCCACTGCCCTCCCGACAGCTCGTGTCCACCGCTGAAACCCCGGGCGAGGAGCGTGTCCAGACCGCGGGGCAGGTCGGCGACCACGTCCTCGGCGCCGGCCTCCGCGACCGACGAGGCGACCCGCTCGTCGGTCAGCGGAGCCGAGGCCCGGCCGACCGCCACGTTGACACGGGCCGTGAACGGCCACCGCTTGAAGTCCTGCGCCACCATCGCGATGCGCCCGGCCAGTTGCTGCCGGTCGACGGTCACCACGTCGACGTCGTCCCACAGGATCCGGCCCCGCTCCGGCGCGTAGAGACCGGCGAGCAGCTTCACCAGGGTCGTCTTGCCCGAACCGTTCTCGCCGACGAGCGCCACGATCCTGCCCAGCGGCAGCCGCAGGGTGACATCCGCGAGCGCGGGCCGGGTCGACGCGCCCGGATAGGTGAACGTGACGTTCTCGAAGCGGATCTCGCGCGGATCCTCGGGGAGCGGATCGCCGCCGACCGGGATCGCCCGCTCGGCCGCCTCGACGTACAGACGCTGCAGGTCACCCACGAACAGGGCTTCCTCATGCAGGGAGTTGACCTCCAGGACGAGGGTGTCGAGGCTCGCGGAACCGGTGCGGATCGCGAGCACGGCCGTCCCCGCCACCGAGAGCGCCATCGCGCCGGTGACCAGCAGCGCGCCCAGGGTCGCGTACGTCGCCACGGTGGCCAGCCCCGTCCAGGCCGCCGCGATCAGGCCGGTACGGGCGGAGAGGCGGGCCAGTCGGGCCTGTTCCGCCTCGGCGGTCTCCGACATCGCACGGAAGTGGCGCAGCAGGAACGGGCCGACCCCGTGCACGCGGATCTCCGGAGCTGCCTCGGGCTCGGTCAGCAGGTTGCTGATCAGATGCCCGGCGCGGGCGTGCTGCACCCAGGTGTGGAAGGACTCGTAGCGGCGGCGGGCGATGGTCAGGGAGCTCCAAGCGCTCGGCAGGGTCATCGTCACGAGCAGCGGCAGCAGGGCGGGGTGCAGCACCGTCAGCACACCCGCGGCCGCGGTCAGGGAGATCATCGCGTTCACGACGCGGGTGGCGATCGCGATCATGCGCCGGGCCGACGAGGCACCGTACTGCGCGGTGTCCAGCAGCTTGTGGAAGGCGTCGTCCTCGATCGCGGACAGCTCCACGGCCGCGGCGCGTTCCAGATAGAGCTCGGTCGCCACCCGCTCCACCTTGGGTTCCAGACGTCCGGTGGCGTAGGTGGAGGCCGCCCTCAGCAGTGCGGAGAGCAGCATCACGACGGCGACCGTGATCAGCGCCGGTGCGGCCCCGCGCAGCCGGTCCTGGACCGGGCCGCCCGACACCAGCCTGCCCAGCACGTTGTTGACGGCCAGCAGGCTCACCGCCTGCGCCGCGCCCCGGGCCAGTTCGGCGACGAGCACGATACGGGCGGCGCGGCGGTCCGCCGTCCAGGCGAGCCGGAAACTGGAGGCGAGCAGTGCCGGCAGCCGCGTCACCATCGCGCGGAAGTTCAGCTCGAGGAACGCGTCGGAGTGCTGGGACCACCCCATGTCGTAGCGCAACGGGCCGCCGAAGAGCAGGCGTTCCGACGCGGAGGGCGCCGTCCTGCCGTCGTCACGCCCCTTCCTCTTCTTAGGTGCTTCCCGTCCTGCTTCCAGCCGTGCGTCACTTCCTGCTTCTTGCGTCGCCTCTCGCGCCGCTTCTTGCGCTGCTCCTTGCGTCGCTTCCGGTGCCGCTTCGGACGCCGGTGTGTGCGTCGTCCCCTGCGCGGGCTCTCCTGCCGAACTCCCCACCATGGGCCTCCCCGGGTACGGACGAACGGTGCCCTCCCCAGGAACGCGGCCCTTCACGCACGGCGGCAGCGGGGCACGGGTGGCGACCGGCGCACTTCGACGCTGCCCGGGAGCCCCCGGGCGTGGTGGCCTACACGCTGATCGGGCGCGACCAGACCGGGGTCGTCCCCGTGATCCGGCACAGGGCCAGATAGAGGGGGATCGGCGGGGTGTACGGCAGGGTGCCGTGCGGTCTGTGGATGAGTCCGGGTGCGAGCGACGTGTCCGGTACGACCGCGCCGGCGGCGTAGCGGGCGGGCGCGGGCCAGTCCAGGGACACGTCGGACTCGGAAGGCACCAGCCACCACCACTGCGCCCTGTCGGCGTACACACAGCCCACGCGGGGCAGCCGGGACAGCAGCAGGGGACCGAACGGGGCGGGTACGGCCACCGCGTCGCAACCCAGCGGCTCGGCCATTCCCTCGGGTACGGGGAGACGTCGGACGGCTCCGGACGCGGCCCGCGCGCGCTTCAGGCGGACCAGCGTGTCCAGGCCCAGGACCGGAGCGGCGGGTCCTGCGGCTGACGTACCCCTCACAGCCATTCGGTCCCCGTGGCCCACGACGATTCCGTCCCGGTGGCCCACGATGTCCCGGTCTCCGTGCCCCGTGACGCCTCGGTCCCGCTGCCCCGCCCTTCGGACGGTGGCTTCTTCGCGGTCCAGCCGAGGTCGGAACGGGCCGAGTCGGCGCCCGTCGAGGGGCAGCGCGGCAGATCCGCCCAGACCAGCAGGCCCGGTCCGGTGTCCTGGGCGCCCCAGGCCCGGCACACGGCCGCGACGAGCGGCAGGCCCCGGCCGTGCTCCTCGTCGGGGCGCTGCGGCGAGGGACGCGGCTCGCCCGGAGTGCAGCCCTCGTCCCGTACGGCTATCCGCACCAGGTCGTCGTTGTCGTGCAGTTCGCACACCACCCGACTGCTCGCGCTGTGCAGGATCGCGTTGGTGACCAGCTCGGACACGACGAGGACAGCCGTGTCACAGGTGTCGTCGGACACGGCCCAGCCGGCGAGCCGGGCACGCGTCAACTGCCGCGCCTGAGCGACGGAAGCCGGGTGTGCGGCCAACTCGAAGCGGAACCGGCGCCCGCGGGCCGCGCGCGAGCGCAGCCCTGCGATGGCACGGAGACCGGAACGGTCTTCGGCGGTGTCTGTTCCTAAAGGCGCGGACGGAGTCACGCTTGCCACTATCGCCCCGCCGTGGACACTTGGCAAGTGTCACTCTGAAAAATGCAGAGTGCCGTGTGACGGCGAGAAGGGCCATGGCACACTGCTGACAACAGCACGCCGAGCGGCGCCAGTTGGGACCGTCGTAGAAGACGGACGGAACCCCGGACGGCGCCGCCCGTTCTGTCAGGACCCGGTGTCCGGCCCGGGAGCGGTGTCGCTCGGGGCTCAGTGCCGTTCAGGACTCACAGGACTTCAGTGGAGGTGGGACGTGAGCGAACCGCGGTCCGCGCCGACGGTCGGTCAGGTCGTCCTCGGCCGACGCCTGCTGGACCTGCGCGAACGCGCGGGTCTCAAGCGTGAGGAGGCCGCGCGCATCCTGCGCGTCGCGCCCGCCACGGTCCGCCGGATGGAGATGGCCGAGGTCTCCCTCAAGATCCCGTACCTCCAGCTGCTGCTGAAGTCGTACGGGATCTCCGACGAGGAGGCCGAGGCCTTCGTCCAACTGGCGGAGGAGGCCAACCGGCCCGGCTGGTGGCAGCGCTTCCACGACATCCTGCCGGGCTGGTTCTCGATGTACGTCAGCCTGGAGGGGGCCGCCACCCTCATCCGGTCGTACGAACCCCACTTCGTCCCCGGGATCCTGCAGACCGAGGAGTACGCCCGTGGTGTCCTGAAGTCGGGCGCCGTGGGCCAGACCAGACCCGAGGACATCGAGCGGCATGTGGCCCTGCGCATGCAACGCCAGGATCTGCTCACCCGCGAGGGCGCACCCCGGATCTGGGCCGTGATGGACGAGACGGCCCTGCTCCGTCCCGTCGGCGGTCCCGAGGTGATGCGCGCCCAGGTCGACAAACTGATCGAGGCCACGAAGCTGCCCAACGTCACGCTCCAGGTCGTCCCGTTCTCCACGGGGCCGCACCCCGGCACGTACGGGCCCTTCGTGCTCTTTCGCTTTGCCATGCCGGAACTCCCGGACATGGTCTACAGCGAGTACCTGACCGGTGCCGTCTATCTGGACGAGCGCTCAGAGGTGGCGACCCACCTCGAGGTCATGGACCGCATGGCGGCGCAGGCCGCGACGGCACATCGCACGAAGGAGATCCTCCGCGATCTCCGCAAGGAGTTGTGAATGGACAACATCAAGCAGCGGATGCGCAACGAGCGGATCTACAACGGAATGCCGGCCCGTGAACTCGGCAGCGAGGGCTGGCACAAGCCCTGGAGCGGAGGCAACGGCGGCAACTGTCTGGAAGCGATGAAACTCGCCGACGGGCGGATCGCGGTACGCCAGTCGGCGGACCCGGACGGACCCGCTCTGATCTACACGCCCGGTGAGATGACCGCGTTCATCCAGGGAGCCAAGGAAGGGGTGGCTGACTTCCTTCTCTCCTGACCCCCTTGCCCTCCTCCTGAACCCGTTGAATGCTGTTGAACCCCCCTAAAACAGTGCTGAATTGATCACTCATCGCGACACGAGAAGAATCCGGAGGCACGACACAGGACCCGGAAGCACGACGGTGCGGGGCGTGGTCGTCCCGGTTGGCGGCGGAAGCGGTCAGCCCGGTGGCAGCGCCTCGCACAACGCCTCCAGGGCGGCCGCGTACGCGTGGTCCGAAGGCGTCGCGTAACCCACCACCAGACCGTCCGGTGCGGGCATCGTCGCCCGAGGGTGCCGGAACTCGCCGAGTCCGTCCAGCGCGAGGCCCTGCCACGTCGCCGCCTTGACCGCCGACCGCTCGGTGCCGGGCGGCAGTCTCAGCACCGCGTGCAGCCCGGCCGCGATCCCGGTGACCTCGACGTGCGGCGCCCGTTCGGCGAGCGCCGCGACGAGCCGGTCGCGCCGCGTCCGGTACCGCTGCCGCATCCGGCGCACATGACGGTCGTACGACCCCGAGGCGAGGAAGTCCGCGAGCGTCAGCTGGTCCAGGGTGCTCGCCCAGGCCTCCCGCTCGCCCTTGGCCGCGAGGACGCCGTCGACGTACCGCTGCGGAAGTACCATCCAGCCCAGCCGCAGCGCGGGCGACAGACTCTTGCTGACCGAGCCGATGTGGACGACCCGCTCCGGGTCCATTCCCTGCAACGCGCCGACGGGCCTGCGGTCGTAGCGGAACTCCCCGTCGTAGTCGTCCTCCAGGACCAGCCCGCCGCGCGCGCGTGCCCAGTCGACCACCGCGGCCCGCCGCGCCGGATGCAGCGGGCCGCCGGTCGGGAACTGGTGCGCCGGCGTGAGCAGTACGGCCTGCTCCCGGTCCAGTCCGTCCACCTGGGCGCCGTCCTCGTCCAGGGCCAGCGGCACGGTCCGCACGGACGCGGCGGTCAGCAGCTCGCGGTGGAAGCCGAGGCCGTACGACTCGACGGCCAGCGGCCCCCGCAGGACCTGCGGGAACAACAGCCGCAGAGCGTGCGCGAACCCGGAGCAGATCACGATCCGCCCCGGCTCGGCGCGCACGCCGCGCGTCCGCGTCAGGTACTCGGCGAGGGCCTCGCGCAGTTCGGGCCGCCCCGCCGGATCGCCGGGCCCGAAGGCCTCGTTGGGCGCCTGCTGGAGGGCCCGGCGGTACGAGGCGAGCCAGGCCGAGCGCGGGAACGACGACGCGTCCGGCGTGCCCTGCCGCAGATCGTGGCGCGGTCCGCGGAGGGGTGCGGGCGCCTTTTTCGGTACGCGCGCGGCGGCGCCCGGCGGCGCGGTGTTCCCCCACTGCCTCAAGGGTGTGGCGACCCGGGTGCCCGAGCCCTGGCGGGCGGTCAGCCAGCCCTCGGCGACGAGCTCGGCGTACGCGTCGGCGACCGTGTTGCGCGCCATGCCCAGGTCGGCGGCGAGCGAACGGTACGGCGGCAGCCGCGTGCCCGGCGCCAGCCTTCCGCCGCGCACGGCGTCGCGCAGCGCGCGGATCAGCGCGGCCCGGCGGCCGCCCGGCCCGGACAGCTCCAAGTGCAGGTCGGCGCCGATCCGTTCCGCAGAATTGACCCATGATTCCGCCATGGAAATGAACCCTACAGCTGGTCTTTGCGAGCCATAGATTCATGGTCATGACGACGAACACGAACACGAACACCGGCCCGACCGCGAACCCGACGGCGAACCCGACGGCGGCCCCGACCGCGCGTCCGGCTGTGCATCCGGGCGGGGGCGCGGCCGCGGGTGTGGGTGCGGGATCGGGTGCGAGCGCGGGGCGTGCGACGGGTGTCCCGGCGGGAGTCCCCGCGGGTTCGGCGCCCGCGCCCGCCGTCGCCGGGAGTCCCCGCCTCGACCTCGCGAAGTCCGCCCCGAAGGTCTTCCGGGCCCTGATCGGATTCGACGCGGCGGCCCGGGAGGGGCTCGATCCGGCCCTGGTCGAACTGATCCAGATCCGCTCCTCGCACCTCAACCACTGCGCGTACTGCCTCCACATGCACACCAACGACGCCCGCAAAGCCGGTGAGAGCGAGGACCGGCTGCACATGGTCCCGGTGTGGCGCGAGGCTTCCCACTTCTTCACCGAACGGGAGTGTGCCGCCCTCGCCCTCACCGAGGCGGTCACCCTGGTCGCCGACGGCGGTGTCCCGGACGCCGTCTACGCGCGGGCCGCCGCGGTCTTCGACGACCAGGAACTGGCCCACGTCCTCGCCCTGATCCTCACGATCAACACCTGGAACCGGGTCGCGCTGGCGACGGCGAAGGTCGCGGGGACCGACACCCGCTGAGGAGAGGCCCGGGGGCCGGCGCGGGCAGCCGGCGCGGCCCCCGGACACGGCCGGGAGCGCGCCCCACGCGCAGCTCGGCGGCCGTACCCGCTTGTACGGATTCGCGTCCGGTCGTACGGATTCGCGTCCGGTCGTACGGATTCGCGTCCGGTCGTACGGATCCGCGTCCGGTCGTACGGATCCGCGTCCAGTCGTACGGACTCGCGTCCAGTCGTACGGACCCGCCCCCGCCCGCACCGACCGGTCACGCCGTCATCCGCACCGACCCGGTCACGCCGTCATGGGGCGGTCGTACGGACCGATCGGCGCCGGCAGGCTGGAGATACCGGTCAACTCGCGATCCACCGCGGCCGCCACCGCGCGGCCCTCGGCGATGGCCCACACGATGAGGGACTGGCCGCGGGCCGCGTCCCCGGCGGCGTACACGCGCGGAACATTGGTCGCGAAGCCGGCGTCGCGGGTGATCGTGCCGCGCGGGTCGAGGGCCAGACCGAGTTGGTCGATCAGGCCGTCGTGCCGGTCCGGGCCCGAGAAGCCGAGGGCGAGCAGCACGAGGTCGGCCGGGAGGGTCCGGCCGGAACCCGGCACGGGGCGGCGTCCCGCGTCGACCGCGACCAGGTGCAGCGAGCGCACCCGTCCCCTCGCGTCCCCGGTGAAGTGCAGCGTGGAGGCGGCGAAGAGCCGCGCGTCCGCGTGCGCCGACGGCGCCGTCTCCAGGTCCCGCGCCTCCTCGTGCGCGGCCGAGAGCCGGTAGATCTTCGGATACGTGGGCCAGGGCTCCGCGTCCTCGTCGCGCTCCTCCTCCGGCTGCGGATAGATGTCGAGCTGGGTCACGGACGCGGCGCCCTCCCGCACCGCCGTCCCCAGACAGTCCGCTCCCGTGTCGCCGCCGCCGACGATGACGACATGCTTGCCGGCCGCGGACAGCGGCGAGACCTCCAGATCTCCCTCGCACACCCGGTCGGCGAACGGCAGATACTCCATCGCCTGATGGATGCCGCTCAACTCGCGTCCCTCCACGTCCAGTTCACGCCAGGCCGTGGCACCCGTGGCGAGCACGACGGCGTCGTAGCGCATCCGCAGCTCCGACGCCGTGAGATCCCGCCCGATCGTCGTCGAGGTACGGAACTTGGTGCCCTCCGCCCGCATCTGTTCGAGCCGTCGGTCCAGGTGGCGCTTCTCCATCTTGAAAGCGGGGATGCCGTACCGCAGCAGGCCGCCGATCCGGTCGGCCCGCTCGTAGACGGCGACGGTGTGTCCGGCCCGGGTCAACTGCTGGGCCGCGGCGAGCCCGGTGGGCCCCGATCCGACCACCGCGACCGTCCGCCCGGAGAGCCGCTCCGGTGGGCTCGGTGGTGTGAAGCCGTCCGCCCAGGCCCGGTCGGCGATGGCCACCTCGACGTTCTTGATGGTGACCGCGGGCTGGTTGATCGCGAGGACGCAGCCCGCCTCGCACGGCGCGGGGCACAACCGTCCGGTGAACTCGGGGAAGTTGTTCGTCGCGTGCAGCCGGTCGCTCGCCGCACGCCAGTCGTCGCGCGAGACGAGGTCGTTCCACTCGGGGATCAGGTTGCCGAGCGGACAGGCTTCGTGACAGAAGGGGACTCCGCAGTCCATGCAGCGGTCGGCCTGGCGCCTGATGATCGGCAGCAGCGCACCGGGGACGTACACCTCGTTCCAGTCCCGCACCCGCTCCTCGACGGGCCGGCGCGGATACTCCTCGCGCGGAGTGGTCATGAATCCCTTGGGATCGGCCATGGCCGTCCCCCTTGCGTGCGCGTAGCGTCACGGAGCCGCACGGGCGTCGGACACCTTCGGCCACACCCTTCGGGCGGCACTCCTCTCCCGCCACGATACGACGCCTTCCCGGGCCCTGCCGCTCAGGTGACGGCCCGCACGCGCCCCGGACGGAGGCGGCGCGTGCCTCGGGCGACGGCGCCCCCGTCCGCTCGGCCGAGGGTGCCCCGCGTGCTCGGCGGAGGGTGCCCCGCGTGCTCAGATGAGAGCCAGCGTGTACGAGATCGCCGCGGCGGCCGACGCGACCGCGCGGACGTGGTTCCATCTCGTCCACCCGCGCACGTACGAGCGCCAGTGCGCGGCGGTGTCCGGTCCGCCCGGGTCCGTCTTCAGCAGCGCTTCGTTGCGCGGGACGTTCGCGACGACCGTCACCCCGAACGACCCGAACAGATACAGAGCGCTGCCGAGCAGCAGCTCCACCGTCCCGTCCTCGGGCAGCAGTACGAAGGTGACCACGCCGAGCACGGCGCACAGCACCGCCGACCCGACGAACAGCGTCATGAACGCCGGGCGGACCGCGGCCCTGTTGATCGCGTTCATCGCCGCCACCCCCTGTGCGGGCGGCAGCTCGGCCAGCCCCCGCATCACGAAGGCCGAGAACCCGCAGAACACCCCCGCCACCAACCCGCAGCCGAGCACCCCCAGCACCGTCAGCACCAGATACGGCCCATCGATCATGACAACCCCCCGTCGTCGTTCCCCGAAGCCAAAGATCCTGCATGGCGCCCCCCGCCATCACAAGTGAAATCCCGCGCGGTGACCGCGGCCATGGCCGAGGGGTCCGGACGCATGCGCGAGCGTCCACGAGCGGGTCACCGCCGCCGCGCGCACGGCGGGGCGAGCGGGGGAGGCCACCGTCACGCGCCGGCCGTGAGTTCCTCGCGCCACCCCTGGAGCCGCGCCTCCACGGCGGGCGCGATCCGCCGCCGCGCCTCGTACCGCGGCACGCCGCTCATCAGCAGCTGGTCGTACGGCGTGTCCACGTGCCGCACGGACGCACGGACCGCCGAGGCCACCGCCGCCTCGGACAGGGCACGGCCCGCCGCACTGCGCCCCACCCGTCCGCTCCCGCGCAGCGAGGCGTGCGTGGCGATCTCCCGCGCCCGTTCGGCCGGACAGCCGGGGAACAGCCTGCGTATCTCCCACCCGAACGCGTCCGTGAACCGCTGGTCCTCGGCCTCCCGGCGCCGCGCGTCCCGCGCACGGCGCCGCCGTCGCGCCTCGGCATCCTCCAGGCACCACTCCTCGGCCCGGGCGAGCGCCGCCTCCTCGACGAGCACGCCCTGCCGCTCGTACCGGCTCTGCCGACGGTTGAACCGCACCACCACCGCCGACAGCGCGCTGCCCTCCCGTGATCTCCGCGTCAGCGCCGTGTCACCGCGCGGCAGGAACACCAGATGCCCCAGGTCCGCGCAGTCCACGCAGCGCGGCGATCCCTCCTCCAGCACCAGCAGTGTCAGCGGTCCGGTCCGGCACTCGGCACAGTGCCGTTTCCTGAGCGGCTGGATGACGAGAAGTCCGCCGCGGGACGGAGGAGTCGCGATCGGTGCCATATGCGGTTCATTCCCCGGCCCGGCCCGGGACCCACGCCACGGCCGGTCGTCTCTCCCGCGCGGCCCCGGCCACGGGCCGTCCCGCTTCCACCTCCCGATCCACCTCCCCGGGCCCACGAGCGCGACGCCCCCGCGCGGCATCATGGGCCTGTGCGACTCGAAGCGATCACCTGGGAACGGCTCGGCGACCTCCTCGCCGAGCGCCTGCTCGACCTGAAGCCCGACGACGGCGGTGCCTGGCCGCGGATCGCCTTCGACGGAGCCCCGGCCGCCCGCCCGGGCGACCTCGCGCACCGTGTCTCCGAGGCGCTGCGCATACGCGGCAGGGCCTCCGTCGTCATCGGCGCCCAGGACTTCCTGCGGCCCGCGTCGCTCCGGTTCGAATACGGTCACGAGGACGTCGACGCCTACTACGACGGCTGGTTCGACACCGGCGCCCTGTGGCGCGAGGTCTTCGGGCCCCTCGACCCCGGCGGGAACGGCCGCGTCCTGCCCGACCTCTGGGACCCGGTCACCGACCGTGCCACCCGCAGTTCCTACGTCCAACTCCCGCCCGGCGGGCTGCTTCTGCTCCATGGCCCCCTCCTGCTGCGGCACTGGTTCCCGTTCGACCTGAGCGTCCACGTCCTCCTCTCCCCGGGCGCCCTGAGCCGCCGTACACCGGAGCCCGAGCGCTGGACCCTCCCCGCCTTCCAGCGCTACGAGACGGAAGTGGCCCCGGGCACCGCGGCGGACGTTCTGGTGCGCGCGGACGATCCACGCCACCCGGCCTGGAACGGCTGACGGCACGGCCCGCGGCGCCTGTCCGACCGCCCCCGCCGATCGCGCGCGCCGACCCGTGCGGCCAGGACCTCCGGGTGCACATCCCCGGCGACGCGGCAAGAATGAGGGCGCCGGGACTAGCGGTGTGTTCCGCGCCGCGCCGGCCGTCCGGCACCGGGAGGTACTTCATGACCACCGCCGGAGACATCATGCACCGTGGTGCCCAGTGGATTCCCGCCCACGAGACCCTTGACCGCGCCGCTCAACTGATGCGCGAACTGAACGTGGGCGCGCTGCCCATCAGTGACGAGAACGAACGGCTCTGCGGCATCCTCACGGACCGCGACATCGTCGTCGGCTGTGTGGCCATGGGCCGCGATCCGGCTCAGATCACCGCGGGCGAGATGGCCCAGGGCACCCCGCGCTGGATCGAGTCCGAGGCCGACGTGGGCGAGGTGCTCCAGGAGATGAAGGGGCACCAGATCCGCCGGCTTCCCGTGATCGAGAACAAACGCCTCGTCGGCATGATCAGCGAAGCCGATCTGGCCCAGCACCTGACGGATGATCAGTTGGCGGGCTGGGTGGAGAGCGTCTACGCGACGAGCATGGTCCGCTGACCGTACGGAGTTCTCCCGTCACGCTTCTCGTCCGGTCGGACGTGCCGGACGAGAGGCCCGTCAGAGCCAGCCGTTGCGCCGGAAGCCCCGGTACAGGACCAGGCAGCCCACGGTGATCACGCCTATGACGATCGGGTAGCCGAACCGCCAGTGCAGCTCCGGCATGTTGTCGAAGTTCATGCCGTACACCCCGCAGACCATCGTCGGGACGGCGATGACCGCCGCCCACGCCGTGATCTTCCGCATGTCCTCGTTCTGCGCCACCGTGACCTGGGCCAGGTGCGCCTGGAGGATCGAGTTGAGCAGTTCGTCGAACGCGGCGATCTGCTCGGTCACCCGGATCAGATGGTCCGAGACGTCCCGGAAGTACGCCTGTATCTCGGGATCGACCACCCGGATCGGCCGGGTGGCGAGTTCCTGGACGGGGCGGGCGAGCGGGACCACGGCGCGCTTCAGCTCCAGGAGTTCACGCTTGAGCTGGTAGATGCGGCCCGCGTCGGCCCGCGCGCCGTTCTCGGCGAACACGTCGGCCTCGACCGCGTCGATGTCCTCCTGGACCGAGTCCGTGACATGTACGTAGTCGTCGACCACGTGGTCCGCGATCGCGTGCAGGACCGCGGCCGGTCCCTTGGCGAGCTGGCGATGGTCGGCCTCCAGCTCCTCGCGCAGCGGGCCCAGCGAACCGTGCCGTCCGTGCCGCACGGTGATCACGAAGTCGGTACCGACGAAGACCATGATCTCGCCGGTGTGGACCACCTCGCTCGTCGCCGTCAGTTCCTTGTGCTCGACGTAACAGACGGTCTTGAACACCGCGAACAGCGTGTCGCCGTACCGCTCCAGCTTCGGGCGCTGGTGGGCCTCCACCGCGTCCTCGACGGCCAGCGGGTGAAGATCGAAGAGGTCGGCGATGCCGGCGAACTCCTGGTCGGTCGGCTCGTGCAGTCCGAGCCAGACGAAGCCGTCCTCGCTCTTGCGGATGCGCTCCACGGTGTCGACCAGGTCGCGGCCGCCCGGAACCCTGACGCCGTCCCGGTAGGCCACGCAGTTGACCACGGCGGAGCCCAGCGGGGACCGGGCGGGGTGACTCAGGTCGACACGGACGCGCCGCCTGGCCAGCCGCGCCACCTTGCGCAGGCCGCCAACCCTGCCGAGGCTCGTGACCTTCCGCAGATTCCCTGCCATGGACATCAGGACCCCCTTGCGTGGATCTTCCCGCGCCGCACTCCGCGCCGTCGTCCGCCAGTCTGCCAGGCGTGCCGGATCTCCGGGAAAGCCTGTGGGAACGGAATCTTCCGCTTCACTTTCGGGAGATCGGGAAGCGTCGCCGATTCCGGACAAGGGGGTCAACTGGGATGATCCCTGCATGACGCCAACCGACGGGTATCTCCTCGACAACCAGCAGACCGAGGCCGGACAGCGTTTCGACGCCTTCGCCACCCTCTTCGACCCCGCGACCTTCCGGCACATCGAGCGCCTCGGCATCGGGCCCGGCTGGCGCTGCTGGGAGGTCGGCGCAGGCGGTACGTCCGTGGTGTCCTGGCTCGCCAAGAAGGTCGGCCCGACCGGAAAGATCGTCGCGACCGACATCGACACGTCCTGGGCCGCCTCGGCGGCCCGATCGCCGGTCGAGGTCCGGGTGCACGACGTGGCCGCGGAGGAACCGCCGGGGGAGAGCTTCGACCTCGTGCACGCACGGCTCGTCCTGGTCCACGTGCCTGACCGGGACCGGGCGTTGCGATCGATGATCAAAGCGCTGCGGCCCGGCGGCCGGCTTCTCCTCGAGGACGCCGACCCGGCGCTCCAGCCCCTGCTCTGCCCCGACGAGCACGGCCCCGAGCAACAGCTCGCGAACCGGCTGCGCCAGGGGTTCCGCAAGCTGCTCGCCGAGCGCGGCGCCGACCTCGCCTACGGCCGCAAACTCCCGCGCCTGCTCCGGGAGGCGGGGCTGCGCGAGGTGGAGGCCGACGCGTACTTCCCCGTCACCTCGCCCGCCTGCGCCGCCCTCGAGACCGCGACGGTCCGGCAGATCGGCGGGCAGCTCGTCACCGCGGGCCTCGCCACCCCCCAGGACATCGAACGTCACCTGGCCAACGTGGCCGCCGGCTCGATGGATCTGGCGACGGCACCCATGATCTCCGCGTGGGGGCGCAAGTAGACAGCGCGAGCGAGGGACTACCTGGCCGGGGACGCCCCTTCCGGCCGTCCTCCGATCCGCTCCACCGCCATCGCTCCCGCCCCGCACCCCTCCACCGCGGCCGCCTCGGGTTCGGCACCCGCGAGCAGGGCGGCGAGGAACGCGCCGGTGAACGCGTCACCGGCGCCCGTGGTGTCCAGGGCCGCCGCGGGTGCCGCCGGAACGTGCTCCCGCACGGTGCCCGAGCGGGCCACGAGGGCTCCGTCGCCGCCCAGTTTCGCGACGACCAGCGGGACACGGCGGCTCAACTCGGCCGCCGCGTCCGCCGGATCGGACAGACCGGTCAGCAGACACGCCTCGTCACGGCTGGGCAGCAGCAGGTCGACGCCCTCGACGAGGGCGAGGAAACGGTCCGCACCCAGCTTCGTGAGGAAGCCCGCCGACGCCGGGTCCAGACTCACCGGTACACCCCGCGCACGAGCTGATTCCAGGGCGGCCGAGGCCAGCGCCCGGCTCGGTTCGGAGAAGAACAGATAGCCCGACAGATGCAGCCGCGCGACACCGTCGAGCAGCGCGGACGACCAGTCACCGGGATCGAGCCGCAGCGACGCCCCGCTGTCCGTGAGGAACGTCCGCTCGGCCGAGGCGCCCTGGTCCACCAGACAGATCACCGTTCCGGTCGGCGCGTGGGGATCGACGACCAGCAGGGGACGTACACCGCAGGCCGACAGCTCGCGTTCGTGCCAGGCGGCGGCATCCGCCCCCACCCGGCCGAGCAGCCGTACGTCCGGGCAGCCCCAATGGGCGGCCCAGCAGGCGACGTTGGCGCCGGCCCCGCCCGGCAGGGTGCGGACCGCGGCGGCCGTGTCGGTGCCCGCCGCGAGCGGCCCTCGATGTCGGGCGACCACGTCCGTGATCACATCGCCGACGACGAGCAGCGCCCCGGGGGCGTCCAGGGGCGGCCGTGCGCCCTGCCCGGCGCGGCCGGCGTCCCCTTCCGGAGCGCCGCGGTCCGTCCCGCTCACGCCCCGGCCCAGGCCGCCGCGATCCGTCCCGCGAGCCGTACGTTCCCCCGCACCGCCGCCAGATTGGCCGCGAGCGACGCGCCGTCGGTGTGCCGCACCAGGTGGTCGAGCAGGAACGGCGTCACGGCCTGCCCGGTCACGCCCTCGGCCTCGCACGCGTGCAGCGCGTCGGCGAGCACGCGCGCGTGGAGCCCCGGATCGAGCTGCTCCTCCTCGGGGACGGGATTCGCGACGATCAGCGCCGATTCCGGGCCGTCCAGCGCGTCCTGCGCGCGCATGACATCCGCCACCTGACTAGGAGAGTCCAGCGTCCAGTCCACGGGGTGCCCGGAGTCGGACAGATAGAAGCCGGGGAAGCGGTCGGTGCCGTACCCGGCCACCGCGACCCCCAGGGTCTCCAGACGCTGCAAGGTCGCCGGCACGTCGAGGATCGACTTCACGCCCGCGCACACCACCGTGATCCGGGTCCGCGCCAGCAGGCCGAGGTCGGCGGACTCGTCCTGCGTCGCCGTCCACTGCCGGTGCACCCCGCCGAGCCCGCCCGTCGCGAACACCCGTACGCCCGCGCGGGCGGCCAACAGCGCCGTGGCGGACACGGTCGTCGCGCCGCTCGCCCCCGTCGCCACCGCGAGCGGCAGATCGCGGTGTCCCAGCTTGCGGATGCCGTCCTCGTTCGCGACCCGTTCCAACTGCTCCTTGTCCAGCCCGACCCGGGGACGCCCGTCCAGCACGGCGATCGTCGCGGGTACGGCACCCTCCCGCCGTACGACGTCCTCCAGTTCCAGCGCGACCTGCAGATTGCGCGGACGCGGCAGCCCGTGCGCGATGATCGTCGACTCCAGGGCCACCACCGGACGGCGCGCGTCGAGCGCCTCCCGCACCTCTTCGGACACCACGATCACGCGCCTGCCTCCTGTCTGTCGCCTTTCCTCATCTCTGGCGGGCGGCGCGCCCGGTCAAACCCTTGCGACCCGCGGCCCACGGCACCAGCCTGGGGGCATGACGGACAACTCGCCACGTCTCGACCATGTCGTTCTCTGGGTACGCGATCCGGTCGCGTCGGCCGACTTCTACGAGAGATCGGTCGGTCTGGAGCCCCTGAGAGTCACCGAATACGCCGCGGGCAAGGAGTCGTTCCCCTCCGTACGCCTCAACGAGGACACCATCTTCGACCTCGCGCCGCTCCCTCTGGCGGAGTACATGAACATGGTCCCCGGGGGCGCGGCCAGTGCCGGCCATCCCGTCAACCACGTGTGCCTGTCCCTGGGGGCCGACGAGTTCGACGCACTGCGAACGCGCCTGGAAGAGGCGTCCGTCCCGGTATCGGGCTTCTCCTACGACTCGTTCGGCGCCCGCGGCATGGCCAAGCGCAGCTTCTACTTCCGCGATCCGGACGGGAATGTCTTCGAGGCGCGGCACTACGAGTAGACCCGGGCCGGTCCCCGGGCGGCCCCGGGCGACAGGAGATGCAGGACAAGTAGGAGAACGGGAGAACCGGGGGAACGGGAGAGGGGTGCTTCCCGGACTCGGGGAAGCACCCCTCCGTTACGCCCCGGTTCAGACAGGCCGTACTCCGGCCAGTGCCCCGTGCGGATCGAGCACGTACTTGCGGCCGGCGCCCTGGTCGAACTCGGCGTAACCGCGCGGTGCGTCCTCCAGGCCGATCACGGTCGCGTTGACCGCCTTGGCGATGTGGACCCGTTCGTGCAGGATCGCCTGCATCAGCCCCCGGTGGTACCGCATCACCGGGCACTGGCCCGTGCTGAGGCGATGGCTCTTCGCCCACCCCAGACCGAGCCGCACCTTCAGCGTTCCGGTCCGCGCGTCCTGGTCGATCCCGCCGGGGTCGTCCGTGACGTACAGACCGGGGATGCCCAGCGCCCCGCCCGCGCGCGTGATGCCCATCAGCGAGTTGAGGACGGTCGCGGGGGCCTCCTCGGCGTCCGGGCCGTGCGCGCGTGCCTCGAAGCCGACCGCGTCGACGGCCGCGTCGACCTCGGGTTCGCCGAGGATCTGCGCGATCTGGTCCTCCACCGGCCCCTCGGAGACGTCCACCGTCTCGCACCCGAAACTCCGGGCCTGGGCGAGGCGTTCGGCGTTGAGGTCGCCGACGATGACGACGGCGGCACCCAGAAGCTGCGCCGACGCGGCCGCCGCCAGACCGACCGGGCCCGCCCCGGCGACGTACACCGTCGAACCGACCCCGGCGCCCGCGGTGACCGCGCCGTGGAAACCGGTCGGGAAGATGTCCGACAGCATGGTCAGGTCGAGGAGCTTCTCGCGCGCCTGGTCGCGGTCGGGGAACTTCAGCAGGTTGAAGTCCGCGTACGGGACCATGGCGTACTGGGCCTGGCCGCCGACCCAGCCGCCCATGTCGACATAGCCGTAGGCGGCGCCCGGCCGGGCCGGATTGACGTTCAGGCAGATGCCGGTCCTGCGCTCCTTGCAGTTGCGGCACCGGCCGCAGGCGATGTTGAACGGTACCGAGACGATGTCCCCGACCTCGATGAACTCGACGTCCGGACCGCGCTCCAGTACCTCTCCGGTGATCTCGTGTCCGAGGACCAGCCCCTCGGGCGCGGTCGTGCGCCCCCGCACCATGTGCTGGTCACTGCCACAGATGTTGCTGGCGAGCACCTTGAGGATGACCCCGTGCCGGCACTTGCGGCCGACGTTCTCGGCGGCCACTCCCGGCCCGTCCTGCAGTTCAAGCGTCGGATGGTCGATGGTCCTGACCTCCACCGCACCCGGCTTGAGATAAGCGACTGCCCTGTTTCCGCTCTCACTCATGCGTGATCGCCGTCCCTTCGGCCCCCGTGTGTTCGGATGCCAGCGGCTGTGCGCAGGGCGGAGTCTGCTACCGGTCACGCGTTCCGACCACCCTCCGCGCGACGCCTTTCTCGATTGCCCTTAAGGTGACCGCTCATGACCGAGAACAGCCGGGCCACCCCGTCCTTCGCCGTCCACATCCCCGACGCCGAGCTCGAATCGGAGCCGCTCGACCCTGGCCAGATCGTCTCCGGAACCCCGGAGGTGACCGGCAAGGTGCTGTGGGAGTCGGCCGACGGCAAGCAGCTGCGCGGCATCTGGCAGATCACCCCGGGCGTGGTCACCGACACCGAGGCGAACGAGCTCTTCGTCGTCGTCAGCGGCCGCGCCACGATCGAGATCGAGGGTGGCGACGTCATCGAGGTGGGCCCGGGCGACGCGGCGATCCTGCGCGAGGGCGACCGTACGACGTGGACCGTGCACGAGACGCTCCGCAAGGCGTACCACATCAGCCTGTAGCCCCTGGCCTTCTTCAGACCCGGCGCGCGGCTCCCGGCAGCCTGCCCCGGACTCCTGAGCCCTCGCCCCTAACCCGGGGCCGTGGGCTTCTGCCCCGCACCGTCCCGGAGGCTCCCCGAGGGCCGGTCCTGCCTGCCACGGGTGAACAGCGCCAGCCCGCCCAGCGGGAGCAGCAGACATGCGGCGACGAGGTTCAACCACCCGTAACTCGCCTCCGCGACGATGAGACCGGCGGTCGCCCCACCCACACCGGCGGCCGTGTTCATGGTCAGGTCGGAGACCCCCTGCGCGGCGGCCCGCGCGGCCTGGGGCACGGAGTCGGTGAGGAGCGCCGACCCGGACACCAGTCCCGAGGACCAGCCCAGGCCCAGGACGAAGAGGCCCGCGGCGGTCTGCCCGTGGTTGCCGCCCGCCGTGCCCGCGAGGAGCGCCGCGCAGGCGAGCAGGCCGCCGGCGAGCCCGATGCCGGAGAGTCGTCCGAAGCGGTCGGAGAGCCGTCCCATGAGGGGCGAGAACGCGTACATGCCCGCGATGTGCGCGCTGATCACCAGACCGATCAGATCGATGCTCGCCCCGTGGTGCCCCAGATCGACGGGGGTCATCGACATGATCGAGACCATCGCCGTGTGCGACACGGCCACGGTCACGAGCGCCAGCCGGGCCCGTGGCGAGGCGGCGACGGCGGCGAAACCGGCTCGGATCGACCGCGCGTCGGCGGACCGCTCCTCGGCCGGCGCGAGTGCCCGGGCGGTCAGCAGCGGATCGGGCCGCAGCAGGACGGCCACCAGCAGCGCCGAGAGCAGGAAGACGACGGCCGCCCAGAGGAACGGGCCGGCCGCCTCCGGTATCCCGAGCCCGGACACGCTGCGTCCCGCGGGCGCGGCGATGTTGGGTCCCAGGACCGCCCCGATCGTGGTGGCCCACACCACGTTCGAGATGGCGCGGGCACGCCGCTGGGGTTCGGCCAGGTCGGCGGCCGCGAACCGGGCCTGGAGGTTGGCCGAGGAGGCCGCGCCGAACCCCGCCATGCCGAGCAGCAGCAGGGGGAAGCTCCCGAGGCACGCGGCGACCACGACGAGGCAGGCCCCCGACGCGCCGATGAGGTACGCCAGTACGAGCCCGGGCCGACGCCCGCGCGCGGTCATCAGCGCTGCCAGCGGCACGGAGAGCACCGCCGTGCCGGTGACCGTCGCGGTGGGCGCGAGACCGGAGAGCGACTCGGTCCCGCTGACCTGCTTGGCCAGCACGGTGGCGAGCGCGATGCCGGTGGCCACACCGAGCCCGCCGAGGATTTGACCCGCGATCAGCACGGCGGTGATACGGCGGCGCAGCGCGGGTATCCCCTCGATGTCCACGGGCACGGCAGCCTGCCGTCCGACGGCGGTCACCGCGAGCACTCGGACAGGGGACGAGTGGAGCGAGCCACTACGGGGGGCGTGGCTGCGGAGCGAGCGCGTACGGGGGACGCGCCTGCGGGATGTGCGGTCACGGGGCACGCGGATGCGGTGGAACGGGCTCGGGTCACCGGCGCAGTCTCCATTCCGCGCCGCGAGCGAACAAGGGGGAACGAGGCCGGGGGCGGCTCGCCACTCACCTCCGCGGGCGCTGGTACGTCACACCGTGCGGGCGGCGGCTTCAGGAGCGGCTCGGTACCTCCGCACAGACCTCCGTACCTCCGCACAGGCGTCCGCTGCCGGCCTCGGCCTCAGAACAGCGGTTCCGGCAGCACCCCTTCCAGCGCCAGCAGTTTCCGCTTCGTCTCCAGTCCGCCGCCGAACCCTCCGATGCCACCGTCGCTCTCGACGACCCGGTGGCACGGCACGACGACCGGCAGCGGGTTCGAGCCCATCGCCACGCCGACCGCCTGTGCCGCGCCCGGCTGCCCCACCCGCCGGGCGAGGTCGCCGTAACCCACGACCGCGCCGAACGCGACGCCGGACTCCAGCTCGCGCAGCACCTGACGGTTGAACCCGGAGATGAGCGACCAGTCCAGCGGAAGCTCGAAGTCGCGCCGCTCACCCGCGAAGTACGCCTCGACCTGGCGTATCGCCTCGGCCAGGAGCGGCGACGCGGGTGCCTCGACCGGCTCGGTGCCCAGGCGCGCGGCGAGCCGGTCGAGCGCCCTGTCGCGGACCGCGTCCGTGGCGTGGAACACCACGTTCACCAGGCCGTCGTCCGTCGCCGCCAGCAGCAGCGGACCGATGTCCGTGCCGACGACGCTCCACACGACCCGATGCTCGTCCTGCCCATGGCTGTTCATGAGATCCACCGTACGACGCGCCACTGACAACGCTCGTGGCCCGCCCGTGGCCGGCCGCGGCACGGCCGTGGCACGGGCACCACTCGGCGTCCGTGCCGCTCGGCGTCCGTGCCGCCGCGGACGGCCTCCGGCAGGCCGCTCAGCTCTCCTGCAGCGCGCTGCGGACCACGTCGGGCTTGTTCGTGATGACGCCGTCCACGCCGTAGCCCGCCAGGCGCCGGGCGGTGTCGGCGTTGTCGACGGTCCAGACGTAGACCCCCATCGGCTTGTCGTGAGGTCCCTTGAAGGCCTGGACCGTGGAGACATAGCCGGAGGTGAGGGAGGCGTTCTCCGGGTTGATCAGGTCGACGAAGCGCGCGTACTCGCGCAACTGCGCGTAGGACGGCTTGCCCAGGAACGCCGTCGTGATCCGGGGATTCAGGTCGTGGACCGTTCGTACGCTGTCCTCGCTGAAACTCTGGACGACCAGCCGGTGCTTGAGATGTTCCGGGTCGAGCCAGCCCTCGTTGCTCAGCAGCCTGAGGGTCTCCCGCTCGATGCCCGGATAGAGGTCGGGGTTCTTGATCTCCAGGACGAGTTTCTGGTGGTTGTGCGAGACCCGCTCCATGTACTGCCGCAGCGTCGGCACGCGCGTCCCGGCGTACCGACGGGCGAACCAGCTTCCCGCGTCCAGACGCGCGATCTCCGCGGCGGTGAAGTCCTTGACCTTCCAGGGAGCCCGGTGGGGAAAGACCTTCTCGACATTGGTCGTGCGCGCCAGCGTGGCGTCGTGGAGGACGACGAGTTTGCCGTCCTTGGTGCGCTGGACGTCGTTCTCGACCCAGTCGAAACCCATCGCGGCGGCCTTGTCGATGGAGGCCAGGGTGTTCTCGGGCGCGTAGGCGGAAGCGCCGCGGTGCGCGACGATCACGACACCGCCGTTCGGTGAGCCGGCCCGCCCGTGGGGAGCGGGCAGTATCGAGGCGGTGCCCCCGAGAAGCACGGTGCCCCCGATGAGCGCTGTGGTCGTGGCGGCGGCAACGCGCGCGTGCATGCGTACTCCTCGCGTCGGTCGATCACTTACAGCTCAAGAGTGACAGCACAGAGTGACACATGGGGGAGGTGTGTCGGGCGCGGATGGAATCGAGTTGGCCAAGTCCGCTCACGGGCAGCGCACAAGTGCGGTGAGATCGTGATTCTTTGCCGGAAAATCGTTCGACCATTCCGGTGGGGGTCATACTCTCTGCCTCACCTCCGGCCGCCGACGCGGCCTGGAGAGCGGGGGCGTTACCTGAATTTCTGGTGCAAAAGGGCGGGAAGGACAGCCGTACATGCAGGGCACGATCGACGGCTTCAGCTACGGACTCGTCACACCGGTGGTGGCGTTCCTCATGGCCTGCCTGGGTGGAGCGCTCGGTCTGCGGTGCACCACCAGATCGATGCTCGTCACCGGCTCCTGGCGGGCCGGCTGGCTCGCGCTCGGCTCGGCCGCGATCGGTTCGGGCATCTGGACCATGCACTTCATCGCGATGATGGGGTTCTCCGTCGAAGAGACCCCGATCCACTACGACACACCCACGACGTTCGCCAGCCTGGGCGTGGCCATCGTGATGGTCGGCGTCGGGATCTTCATCGTGGGCCAACGCGGTGCCACCGGGACGGCACTGTTCACCGGGGGCACCATCACCGGTCTGGGAATCGCCTCCATGCACTACCTGGGCATGGCCGGAATGCGCCTGAACGGGAAGCTGGAGTACAACACGCTCACCGTCTCCGCCTCGGTCGTCATAGCCGTCGTCGCCGCCATCACCGCGCTGTGGGCGGCGGGCCAGGTCCGCGGATTCCTCTGGAGCGTGGGCGCCTCCCTCGTCATGGGGCTGGCCGTCAGCGGCATGCACTACACGGGTATGGCCGCCCTCACCGTCCATCTCCACCACACCTCCAGCACCCCGGCGGGTGACTCGGCCACCTCCTTGCTCGCGCCCATGATGATCGGCCCGCTGGTCTTCCTCTGTCTGGCCGGCGTCGTCGTGGTGGTCGACCCCCTGATGGTGACGGGCAGACCGGATCGGCCCGCCGTGGAACGCATACCCGGCGTTCCGGCCCACCCGGGCGGCCTCCACCCCGGTCACCGACCGCAGCGGCGCCCCGGCCACGACCGCGCCCACCGGAGAGTGCGCACCCCGCAGAGCCGGTGACCGGACCCCGTTGTCAGTGCGGGGTCGTACGGTGGAACCCATGCGGCCCGTATCAAAGATCGAACGTTCGGTGGCGCCCTTCGAGGTCGTCAGCCCCTATCAGCCGAGCGGTGACCAGCCGGCGGCCATCGCGGAGCTGGACAAGCGCGTCCGCGCAGGTGAGAAGGACGTCGTCCTGCTGGGCGCGACCGGCACCGGCAAGTCCGCCACCACCGCGTGGATGATCGAGAAGCTCCAGCGCCCCACGCTCGTCATGGCACCGAACAAGACGTTGGCCGCCCAGCTGGCCAACGAGTTCCGCGAGCTGCTCCCGAACAACGCGGTCGAGTACTTCGTCTCGTACTACGACTACTACCAGCCCGAGGCCTACGTCCCCCAGTCGGACACCTACATCGAGAAGGACTCCTCGATCAACGAGGAGGTCGAGCGGCTGCGCCACTCCGCGACCAACTCGCTGCTCACCCGGCGCGACGTCGTGGTCGTCGCGTCGGTCTCCTGCATCTACGGCCTCGGCACGCCGCAGGAATACGTCGACCGGATGGTCAGCCTCAAGGTCGGCGACGAGATCGACCGCGACGACCTGCTCCGCCGCTTCGTCGACATCCAGTACACCCGCAACGACGTGGCGTTCGCCCGGGGCACCTTCCGGGTCCGCGGCGACACCATCGAGATCTTCCCGGTCTACGAGGAGCTCGCCGTCCGCATCGAGATGTTCGGCGACGAGATCGAGGCGCTCTCCACGCTGCACCCGCTGACCGGCGAGGTCATCAGCGACGACGAGCAGATCTACGTGTTCCCGGCGACCCACTACGTGGCGGGTCCCGAGCGCATGGAGCGCGCCGTCAACGACATCGAGAAGGAGCTCGGCGAGCGTCTCGCCGAGCTGGACAAGCAGGGCAAGCTCCTGGAGGCCCAGCGGCTGCGCATGCGCACCACGTACGACCTCGAGATGCTGCGCCAGATCGGCTCGTGCTCCGGCGTGGAGAACTACTCGATGCACTTCGACGGACGTGAGCCCGGCTCCCCGCCGAACACGCTCATCGACTACTTCCCGGACGACTTCCTGCTCGTCATCGACGAGTCGCACAACACCGTGCCGCAGATCGGTGCCATGTACGAGGGCGACGCCTCCCGCAAGCGCACCCTCGTCGACCACGGCTTCCGGCTGCCCTCCGCCCTGGACAACCGTCCCCTGAAGTGGGAGGAGTTCCAGAAGCGCATCGGACAGACCGTCTACCTGTCCGCGACCCCGGGCAAGTACGAACTCTCCCGCGCGGACGGCTACGTCGAGCAGATCATCCGGCCCACCGGTCTGATCGACCCCGAGGTCGTCGTCAAGCCCACCGAGGGCCAGATCGACGACCTGGTGCACGAGATCCGCAAGCGCACCGAGAAGGACGAACGCGTCCTGGTCACCACGCTCACCAAGAAGATGGCCGAGGACCTCACCGACTACTTCCTGGAACTCGGCATCCAGGTGCGCTATCTGCACAGCGACGTCGACACCCTGCGCCGGGTCGAGCTGCTGCGCGAGCTGCGCGCGGGCGAGTTCGACGTCCTGGTCGGCATCAACCTGCTGCGCGAGGGCCTCGACCTGCCGGAGGTGTCCCTCGTGTCGATCCTCGACGCCGACAAGGAGGGGTTCCTGCGCTCGGGCACCTCCCTGATCCAGACCATCGGCCGCGCCGCGCGCAACGTCTCCGGCCAGGTCCACATGTACGCCGACCGGATCACCCCGGCGATGGAGAAGGCCATCGACGAGACCAACCGGAGGCGCGAGAAGCAGGTCGCGTACAACGAGGAGCGGGGCATCGACCCGCAGCCCCTCCGCAAGAAGATCAACGACATCGTGGCGCAGATCGCCCGCGAGGACGTCGACACGGAGCAGCTGCTCGGCTCCGGCTACCGCAAGGCGAAGGACGGCAAGGGAGCCAAGGCCCCGGTGCCCTCGCTCGGCGGCAAGGCGGCCAAGTCCGCCAAGAACGCGGCGAAGACCCCGACCGACCGCCCCGCGGCCGAGCTCACCGAGCAGATCGAGGAGCTGACGGAACGCATGCGGGCCGCCGCGGCAGACCTCCAGTTCGAGATCGCGGCCCGACTGCGCGACGAGGTGTCGGAGATGAAGAAGGAACTGCGTCAGATGAAGGAGGGGGGCCTGGCCTGACGCCCCTTCGACCACGCCGGACCTCGGCGGACGCGCGCAGTGTTGCAAGACCGACACAAAGCGCGCCGCGGGGTTCGGCACTGTCGGTGGCGCTGCGTAGTGTTCTGGTCATCCGCGGATTCCGCGGCAACAGGGGACAGTCCGAGAGGGGATCAGCGCGTGACGGTCAACATGACCAAGGGTCAGGCCATCAGTCTGCAGAAGAACGACGGGGGCACCCTCACCGCGGTGCGCATGGGACTCGGCTGGCAGGCGGCACCCCGGCGCGGCCTGTTCGGCTCGCGCACCCGGGAGATCGACCTCGACGCCTCCGCCGTGCTGTTCGCGGACAAGCAGCCCGTCGACGTGGTGTTCTTCCGCCACCTCGTCAGCGACGACGGCTCCGTGCGGCACACCGGTGACAACGTGGTCGGCGGCGTGGGCCAGGGCGGCGACGACGAGGCGATCCTCGTCGACCTGCAGCGCCTCCCGGTCCACATCGACCAGATCGTCTTCACCGTGAACTCCTTCACGGGCCAGACGTTCCAGGAGGTGCAGAACGCCTTCTGCCGTCTGGTCGACGAGACCAACGGCCAGGAGCTCGCCCGCTACACGCTCGCCGGCGGCGGGCAGTACACCGCCCAGATCATGGCGAAGGTGCACCGATCCGGCGCGGGCTGGCAGATGACGGCCCTCGGCACCCCGGCCAACGGCCGCACCTTCCAGGACCTGATGCCCGCGATCCTGCCGCACCTCTAGGCAGCCCGACCGCAGGCACGAAGCGACGCAGGGGGACAAGGCGATGACGGCCGAGCTGGTCCGGGGGCAGAACCATCCGCTCCCGCAGGTCCGTCTTGAGGTCCGGGTGTCGGCCGGCCGGCCCGTCGTGGCCGGGGCCACGCTCAGCGACGAGCAGGGCAGGGTCCGGGGCGTCGAATGGGTGGCGCACCCGGGCGCGCCCACCCTTCCCGGACTGGAGGTCTCCAAACAGGCGGCGGCCGACCACCGCCTCGCGTTCGATCTCGACGCCCTGCCGGGGACCGTGCACCGGGTCAGTGTGCTGCTCGCGCTGCCGACCGGCGTCGGTCCGGTCCGGTTCGGCGCCGTGGCCGCCCCCTTCGTCGCCGTGACCGCGCTCGACGGCACCGAGATCGCCAGCTACACCGTCACGGGCCTGGACACCGAGTCGGCCGTCGTCGCCCTGGAGCTCTACCGCAGACAGGGCGCGTGGAAGGTGCGCGCGGTCGGCCAGGGGTACGCGGGCGGCCTCGCCGATCTCCTCACCGACCAGGGACTGCCCGAGGCACGCCGCCTCGCGGACAGCATCAACGAGGCGGTGGCACAGGGGCTGGCCCGCTCCGTGTCGGCGCCCCCGCCCCGTGCGCCGGACGCGGACCGCTCACGACAGGCGGCGGCCTCGGCACCGGGACCGGACCAGCCGTACGCCGGACCGCAGGGCGCCTCCGGGACCGTACCGCCGCTCCCGACCCCCTCCTCGTCCCCGTACGACACCCCCGGCGGGCAGGGAGCCACCGTTCCGCAGCCCGGGTACCCGGGCAGCGGCCCCGCACCGGCCGATGCCTCCGCGGTCGCCCAGCCGTCCGCACCCGCCGCCGGTCCCGTCGACTACAGCCACCCCCGCCGGCAGACCTCGGCGCCGCCCCCGCCCCCGCCGACCGCGCCCCCCGCCCCGCCGGGACAGACCGCGCGGCCCGTCGCGGGCGACGCGACCGGCTGGTCCATGGAGGAGCGGCTCTACAACCAGGTGTGGGGGATGTTCGAGGACCTGGCCCGGACCACGGCCGCCTATCGCAGTGCCGTGGACTTCGCCGACTCGCGCATGGAGCAGGAACTCGACAGGGCCCTGTCCGACCCGCGCAGCCGGATCGGCGGGCAGGGCGACGCGGCCCGCGAGGCCGCCCAGTCCAGGCACGCCGACCTGGTCGACCAGGCGCGCGCGGCGCTCGACCGCGACCTCGCCCAGCTCGCCGCGGAGGCCGACGTCGTCGAGCCCGCGCTGCCCGCGGCGTACGCACGCTGGGACAACCCGGTCTGGCACGGCTACCGGGTGCCCATGGAGATACCCATGGCGGTGCGTCTCGGCGACCTCCATCTGCCCGAGAGCGAGGAACTGAGCATTCCACTGCTGGTCCGGCTGCCGCTGGAGCGCGGTCTGTGGATCGACAGCGGACGAGTCACCCGGGAGGACTCGATCGCCGACTCCGACGAGCTGCGCCGGCTCGCGATGGACGCGGCGGTGGCGAACGCCGCGCGGCTGCTCGCCGTCTATCCCGCGGGCGAGTTCAGCGTGCACGTCATCGATCCGGCCGGTACCGCGGCCTCGTCCCTCGCGCCGCTGGTGCGCTCGGGGGTGCTGGCCGGTCCGCCCGCCGCCGGTGCCACGGGTGTGGCCGACGTCCTGGCCCGGCTCACCCAGCGTGTGGACCTGGTGCAGATGGCGGTGCGCGGCGGAGCCGCGGACTCGCTGCCGCCCGGCCTCGACACGGCGGAGCAGTTGCTGATCGTCAACGACTTCCCGCACGGCTTCGACGACCGCGCCGTCACCCAGCTGCGGTATCTCGCGGACGAGGGACCGGCCGTCGGCGTCCATCTGATGCTGGTGGCCGACCGGGAGGACACCGCGGGCTTCGGGCCTCTGCTGGACCCCTTGTGGCGTGCGCTGCTGCGGCTCACGCCGGTGCCCGACGACCACCTCGCGGACCCGTGGGTCGGTCACGCCTGGACGTACGAGCCCGCGCTCGTCCCGGCGGGCAGCCAGGTGCTCCAGCAGGTGCTCTCCCAGGTCGCGGCGGCCCGTCGCCCATGGAACCGCTGACCCTTCGAAGCGCTTCACCAAGCATCGGTAAAGTTGCTCTGACCTGCTCATTTGGTGTTTCTTTTACCAATCCCTTTACCTTTACTTGGTAATTCGGGTACTCTCGTTCTCACGGAGGGGAGTACTCCCTACCTGCTGCGGCGTACCCGTCAATACGGATCTGGCCAGATCCCGGGGCGCCGGCCCGCGACCGGAAGGCGCCTCACGCGCCCCACCGGACACGGGTGGAAGAGACCTCCGGTAGCGACGACGCTGAAATCTGCCGTTACGTACTGCCGGAGGCGCAGTGGATGTTTCCTTGACCCTTTGGGTCCTCACGATCCTGGGCCTTGCCGCCCTCATCGCGGTCGACTTCTTCATCGGCCGCAAACCGCACGACGTATCGATCAAGGAAGCCGGAATCTGGACGCTCGTCTGGATCGCTCTGGCCGGACTGTTCGGGCTGGGGCTGCTCGTCTTCTCCGGCGGCCAGCCGGCCGGCGAGTTCTTCGCGGGCTTCATCACCGAGAAGTCGCTGAGCGTGGACAACCTCTTCGTCTTCGTCCTGATCATGGCGAAGTTCGCGGTGCCCTCGCAGTACCAGCAGCGCGTGCTCCTCGTCGGTGTGCTCATAGCCCTGGTCCTGCGCGCGATCTTCATCGCCGCGGGCGCCGCGATCATCGCGAACTTCGCGTGGGTCTTCTACATCTTCGGCGCGTTCCTCATCTACACGGCCTGGAAGCTGATCCAGGAGGCCCGGGCCGACGAGGACGAGGAGGAGTTCGAGGAGAACCGCCTGCTCAAGGCCGCGGAGAAGCGCTTCGGGGTAGCCGACCGGTACCACGGCACCAAGCTGTGGATCCAGCAGAACGGCAAGCGCGTCATGACGCCGATGCTGGTCGTGATGCTCGCGATCGGCACCACGGACGTCCTCTTCGCGCTGGACTCCATCCCCGCGATCTTCGGCCTCACCCAGGACCCGTACATCGTCTTCACGGCCAACGCGTTCGCGCTGATGGGTCTGCGGCAGCTGTACTTCCTGATCGGCGGCCTGCTCAAGAAGCTGGTCCACCTCTCCTACGGCCTGTCGGTCATCCTCGGCTTCATCGGCGTCAAGCTCGTGCTGCACGCTCTCCACGAGTCCGGCGTCCATGTCCCCGAGATATCCATCCCGGTCTCGCTCGGCGTCATCTGCGCGGTCCTGGTCGTCACGACGATCACCAGCCTGACGGCCACCAGGAGGCAGGCGGCGCGGGAGAACTCCGAAGGCGCCCAGAAGGACAGCATCGACGTCTGAGCCCGTCGGGCCCAGGAACAAGCGTCCCGGGAGGGTCGCGCGGTGAACCGCCGTGCGACCCTCCCGGTGTTCGCGGTCGCCCGGAGCGGCGCGCCACCGGAATGCGGGGGCCGTCCACGCCTGCGACGATCGCTGCATGATCGTTCCGCTCCGGTCGCTCCTGACACGGTGGACGGCCGTCGTGCCCGTGGCCGCGGTGGTGCTGCTCGTCTTCACCTGGGGGCGAGGCCTGCCCGGCGCGGTGGTCGCGCTGGTGACCGTGGTCCTCGCCGGGGCGGTGCTGGCAGCCGTCCACCACGCGGAGGTGGTGGCGCACCGGGTGGGTGAGCCCTTCGGCTCCCTCGTCCTCGCCGTCGCGGTCACGATCATCGAGGTGGCCCTGATCGTCACCCTGATGGCGGACGGTGGCGCCAAGAGCTCGACCCTCGCCCGCGACACGGTCTTCGCGGCGGTGATGATCACCTGCAACGGCATCGTCGGGGTGTGTCTGCTCGTCGCCTCCCTGCGCCACGGGCTCGCCGTCTTCAACGCCGAGGGAACCGGCGCGGCCCTGGCGACGGTCGCGACGCTCGCCACACTCAGCCTGGTCTTCCCGACCTTCACCACCAGCAAGCCGGGCCCCGAGTTCTCCACGGCCCAGCTCACCTTCGCCGCGCTCGCTTCACTCGTCCTGTACGGCCTGTTCGTGGCGACCCAGACCGTGCGGCACCGCGACTACTTCCTCCCGATCACCCGCCAGGGCCAGGTGATCGACGTGGACGACCACGCGGACGCACCGTCCGCCCGCGCCGCGCGGATCAGCCTGGGGCTGCTCGCCCTCGCGCTCGTCGGCGTGGTCGGTCTCGCCAAGGGCGTCTCGCCCACGATCGAGTCCGGTGTCGAGGCGGCGGGCATGCCGCAGTCCGTGGTCGGCGTGATCATCGCACTGCTCGTTCTGCTGCCCGAGACCATCGCCGCGCTCCGGTCGGCCCGTCGCGACCGCGTGCAGACCAGTCTCAACCTGGCCCTCGGCTCCGCGATGGCCAGCATCGGCCTGACGATTCCCGCCGTCGCGCTGGCGTCCGTCTGGCTCTCCGGGCCGCTCGTCCTCGGCCTCGGCCCCACCCACATGGTGCTGCTCGTGCTGACCGTGGTGGTGAGCTCCCTGACGGTCGTCCCGGGGCGCGCCACACCCCTCCAGGGGGGCGTCCATCTGGTGCTGTTCGCCGCGTACCTGGAACTGGCGGTCACCCCTTAGACGGCACCGCCCGCTAGTCGGTCGCCCCGGCGCTCGGCCGACGCTCGGCCACCGGTCGTCAGTCGGTGACGGCCGAGACGGCCAGGCGGGGCACCGGCCGGGTCTCCGGCAGCAGCGCGAAGCATCCCAGACTGAGCAGCGCGACCCCGGTCAGATACGCGGCCACGCCCCAGGGAACCCGCTCTCCGTCGGCCACCGCCGTCGCCACGATCGGCGTGAGCGCGCCCCCGAGGACCCCGCCCAGGTTGTAGCCCACCGCCGCGCCCGTGCAGCGCACCCGGGGCTCGTACAACTCCGGAAGATACGCGGCGATCACGGCGAACATCGTGATGAAGGCGAGCAGCGCGACCAGGAACCCGAGGAACATGAGAAGCGGTTCGCCGGTGGACAGCAGCGCGATCATCGGGAACATCCACAGCGCGGCGGCCGTGCACCCCGCCAGGCACAGCGGCCGCCGTCCGTAACGGTCGCCGAGCAGCGCGAAAACGGGCGTCAAGGAACCCTTCACCACCACGGCCGCCATGATGCAGGCCAGCATGACGGTACGGCTCACACCGAGCCGCTCGACACCGTAGGCGAGCGCCCAGGTCGTCACCGCGTAGAAGACCGCGTAGCCGACCGCGAGCCCGCCGGCCGTCAGCAGCACCAGCCGCCAGTGGTGGCGCACCACCTCGACGATCGGCGCGCGCGAGTGGTCCCGCACCTCCAGGAACCGCGGACTCTCCTCGAGTGAGCCGCGCAGCCACAGCCCCGCCGCCGCGAGAACGCCCGAGGCCCAGAACGGCACCCGCCACCCCCACTCGGCGAACTGCGCGTCGGACAGGGTCGCCGACAGCACCAGCATCACGCCGTTGGCCAGCACGAACCCGAGCGAGGGACCCATCTGCGGGAAGCTGGACCACAGCCCGCGGCGCTCCGCGGGCGCGTGCTCGGCGGTCAGCAGTACCGCCCCGCCCCATTCCCCGCCGAGCCCGAGCCCTTGCAGGAAGCGCAGCACGAGAAGGAGCGCGGGAGCGGCCACACCGAGGGTGTCGTACGTCGGTACGCAGCCGACCGCGACCGTCGCGACGCCGGTCAGCAGCAGTGAGGCGACGAGTACCGGACGGCGACCGCGTCGGTCCCCGATGTGTCCGAACAGCACCGAGCCGAGCGGACGGGCGACAAATCCGACGCCGAACGTCGCGAAGGCCGCGAGCGTCCCCGCCAGCGGCGAGAACGTCGGGAAGAACAGTGGCCCGAGGACGAGGGCGGCAGCGGTCCCGTAGACGAAGAAGTCGTAGAACTCGATGGCCGTCCCGACGAGCGAGGCGGCCGCGAGCCGGAGCATGGAGGGTGCCCTCACGGAGCGTACGTCGTGCATGCCGCGTCAACTACCCACGGTGACCAACGGTTACGGGGGGCGTACGGGAGCGCGGGGTGCGTCAGCAGGTGACGGTGATGCGCCCGGCGGGCCCCGTCGGTCCGGTTCGCGCTCCGCCACAAAGGACGAAGGGGCGGGGATCGTCGTGCTCCCGGTCACCGTCGAAGACGTTCATCAGGTCGGGGGACCGGTCAGGAGGGGCGTACGGACGGTCGCGGAAACGTCGCACCGTGATAGACCGGGGTCCGAGCAGCGGTCCTCGAAGGGCCGGCAGACCTGGAAGGACCGGAGGAACCGTGCCCCGCACCCTCGCCACCGCCCCGATCATGATTCTCAACGGGCCCAATCTGAACCTGCTCGGGCAGCGGCAGCCGGAGATCTACGGTTCCGACACGCTCGCCGACGTCGAGGCCCTGTGCGCCAGGACGGCGTCCGCGCACGGCGGCACGGTGGACTTCCGCCAGTCCAACCACGAGGGCGAACTGGTCGACTGGATCCACGAGGCGCGCGGGAACCACGCCGGGATCGTGATCAACCCGGCCGCCTACTCGCACACCTCCGTCGCGATCCTCGACGCGCTCAACACCTGTGACGGTCTGCCGGTGGTGGAGGTCCACATCTCCAACATCCACCAGCGCGAACAGTTCCGGCACCACTCGTACGTCTCGCTGCGCGCGGACGGGGTCATCGCGGGATGCGGTGTGCAGGGGTACGCGTTCGCGGTGGAGCGGGTCGCGGCGCTGGCGGGAACGGGGAAGACGGAGGCCTGACCGGCAGCAGGCGCGGTTCAGAGCCGTCCGGCCTCCACGATCCGGCTCAGGAACCGCCGGGTGCGTTCCTCACGCGGGTTCCCGAAGACCTCCGAGGCCGTGCCGCGTTCGAGGATCACACCGCCGTCCAGGAAGCACACCTGGTCGGCCACCTCGCGGGCGAAGCCCATCTCGTGGGTGGCGAGCACCATGGTCATTCCCTCGTCCTTCAGATCCCGGACGACGGCCAGGACCTCGCCCACGAGTTCCGGGTCGAGGGCCGCGGTGATCTCGTCGAGCAGCAGCAGCCGGGGACGTACGGCCAACGCCCGGACGATCGCGGCCCGCTGCTGCTGGCCGCCGCTGAGCCGGTCGGGGTACTCGCCGGCCTTGGCGCCGAGACCGAGCCGGTCGAGCAGTTCCCGGGCGTGCGCCTCCGCCTCGGCGCGGCTCGCGCCGTGCACACGGCGCGGTGCGAGCGTGATGTTCTCCAGGACCGTCATGTGCGGAAAGAGGTTGTACGCCTGGAAGACCACGCCGATGCGGCGGCGCACGGCGTCCTGGTCGGCCCGCGGATGGGTGATCTCCTCGTCGTCGAGCCAGATCGCGCCGTCGTCGATCTCCTCCAGGAGGTTCGCGCAGCGCAGCAGCGTCGACTTGCCCGAGCCGGAGGTGCCGATCAGCGCGGTCACCGTGTGCGGGGCGACGTCCAGGTCGACGTCCCGCAGGACCACCGTCTCGCCGAAGGTCTTGCGGACGGACTCCATCCGCAGCACCGGGGTGTCGGTCATAGGGCCCCTCCCTGAGTCCGCTGACGGTCCATCCGGGCCGTGACCCAGTCCGTGAAGCGGGTCATCGGGATGGTCAGTGCGACGAAGACCAGGCCCGCGACGATGTACGGCGTGTAGTTGAGGCTGCGGCCCACGATGATGTCCGCGGCGCGCACCGCGTCGACCGCGCCCCCGATCGACACGAGCCCGGTGTCCTTCTGGAGGGACACCAGGTCGTTGAGGAGCGGCGGAACCTGGCGGCGCACGGCCTGGGGGAGGATCACGTACCGCAGGGCCTGCCGGTTGGTGAGACCGAGCGCGCGGGCGGCCGCGCGCTGCGAGGGGTGCACGGACTCGATGCCGGCCCGGAACACCTCGGCGACGTAGGCCGAGTACGTGAGGGTGAGTGCCGTTCCGCCGAGCAGCACCGGGTCCACGGTGACGCCCTGCAGCCGCAGCGCGGGCACGCCCAGGACCACGATCATCAGGTTGATGATCAGCGGAAGTCCGCGGAAGAAGTCCGTGTAGGCGGCGGCGAGCGCGCGCACCGGGAAGAACACCGGGCCGCGCAGGGTACGGGCGACGGCGATCAGCATGCCCAGGACGAGGACGGCCGCACCGCAGACCAGGAGCAGCCGGACGTTGAGCCAGAGCCCTTCCAGGACCTTCGGGAACGCCTCGCGCGCGTACCGGCCGTCGAAGAACGTCTCCTTGGTGCGCTGCCAGCCGGGCGCGCTGACGACGACGAGGTAGAGGGCGGCTCCGGTCACCAGGGTGGAGAGCGCGGCGATCGCGGTCGCGCGGCGGGCACGGGCACGCTTGTAGCGCTCTCGTTCGACGCGTCGCGGTGACGGGACGTACGCCTCGGACGGGTCACCCTCGCCGGAGTGCTCTGCCGGGCCCTCTCCCGACTCCTCCTTCGTGACCGTCACTTGAGCACCGGAGCGTCGACGGCCTCGGACAGCCACTGCTTCTCGATCGAGGCGAGCGTGCCGTCCTCGCGCAGGGCGTCCACGGCCTTCGTCACGCACGAGGTGAGCGCGCTGCCCTTGTCGAGGACGAGTCCGAACTGCTCGGGGGTGCCGCCGGTGTTCTCGAACTGCCCGACGATCTTCGCGTCCGTCACCTCGGCCGCGGTGATGTAGAAGGCGGTCGGCAGATCGACCACGATGGCGTCGACCTGACCGTTCTTCAGCGCGGACTTGGCCTGGTCGTTCTTGGCGTACGCGGCGGGCTGCCGGTCCGGCTTCACGACGTCGTCGATGTAGTCCAGGCTGGTCGTGCCGACCTGGGCACCGAGTTTCACGCCCTTGAGGTCCGCGAGGCTCTTCGCCCCGGCCGCCTTGGAGCCCTTGAGCGCGATGACGGCCTGGCGGACGTCGTAGTAACCGGACGAGAAGTCCACGGCCTTCTTGCGCTCGGCACTGATCGACACCTGGTTGACGTCGAAGTCGAAGGTCTTCTCACCGGGCGCGAAGGCCTTGTTGAAGGGGACGGTCTGCCAGACGACCTGGGACCGGGCGTAGCCGAGCTGCTTCGCCACGGCGTAGGCGACCGCCGATTCGAAGCCCTTGCCGTTGGCGGGCTTGTCGTCCTTGAACCACGGTTCGTACGCGGGTTGGTCGGTCGCGACCGTCAGTTGGCCGGAGGTCCGGGTGGCCAACGCGCCCTTCGCGCAGGTCCCGCCGGTTTTCCCGGAGGCCTTGGCGGAGGCCTTGTCCTCCGGCTGCGGGGCACAGCCCACGGCGACGGCGAGCAGGGCGACGGTGGCGGTGGACGCGGCGCGGCGCAGGGCGCGTTGGGCGAGAGGCATGGCGGGAGAGTGGCAGTGCACCATGCCGTCTGTCGAGGTCACAGCGGTAATTGTCCGCATGGTGGGAACGGGTGTTGCAGTCGCGTGAACGCTCGGCGAGAAGTCCGGCCGAGCGGTCCGGCGGGGGCTTCGCCGGGGCCGCCGGCCGAGGGCGGGAATCGAAGGCCGGCGGCCTGTCCCACCACAGGAGCCGTCATCCTGTGCGGGGCTGCTTCCAGTGGACTGCACCACGGCGCACGCCGGGAGCGCGCGCGGGGCACCGGCGCGTGCGTCCGCTTCACACGGGGCGCGCGCACGACGGCCGCACTCCCGACGGCCTCACGCCCCGAGCCGGGGCAAGGGTTCCGCCGGACGGCCCGATCACCAGCCGCGCGCGTGCCACTCCGGCAGGTGCGGACGCTCGGCGCCCAGGGTCGTGTCGTTGCCGTGCCCCGGGTAGACCCAGGTCTCGTCCGGCAGCGGGGCGAAGATCTTCGTCTCCACGTCGTGGATGAGGCTGGCGAACGCCTCCGGGTCCTTGCGTGTGTTGCCCACACCGCCAGGGAAGAGGCAGTCCCCCGTGAACACATGGGGGTGCCCGTGCGGGTCGTCGTAGACCAGGGCGATCGAGCCCGGCGTGTGTCCCACCAGGTGGCGCGCGGTGAGCTCCACGCGCCCCACCCGGATCGTGTCGCCGTCGCCGACCAGGACGTCGGTGGGCACCGGGATGCCCTCCGCGTCGTCCCGGCCCGCGTAGGTGCGGGCCCCGGTGGCCGCCACGACCTCGTCGAGCGCCTGCCAGTGGTCGCCGTGCCGGTGGGTGGTGACGACGGACGCGATGCCGTCGTCACCGATCAGCGTGAGCAGGGTCGAGGCGTCGTTGGCGGCGTCGATCAGCAACTGCTCGTCGGTGGCCCGGCAGCGCAGCAGATAGGCGTTGTTGTCCATCGGGCCGACCGCGACCTTGGAGATCATCAGGTTCTGCAGCTCGTGCACTTCGGCGGGTCCGCCGACCTTCACCGCTCCGCTGTACGTCATGGCGGCCAGCCTATAGGCGGGGGAGGGGACCCGAGGTCCGTACGGGCCTACAAGGGCGGGAGCGGCGGCAGCGTTCCGCCCTCGACCCGCAGCGCGGATCCGTCGCGCCGGCCGCAGAGCCAGCCGAGCAGGTCGGGGGCCGGACCGCGCACGGCCACCGGCCCGCCGACGGCGCCACCGCCGGTCGTCCAGACCTGGCCTCCGTCGGTGGCCAGCCCCGTCTTCGGCACGTCCCCGTGCCCGCCGAACCGCTCCGCGAGGAAGTCGATCTCCCTCGTCACGAACTCCGCCGGCAGGTCCTCCAACTCGTACCCGATCCCGAGGTCGACATGGTGCAGCGCGACCTCGACCCACCGCCGGAACGGCACCCGGGCCGCGGTGTCGGTGACCCCGTTGCGCAGCTCCACCGTGCGGGACCAGTCCGCGGGTGCGTCCCCGCTCTCCTGGAAGCGGGCCGCGCTCTCGCGGAGATCCAGCAGCTGTACGTCCAGGGGGCGCGGGGCGTCCCGCTCGATGTCGGCGTCCCGGGCGTCCCCGGAGACGTACATGGGGCGCCCGCCGAGGACGTTCACCAGTGCGTCCGCGTTGCGGGCGAGGTGGGCGAGCACATGGCCACGGTTCCAGCCGGGCAGCCGTGACGGCTCGGACACGGAAGCGTTGTCCAGTTCGGCGGCAGCGCTGAGCAGCCGTTCGGTCGCGTCACGTACAGACGCCAGGTCGCGCACATGATCCATCATGTGGCCGACCCTAGCCCGGCCACACGTATGGGTGAAGGTGGTCGGCCGGCCCCGCAAATCGAATGCGCGTGCTATAAGCTCGGGCGCGGCGTCGGGCATGCTGGAGAGTCCGGGTTTGTTTGAACCAGAGAAAGCAACCGGCGCTGTCAGTGGCTCCCCCTAGTCTGAAAACGACGGGGGCCCCGCCCCTGTCACTTCTCTCAAGAAAGGTGCGGACCGGCGTGGCCGACCGTCTCATCGTCCGTGGAGCGCGCGAGCACAATCTCAAGAATGTCTCGCTCGACCTCCCGCGCGACTCGCTCATCGTCTTCACGGGCCTGTCGGGGTCGGGCAAGTCCTCGCTGGCCTTCGACACCATCTTCGCCGAGGGGCAGCGACGCTACGTCGAGTCCCTCTCGTCGTACGCCCGGCAGTTCCTCGGCCAGATGGACAAGCCGGACGTCGACTTCATCGAAGGCCTCTCCCCGGCGGTCTCCATCGACCAGAAGTCGACCTCGCGCAACCCGCGCTCGACGGTCGGCACCATCACCGAGGTCTACGACTACCTGCGTCTGCTCTTCGCGCGCATCGGCAAGCCACACTGCCCCGAGTGCGGCCGTCCCATCACGCGTCAGTCGCCGCAGGCCATCGTCGACAGGGTCCTGGAGCTGCCGGAGGGCAGCCGCTTCCAGGTGCTCTCCCCGCTGGTGCGCGAGCGCAAGGGCGAGTTCGTCGACCTCTTCGCCGACCTCCAGACCAAGGGGTACAGCCGGGCCAGGGTCGACGGCGAGACGATCCAGCTCACCGAGCCGCCCACGCTGAAGAAGCAGGAGAAGCACACCATCGAGGTGGTCATCGACCGCCTCACGGTCAAGGACACCGCCAAGCGCCGCCTCACCGACTCCGTGGAGACGGCCCTCGGCCTCTCCGGCGGCATGGTCGTGCTCGACTTCGTCGACCTCCCGCAGGACGACCCCGAGCGCGAGCGCATGTACTCGGAGCACCTGTACTGCCCGTACGACGACCTCTCCTTCGAGGAGCTGGAACCCCGCTCCTTCTCCTTCAACTCGCCCTTCGGCGCCTGCCCCGAGTGCACCGGCATTGGCACGCGCATGGAGGTCGACCCCGAGCTGATCGTCCCCGACGAGGACAAGTCGCTCGACGAGGGAGCCATCCACCCCTGGTCGCACGGACACACCAAGGACTACTTCGGGCGGCTCGTCGGAGCCCTCGCGGACGCGTTGGGGTTCCGGACCGACATCCCCTTCGCCGGTCTCCCGCAGCGCGCCAAGAAGGCCCTGCTCTACGGCCACAAGACGCAGATCGAGGTGCGGTACCGCAACAGGTACGGCCGCGAGCGCGTCTACACCACGCCCTTCGAAGGAGCCGTCCCCTTCGTCAAGCGGCGGCACAGCGAGGCCGAGAGCGACGCCAGCCGTGAGCGCTTCGAGGGCTACATGCGCGAGGTGCCCTGCCCCACGTGTGAGGGCACGCGCCTCAAGCCCCTCATCCTCGCGGTCACCGTCATGGAGAAGTCGATCGCCGAGGTCTCCGCGATGTCGATCAGCGACTGCGCGGACTTCCTGGGTGAGCTGAAGCTCGACGCCCGCGACAAGAAGATCGCCGAACGCGTCCTGAAGGAGGTCAACGAACGGCTGCGCTTCCTGGTCGACGTGGGCCTCGACTACCTCTCGCTCAACCGCGCGGCCGGTACCCTCTCCGGCGGTGAGGCCCAGCGCATCCGCCTGGCCACCCAGATCGGCTCCGGCCTCGTCGGCGTCCTGTACGTCCTCGACGAGCCCTCCATCGGTCTGCACCAGCGCGACAACCACCGCCTGATCGAGACCCTCGTCCGGCTGCGCGACATGGGCAACACGCTGATCGTCGTCGAGCACGACGAGGACACCATCAAGGTCGCCGACTGGGTCGTCGACATCGGCCCCGGAGCGGGCGAGCACGGCGGCAAGGTCGTGCACAGCGGCCCCTTGAAGGAGCTGCTCGCCAACACCGAGTCGATGACCGGCCAGTACCTGTCGGGCAAGAGGCAGATCCCGCTCCCCGACATCCGCCGCCCCGTGGACCCCGGCCGCAGCCTCACGGTGCACGGCGCCCGGGAGAACAACCTCCAGGACATCGACGTGTCCTTCCCCTTGGGCGTGCTCACGGCCGTCACGGGTGTCTCGGGTTCCGGCAAGTCCACGCTGGTGAACGACATCCTGTACACGCACCTGGCGCGTGAGCTCAACGGCGCCCGGAGCGTTCCCGGCCGGCACACCCGGGTCGAGGGCGACGACCTCGTCGACAAGGTCGTGCACGTCGACCAGTCGCCGATCGGCCGCACCCCCCGTTCGAACCCGGCGACCTACACCGGGGTCTTCGACCACGTCCGCAGGCTGTTCGCCGAGACGACCGAGGCGAAGGTGCGGGGCTATCTGCCCGGCCGCTTCTCCTTCAACGTCAAGGGCGGCCGCTGCGAGAACTGCTCGGGCGACGGCACGATCAAGATCGAGATGAACTTCCTGCCGGACGTCTACGTCCCCTGCGAGGTGTGTCACGGGGCGCGCTACAACCGGGAGACCCTGGAGGTCCACTACAAGGGCAAGTCCATCTCCGAGGTCCTGGACATGCCGATCGAGGAGGCCCTCGACTTCTTCGAGGCCGTCCCCGCCATCGCCCGGCACCTCAGGACGCTCAACGACGTCGGTCTCGGCTACGTCAGGCTCGGCCAGTCCGCGCCCACGCTGTCCGGCGGCGAGGCCCAGCGCGTCAAGCTCGCGAGCGAGCTCCAGAAGCGCTCCACGGGACGCACGGTGTACGTACTGGACGAGCCGACCACCGGTCTGCACTTCGAGGACATCAGCAAGCTCATCACGGTGCTGTCCGGTCTGGTCGACAAGGGCAACACCGTCATCGTGATCGAGCACAACCTCGATGTCATCAAGACCGCCGACTGGGTCGTCGACATGGGTCCCGAAGGCGGCAACGGCGGCGGTCTCGTCGTCGCCGAGGGCACGCCCGAGGAGGTCGCCGGGGTCCCGACCAGCCACACCGGCAAGTTCCTCCGCGAGATCCTGGGCGCCGACCGGATCAGTGACGGCGCCGCCGTGAAGGCCCCCCGTAAGACGGTGGCCAAGAAGGCGGTGGCGGCCAAGACGGCGGCCAGGAAGACGGCCACGAAGGCCGTCAACAACACGGCCACGAAGAAGGCGGCCGCGGCCACGAAGAGCACGGCGGCCAAGAAGGCGACACCCGCGAAGAAGACCACGCGGGCTCGCAAGGCCTGACACGGCGGCGGGAATCGGGCCTCGCGGGAACTCCCCGCGGGGCCCGCGCGCTTGACCGCCGTCCGTTCGACCGTCGCCCGTTCGACCGCCTGCCGTGGGCGGGCCGCCGGGCGGTCGCCGCCGCGCCGGGCCGGTCCCGGCTCAGATCCCGGGCCGGTTCGACGGGTACGGGTCCCGGGCCGGCGCCGCCGACGATTCTGCCGACCCGGCCGCGGTTGCCGACCCGGCCGCCGCTGACGATCCCGCTGACCCGGCCGCTTGCGAAGGGGCCCCGGTGATCTCGGGTCCCCGGAGACGTCAGAGGGCGTCGAGTTCGGCGGCGTACGGCGGTTCCGCGCCCGCGCGTGAGCAGGTGATCGCCGCCGCGCGGGCCGCGAACCGCAGCAGCTCGGTCCAGTCCTCGGCGTCCAGGTCCGCCAGGGCGGCGGGAGAGAGCGCGTCCCGTGCGGCCAGGCCGTGCAACAGGGCCGCGTTCACCGTGTCACCCGCGCCGATGGTGTCCACGACCTCGACCGGTTCACCGGGCACGGAGTGGACGCCGCCACCCCGGGTGAACACCGTCAGACCGTCGCCGCCCCGGGTGATCACGACGGCCGCGGGACCGGACGCCAGCCACTCGCGCGGGGTGCCGCCCAGCCACCCTGCGTCCTCCTCGGAGAGCTTGAGGAGCGACACCGAGGACAGCCAGCTCCTGAAGCGGGCGCGGTAGGCGTCCGCGTCGGGGATCAGCCCTGCCCGGACGTTCGGGTCGAGCGCGGTGAACACACCCCGCTCGGCGGCGGTCCGCAGCAGCGTCTCGTAGGCGCTCGCGCCGGGTTCCAGGACCAGGGAGACCGTCCCGAAGGACACCGCGCGCACGCTGTCGGGAAGCCGGTCCGGTGCGGTGAACAGACGGTCCGCCGTGCCCTCCACGTAGAAGGAGTACGCGGCCGAACCGTCCGCGTCGACGGTGGCGACCGCCAGCGTCGTCGGCTCCGCGCCGCGCTGCACCGAGGACACGTCGACGCCCGCCTCCCGCAGCCCGCCCAGCAGCGCCTCGCCGAAGGCGTCGTTCGAGACACGGGAGCAGAAGACGGTGGGGGAGCCGAGGCGGCCCAGTGCCACCGCGGTGTTGTAGGGCCCGCCACCTCGCGCGGGCCGCAGGTGCACGAGCGCGCCCGCACCCTGCGGCACCAGGTCGATCAGGGCCTCACCGGCGACGACGATCACGACAGGGATCCTTTCGCGGGGCTCTCGGGAATCTCGGGGCGGAGGATCTCGGCGCAGCCGCACGAGCCGCGGTGGACGAAGGCGCACGGGAGCCGGACCGTCCGGCCGGGCAGCTCCGGCTCGGCCAGCCGTTCCAGGAGCAGTCGGACGGCCTGTTCCCCGATCTCCTTGCTGGGCTGCGAGATCGCGGTCAGCCGGGGCGCGAACAGGTCCGCCCAGGCGAAGTCGTCGAAGCAGCACAGCGCCAGGTCGTCCGGTACGGACAGGCCGTGCTCGCGCAGGGTGCGCAGCGCCCCGATGGTCATCGCGTTGTTCGCGGTGACGAGAGCGGTGGGCGGCGCGCCGAGGGAGAGCAGGGCTCCGGTGGCGCGCTCGGCCGCCTCCGTCACGGAGTCGCCGTGCGCCACGAGCCGTTCGTCGTACGGGAGTCCGGCCCCCGCGAGACCGTGGCGGTAGCCGGAGACCCGCTCGGTGGTGGTGCTCAGGCCCGGCAGGCCGGCGACGAGACCGATGCGCCGGTGGCCGAGCCCGGCGAGATGGGCGACCAGCTGTGCCATGGGGGCCGCGTTCTCGGTGCAGACCTGGTCGAAGGCGAAGGAGTGGCCGGCCGGTGCCTCGACCAGGCGGTCCAGGAAGACGGTCGGAACCTCGTGCCGGCCGAGGTAGCGCAGCAGCGCGTCGGGGTCCGCCGAGGGGGCGACGATCAGTCCGTCGACCCGCCGCTCGTGCAGCAGCTGGACGACCTTCCGCTCGTGCCGGGGGTCGTCGTGCGGGTCGGCGAGGAGCAGGCCGTAGCCCTGTTCCAGGGCGCCCGCCTCGACGCCCTGGAGGATGTCCGTGAAGTAGGGGTTGCTGATCGCCGACACCGCGAGGCCGATGGACCGGGTGCGCGAGGTGACCAGCGAACGCGCCAGGGCGTTGGGGGTGTAGCCGAGCGCGTCGACGGCGTCGAGGACGGCCTGCCGCGTGTGGGGCCGTACAGGGCGCGTGTCGTTGAGGACGTGGGAGACGGTCGCCACGGACACACCCGCGCGCGCCGCCACGTCGACCATCGTCGCCATCGCCCAGCCCTTCCCCGCCGTGGCCTTTCCCGGCGGGAACCTATCGCACACGGCGACGCGCGTAAACGGTTGCGTAAGCGTTTACGTCCTCAGGGGCACCCGTCCCCCGCCCCGCTCGGGAGCGAGCGACCCGTACCGGTATCGTCGAGGCGAATCCAGCCCCGACCAGTGGAGACGCCATGCCCGGCCGTCGTACCGTCCTGCGAGGAGCGGCTCTCGCCCCCGTCGCCGGGATCGCCCTCACCGCCTGCTCCGGCGGAAGCGACGGCGGGACACCGGCGACGCCGACCGCGCCCGTCGACCTGGGCGCCGAGAGCGAGATCGCCGAGGGCGGTGCCAAGCTGTACCGGGACCGGAACGTCGTGGTCAGCCGCGCCGGGAACGGCGTCCTCAAGGCCTTCAGCACGATCTGCACGCACGCCGGGTGCGCCATCAACAAGCTCCAGGGCACGACCCTCGTCTGCCCGTGCCACGGCAGCGAGTTCGACGCGGCGACGGGCAAGGTGCTGCGGGCACCGGCCACCGAGCCGCTGAAGGAACTGCCCGTGGAGGCAAAGGACGGAAAGATCGTCGCCGGTCCCGGCGCCTGATCACCGCGGTCGCGGGGACCGGATCACTCCCAGTCCCAGCCGATGCCCACGATGCCCGACCGCACCCGCGGCTCGACGAGGTGCACCGAGCGGTGGTGGCCGCTCAGCGGCAGCTCCTGGCGGCCGCTGCGCGGTGCCGCGGCCGAGTGCTGGGTGAAGCGGTGGCACCGCACCGGCAGCGCCTCCTCGGCGAACCCCACCTGGAGGGCGTACTGCCCGCCCGCGAAGCTGAACCCGCGCACGTACTCGCTGGACGCTCCCGCCGTGCCGTCCTCGAAGGCGTAGCGGAAGAGGAACGTGTCGCCCGCGCGCAGCCGTGTGTCGAAGAGCAGCTCGGCCACCAGCACCCCGGTGTCACGGTGCCATCGCACCCGGCCCGTACGGCAGTTCTCCAGGGCGCGGACCCCCGTACGGTCCGGAGCGCAACCCGGATCGCCATGGTGGATGGCCACATAGCGGTCCACCCCGTCTCTATGGGCGCGGACTATGTGCTGCGACTCGCGTGCCAGGAGCTCGCGGTGCGCGCCGATCCGTACGCGTTCGTGGTGTCCGATCGTGTGCAGTCCGCCGTCGAGCGTCGACTGGAGCTCGGCCAGCAGCTCCTCCAGGACCCCGGAGGCCTCCACCAGGGACCGGTACGAGCGGCCTCCGGGGCGTTGGGGCTCGGAGCGCTCGTCGGCCCTGGTGAGAAGCCGGATCAGGGACTCGTCGGGGAGCTGGAGGATCTCCTCCAGCGCGCGTACGGCCCGCAGCGACTCGGGGCGCTGCGGGCGCCGCGCGCCCTGCTGCCAGTAGCTCAGGCTGGTCACCCCGACCTTCACCCCGTACCGCGACAGATGGTGCTGGACGCGCTGCAGGGGCAGGCCGCGTGCGGTGATCGCGGCACGCAGCGCGATATGGAAGGGGCCGCCCGCGAGGGCCGTCTCCAGTTCAGCCGTGGCGACGTCCGCGTGCTGTGTGCCGTACCGCATGCAGGGGCCTTTCTATGGAGTTCACAACGGCTGGTCAGACCGTCGCGCGAGGGTTCCCGGGGACGCCCGGCCGACGCGTGGGTCCTGTTCACACGCGCCCGTCGCCCGTCCACGCCCCCGAGTTCCCCCGCATTGAAGCGTGTTGACCAAGTCCCGACAACACCTGACGCCCAACCCGGGCGGCCCCGTGGCGCGGATGCGTTCGTCGGCCGCGCCCGCCCGTCCCGCCGACAGGGCAGGGAGGCCGAGGGGCTCCCCGGGCGGGTACCCGGCCGTGGCCGACTTCGGCGGGAACACGCGGGCCGGGCCGGTCACGGTCGGCACCGGATCGTCGGGAGCGCGTCACGCTGGTGGCCGAGCGTCCCGGGGCATCGGGGCCGGGGTGCCGGCCGGCACCAGGACCGGCCCACCGGCCCGGACCGGCCGCCCAGGCCTCCCCGCCCTGACTCAGGCCTCCCCGGCCTCCGCGTCCCGTCCCCGGCCTCCCCGCCCTGACCCAGGCCGCGCCGTCCCCTCCCCGGAGTCCCCGGTGGCCGTGGTGTGCCCGGCGTTCCCGGCGTTCCCGGAGTCCCGCCGGGCCCCGGACGCCGCCGGGCCCGTCCACCGGCGGGCCGGGAGGCCGTCACGGTGTCAGCCCGCGCCAGTAGGGTGTGGGACATGGCCGACCCCTCCAGCTACCGCCCCAAGCCGGGACAGATCCCGGACTCCCCAGGGGTGTACAAGTTCCGCGACGAGCACCGCCGGGTGATCTACGTCGGGAAGGCGAAGAGCCTGCGCCAGCGCCTGGCCAGTTACTTCCAGGACCTGACGAATCTCCACCCCCGCACCCGCACCATGGTCACCACGGCGGCCTCCGTGGAGTGGACGGTGGTGTCCACGGAGGTCGAGGCGCTCCAGCTGGAATACTCCTGGATCAAGGAGTACGACCCCCGGTTCAACGTCAAGTACCGCGACGACAAGAGCTACCCGTACCTCGCGGTGACCATGAACGAGGAGTTCCCGCGCGTCCAGGTGATGCGCGGCCACAAGCGCAAGGGCGTGCGCTACTTCGGGCCGTACGGGCACGCGTGGGCGATCCGCGACACCGTGGACCTGCTGCTGCGCGTCTTCCCCGTCCGCACCTGCTCGGCCGGCGTGTTCAAGAACGCCGCCCGCACCGGCCGCCCCTGCCTCCTCGGGTACATCGGCAAGTGCTCCGCCCCCTGCGTCGGGCGCGTCACCGCCGAGGAGCACCGTGAACTGGCCGAGGAGTTCAGCGACTTCATGGCCGGCCGCACGGGGACGTACATCCGCCGCCTGGAGCAGCGGATGACGGACGCGGCCGAGGAGATGGAGTACGAGCGGGCGGCCCGCCTGCGCGACGACATCGAGGCCCTGAAGAAGGCCATGGAGAAGAACGCGGTCGTCCTCGCCGACGCGACCGACGCCGATCTGATGGCCGTGGCCGAGGACGAGCTGGAAGCCGCCGTGCAGATCTTCCACGTACGCGGCGGCCGGGTGCGCGGACAGCGCGGCTGGGTCACCGACAAGGTGGAGGCCGTCACCACCGGTGACCTGGTCGAACACGCGCTCCAGCAGCTCTACGGGGAGGAGACGGGCGACTCCGTCCCCAAGGAGGTGCTCGTCCCGGCGCTGCCCGACCTCGTGGAGCCCGTCCAGGAGTGGCTGGCCGCGCGCCGCGGGTCCAACGTGTCCCTGCGCATCCCGCAGCGCGGCGACAAGAAGGCGCTCATGGAGACCGTGCAGCGCAACGCGCTCCAGGCGCTCGCCCTGCACAAGACCAAGCGCGCCTCCGACCTCACCACCCGCTCCCGGGCCCTGGAGGAGATCGCCGAGGCCCTCGGCCTGGACAGCGCGCCGCTCCGGATCGAGTGCTACGACATCTCGCACCTCCAGGGCGACGACGTGGTGGCGTCCATGGTGGTCTTCGAGGACGGACTGCAGCGCAAGGGCGAGTACCGCCGCTTCCAGATCAAGGGCTTCGCGGGCCAGGACGACGTCCGGTCCATGCACGAGGTGATCACCCGCCGCTTCCGGCGCTACCTCGCCGAGAAGGAGCGGACCGGCGAATGGACGGACGGCGAGGCCGAGGGGGCGGGTGACGGGGAACACGCCTTCACCGAGGACGACGGCCGCCCCAAGCGCTTCGCCTACCCGCCGCAGCTGGTCGTCGTCGACGGCGGCCGGCCGCAGGTCGCGGCCGCCCAGAAGGCCCTCGACGAGCTGGGCATCGACGACATCGCGGTCTGCGGCCTGGCCAAGCGGCTGGAGGAGGTCTGGCTGCCGGACGAGGACGACCCGGTGGTCCTGCCGCGGACCAGCGAGGGCCTGTACCTGCTCCAGCGCGTCCGTGACGAGGCCCACCGCTTCGCCATCACCTACCAGCGCGCCAAACGGGCGAAGCGCTTCAAGGCGAGCCCGCTGGACGAGGTGCCGGGTCTCGGCGAGACACGCAAACAGGCGCTGATCAAGCATTTCGGTTCCGTGAAAAAGCTGCGATCCGCGACAATCGACCAGATCTGCGAAGTTCCCGGCATAGGCCGCAAGACGGCCGAGGCGATCGCCGTGGCCCTCGCCCAGGCGGCTCCGGCCGCACCCGCCGTGAACACGGCGACTGGAGAGATCATGGAAGACGAGGAGCCCGGGACGACGCCGGACTCCCCGGAGGAGCCCGTGACCGCGGGCACCTCGTACGAGCGACGGGGGCAGGAGACATGAGCGACAACGAACGCCAGGACCGACAAGAGGACGCCCCGCAGGGCGCCGACGCGACACAGGGAACGCAGGGAACACAGGAAGACACGGCGACGGAGACGGCCGCGGCGGCCGACGCCGCCATCCCCGAACTGGTGATCATCTCCGGGATGTCCGGAGCGGGCCGGTCGACGGCCGCCAAGTGCCTGGAGGACCTCGGCTGGTTCGTCGTGGACAACCTGCCGCCCGCGCTGATCCCCACCATGGTGGAGCTCGGCGCCCGCTCCCAGGGCAACGTGGCCCGGATCGCGGTCGTCGTCGACGTACGCGGCCGCCGCTTCTTCGACAACCTCCGTGAGTCGCTCGCCGACCTGGAGGCGAAGAACGTCACCCGGCGGATCGTCTTCCTGGAGTCCTCCGACGAGGTTCTGGTGCGCCGCTTCGAGTCCGTGCGCCGCCCGCACCCCCTCCAGGGCGACGGCCGCATCGTCGACGGCATCGACGCCGAACGCGAGCTGCTGCGCGAGCTGCGCGGCGACGCGGACCTGGTCATCGACACCTCCAGCCTCAACGTGCACGAGCTGCGCGCGAAGATGGACGCCCAGTTCGCGGGTGAGGAGGAGCCCGAGCTGCGGGCCACCGTCATGTCCTTCGGCTTCAAGTACGGCCTTCCCGTGGACGCCGACCTCGTCGTGGACATGCGCTTCCTGCCGAACCCCCACTGGGTCCCGGAGCTGCGCCCCTACACCGGTCTCAACGAGGAGGTCGCGGCCTACGTCTTCAACCAGCCCGGCGCCAAGGAGTTCCTCGACCGCTACGCCGAGCTGCTCCAGCTGATCGCCGCCGGGTACCGCCGCGAGGGCAAGCGCTACGTGACCATCGCGGTCGGCTGCACCGGCGGCAAGCACCGCTCCGTCGCCACCTCCGAGAAGCTCGCCGCCCGCCTCGCCTCCCAGGGCGTGGAGACCGTGGTCGTCCACCGGGACATGGGCCGCGAATGACGGGACGTGCCGCACTGCGGCTGAGCAGGCTGCGGAGGATCACCGCGGAGGGACAGGGCGGCAGACCCGCCGAGACACGCGGCGCGAAGCCGCGCCGCCGCGGTGCCCAGCCCAAGGTCGTCGCCCTGGGCGGCGGCATGGGCCTGTCCGCCTCGCTCGCCGCGCTGCGCCGGATCACCGGCGACCTGACCGCCGTCGTCACCGTGGCCGACGACGGCGGCTCCAGCGGTCGCCTCCGCGACGAGCTGGGCGTGCTGCCCCCCGGCGACCTGCGCAAGGCCCTGGCGGCGCTGTGCGGCGACGACGACTGGGGCCAGACCTGGGCCCGCGTCATCCAGCACCGTTTCCAGTCCAAGGGCGACCTGCACGAGCACGCGGTCGGCAATCTGCTGATCGTCGCCCTGTGGGAACAGCTCGGCGACCACGTCCAGGCCCTGGACCTGGTCGGCCGGCTGCTGGGCGCGCACGGCCGGGTGCTGCCCATGTCCGCCGTGCCCCTGGAGCTTCAGGCCCTGGTCAAGGGGCACCGTCCGGACCGGCCCGACGAGGTGGAGACGGTCCGCGGGCAGGCCACCGTGGCGCTCACCCCCGGCGAGGTGCAGTCCGTGCACGTCGTGCCGCACGACCCGCCCGCCGTCCCCGAGGCCGTCGCGGCGGTCCTCGACGCGGACTGGGTGGTGCTGGGTCCCGGCTCCTGGTTCTCCTCGGTGATTCCGCACCTTCTCGTCCCCGAGCTGCTGGACGCCCTCACGCAGACGAAGGCCCGCCGGGTACTCTCCCTGAACCTCGCCCCGCAGCCCGGAGAAACCGAGGGCTTCTCTCCGCAGCGTCATTTGGAGGTTTTGGGACGACACGCCCCTAAACTCGCCCTGGACGTGGTGCTGGCCGACGAGGCCGCCGTGCCCGACCGCGACTCACTGACCGACGCTGCCAAGCGGCTCGGCGCCGCGGTCGAGCTGGCGCCGGTGGCCCGGACCGACGGATCTCCGCGGCACGACCCGGAGCTGTTGGCCGCCGCGTACGACCGTATTTTTCGGATGCATGGAAGGATCGGCCCATGGCGATGACGGCAGCGGTGAAGGATGAGATCTCCCGGCTTCCCGTCACCCGGACCTGCTGCAGAAAGGCGGAGGTCTCCGCCATTCTGCGGTTCGCGGGCGGCCTTCACCTGGTGAGCGGCCGGATCGTGATCGAGGCGGAGCTGGACACCGCGATGGCGGCGCGTCGGCTGAAGCGGGACATCCTGGAGATCTTCGGCCACAGTTCCGAACTGATCGTGATGGCGCCCGGCGGCCTGCGCCGCGGCTCCCGCTACGTGGTGCGCGTGGTGGCGGGCGGCGACCAGCTGGCCCGCCAGACCGGGCTCGTGGACGGCCGTGGACGCCCGATCAGGGGCCTTCCGCCGCAGGTGGTCTCGGGGGCCACCTGCGACGCGGAGGCGGCCTGGCGGGGGGCCTTCCTCGCGCACGGCTCGCTGACCGAGCCGGGCCGCTCCTCCTCGCTGGAGGTGACCTGCCCGGGCCCGGAGGCCGCGCTCGCGCTGGTCGGCGCCGCCCGGCGGCTGTCGATCGCGGCGAAGGCCCGCGAGGTGCGCGGCGTGGACCGGGTGGTCGTACGGGACGGGGACGCGATCGGCGCGCTGCTGACCCGCCTCGGCGCCCATGAGTCCGTACTGGCCTGGGAGGAGCGGCGGATGCGCCGCGAGGTCCGGGCCACGGCCAACCGGCTCGCCAACTTCGACGACGCCAACCTGCGCCGCTCCGCCCGCGCGGCCGTCGCCGCCGGGGCACGCGTCCAGCGCGCCCTGGAGATCCTCGCCGACGAGGTGCCGGAGCACCTCGCCGCGGCCGGACGGCTGCGCATGGAGCACAAGCAGGCCTCCCTGGAGGAGCTGGGCGCGCTCGCCGACCCGCCGCTGACCAAGGACGCGGTCGCCGGCCGTATCCGACGGCTGCTGGCCATGGCCGACAAGCGGGCCCAGGACCTGGGAATCCCGGGTACGGAGTCCAACCTCACCGAGGAGATGGCGGACAACCTCGCGGGCTGAGCGGCCCGATGAGCCGCCGGAAATCCAATACGCCGGTGGGGGGGGGCCCCAGGGGGGACGGCGCCCCCGCGTTTGGGGGGGGTTTGTGGCCCGCTCGAAAGGTGATGTAGAAAAA
>NZ_JBHWEL010000044.1:0-9826 GCF_042734135.1 Streptomyces sp. NPDC059668 | reverse complement strand
ACAACAAACCCCTCTTATTGGTCTCAAAACTGGGGGGCTTGCGGGGCCCATTCCCCCCCATAAAAACAAATCCGCGGGGGCCATCCCCAACTTGGGACATCGGCACCGGCGTTTGCCTGTCTGTGAGGCGCCCTTGACTTGACCATGAAGTGTCATGAGCCTGGCATCTGTTCGCCACTGTGGCGGACACACGCAAGGGGGGCTCATGAGACCAAGAGCGAGAGCGATCCTCGCTGCGGGCGCACTCCTGCTGGGCGGAGCGGGCATGGCGCCCGTCGCCCAGGCGCAGAGCGGGAGTTCACCCGGACCCGACGCGAACGCCGTCAAGGTGTTCCACGCCGAGGTCACCAAGCAGCAGATACCCCTGCTGCTCGCGGCCGGGCAGGACGGCCACGAACTCGGCGACCGGTCCGCGAAGAACGGCAAGAGCGCGGTCGAGGTCTACCTGACCGACAAGCAGGCGCGGAAGCTGGAGAAGCAGGGCGTCGAGCTCACCGAGCACACGCTGTCGGCCAGGACCGAGGCACGTGTCGAGGGCGCGGCTCAAGGCGTGTTCCGGCCGTACAGCGGAAAGGGCAATCTCCAGGAGGAGATCGTCAGGACCGGTGCGGCCCATCCCGACCTCACCAAGGTCGTCTCCATCGGCAAGACCCTCAAGGGCCAGGACATCCTCGCGCTGAAGCTGACCAAGGGCGCGAAGAAGACGAAGGACGGCTCCAAGCCGTCCGTGCTGTACATGTCCAACCAGCACGCGCGCGAGTGGATCACGCCCGAGATGACCCGGCGTCTGATGCACTACTACCTGGACAACTACTCCACGGACAAGCGCATCAAGAAGATCGTGGACTCGACCGAACTGTGGTTCGTGCTGTCGGCCAACCCGGACGGCTACGACTACACGTTCCAGGGCGAGGACGAGCGCCAGTGGCGCAAGAACCTGCGGGACGTGAACGGCGACGGCGTCATCTCCACCGGCGACGGCGTCGACCTGAACCGCAACTTCGCCTACAAGTGGGGCTACGACGACGAGGGTTCGTCCCCCAACCCCACCAGTGAGACCTACCGCGGCGCGACCCCCGGCTCCGAGCCCGAGACCCGGGCCCTCGACGCCTTCGAGAAGCGCGTCGACTTCACGTACGGCATCAACTACCACTCCGCCGCCGAACTGCTCCTCTACGGAGTGGGCTGGCAGGTGGCCACGCCGACCCCGGACGACGTGCTCTACAAGTCGCTCGCCGGAACCCCGGAGAAGTCGGCGATCCCCGGCTACCACCCGCAGGTCTCCTCGGAGCTCTACACCACCAACGGTGAGGCGGACGGCCACGCGGGCAACGTCAACGGCATGGCGATGTTCACCCCCGAGATGTCGACCTGTCAGACCGCCTCGAACCTCGACCCGAACGACGCCTGGAACGCCGCGGACTGCGCCTCGGTCTTCACCTTCCCGGACGACGAGAAGCTGATCGAGCAGGAGTTCGAGAAGAACGTCCCGTTCGCGCTCTCCGTCGCGGAGACCGCCGCCCACCCCGACCAGCCCTCGTCCTCGGTCGGCATCGACGCCCCCGACTTCACCCCGGCCGCCTTCACCACGTCGTACTCCCGTGGGGCGGACCAGGAGGTCTCCGTCGTCGTCCGCAAGTCCGTTCGCGACAAGGAGCTCAAGTACCGCGTCAACGGCGGCCGGACCCGGGACGCGGCGCTCAAGTCCTGGCGCGGCGGCGAGACCTACGGCGGCGCGGACAACCTCTACTTCGACGAGTACCGCGCCAAGGTCAAGGACGGCGACCGGGGCGACAAGGTCGAGGTCTGGTTCACCGGCGAGACCAGGAGCGGCAAGAAGACCTCCAGTCCGCACTTCACCTACACCGTCGCCGACCGGCCCGTCGCCGACACCCTCGTCGTCGCCGAGGAGGGCGCGGCCGCCACGCAGTCCCAGGCGTACGTCGACGCCCTGAAGGCCAACGGGAAGAAGCCCCTCGTCTGGGACGTGGCCACCCTCGGCGCGCCCGACGCGCTCGGCGTGCTCGACCACTTCAGGACGGTCGTCCACTACACCGGAGCCGCACGGCCCGCGAACGCCACCCAGCTCCAGCTGCGCGCCTTCCTCAACGAGGGCGGGAAACTCGTCGAGGCGGGCGAGCAGGCCGGCGGCAACGTCGACCTCGGCGGCGGCAACCTCTCCAACGACTTCAGCCAGTACTACCTCGGCGCCTACTCCCGCACGTCCACCCCGGGAGCCAACGGCTTCACCGGCTCCGGCAAGCTCGCCGGCTTCACGGGAGCGCTCGGGGACGCGCCCGGCAACCCGCTGAACACCGCGGGCACCTACGGCGTCACCTCGGACACGCTGTCCGCCGCCCAGTACCCGCAGTTCGCGTCCAGCGCGGGCGCCGGCCAGTTCGCGGGCACCGTCAACCCGTACGGGCCCTACGCCGGCTCGTCGATGGCCGCCGCGGTGCACACCGACGACTCCTACAAGCGCCTCACCCGCACCATCAACCTCACCGGCGTCAGCGCCGCCGACAAGCCGGCGCTGCGCACCCAGCTCCTGTGGGACACCGAGCCCGGCTACGACCACGCCGTCGTCGAGATCCACACCACCGGGGCCGACGACTGGACGACGCTGCCCGAGACGGGCGGCGCCACCAGCGCCGAGGTACCCGCGGAGTGCGAGGCCGGATTCCTGGTCCACGAGCACCCCTGGCTCAAGCACTATCTGACCGTCAACGCGTCCAGCTGCGCCAACACCGGCACCAGCGGGGCCTGGAACAGCTTCACCGGCGCCTCCAGCGGCTGGCAGCAGGTCGCCTTCGACCTGAGCGCGTACGCCGGGAAGTCGGTGGAGGTGTCCCTGAGCTACATCACCGACCCGAGCTCCGGCGGCCACGGTGTCCTCGCGGACGACACCTCCCTCGTCGTCGGCGGGGCGGCCACCGAGACGGAGGGCTTCGAGACCTCCCTCGGTCCCTGGAGCGTCGCCGGACCGCCCCCGGGCAGCCCGGCCGTCCTCAAGGACTGGGCGCGCTACGGAGAGTTGTTCAAGACGTACGGAGGGATCACCACCGGTGACACCGTGCTGCTGGGCTTCGGCCTGGAGCACGTCACCACGGCGGCCGGCCGCGCGGCCCTCATAGGGAAGGCGCTCACCGCTCTGAAGAGCTGATTTCAGGCGCGTGCCTCGTCAACATCGAGGGTGTTCCGTACCCCTACTGGTGGGTACGGAACACCCTGCCGTGTATGGGGCATCTCAATGTCACTCCAGACGTCTCAGGGAGGTAGGGTTCTAGGCGGTCGGGGACATCCCATACAACTCGCCGGCACGTGAGCCGGCGTACCAACGAGGAGATCGGTTCGTGACGATCCGCGTAGGCATCAACGGCTTTGGCCGCATCGGTCGTAACTACTTCCGCGCGCTGCTGGAGCAGGGTGCTGACATCGAGATCGTGGCTGTCAACGACCTGGGTGACACCGCGACCACCGCTCACCTGCTCAAGTACGACACCATCCTGGGCCGCCTCAAGGCCGAGGTGTCGCACACCGCCGACACGATCACCGTCGACGGCCACACCATCAAGGTGCTCTCCGAGCGCAACCCCGCCGACATCCCGTGGGGTGAGCTCGGCGTCGACATCGTCATCGAGTCGACGGGCATCTTCACCAAGAAGGCCGACGCCGCGAAGCACATCGCCGGCGGCGCCAAGAAGGTCCTGATCTCGGCTCCGGCCAAGGACGAGGACATCACCATCGTGATGGGCGTCAACCAGGACAAGTACGACCCGGCGCAGCACCACATCATCTCCAACGCCTCCTGCACCACCAACTGTGTGGCGCCGATGGCCAAGGTTCTCGACGAGAACTTCGGCATCGTCAAGGGCCTGATGACGACGGTCCACGCGTACACGAACGACCAGCGCATCCTGGACTTCCCGCACTCGGACCTGCGCCGCGCCCGCGCCGCCGCCGAGAACATCATCCCGACCACCACCGGTGCCGCCAAGGCCACCGCCCTGGTCCTCCCGCAGCTCAAGGGCAAGCTCGACGGCATCGCGATGCGCGTCCCGGTCCCGACCGGCTCGGCCACCGACCTGGTCGTGACCCTCCAGCGCGAGGTCACCAAGGACGAGGTCAACGCGGCGTTCAAGAAGGCGTCCGACGACGGCGACCTCAAGGGCTACCTGGCCTACACCGAGGACCCGATCGTCTCCTCGGACATCGTCGGCGACCCGGCCTCCTGCACCTTCGACTCCTCCCTGACCATGGTCCAGGAGGGCAACTCGGTGAAGATCCTCGGCTGGTACGACAACGAGTGGGGCTACTCCAACCGTCTCGTCGACCTCACGGTCTTCGTCGGCGGCCAGCTCTAAGTCCCGGAGCCAGGCACCTCGATGTGAGCACAGGGCTCGGGCAGCGCAAGGCCGCGCTGCCCGGGCCCTGTCTCGCGTACGGATCGATCAGCCCTCTCGGATCTCAAGAGCCTTCCTAGGAGTCCCCTCATGAAGACGATCGACGAACTCATCGCCGAAGGCGTGGACGGCAAGCGGGTCTTCGTCCGCGCCGACCTGAACGTGCCGCTGGCCGACGGCCTCATCACGGACGACGGCCGCATCCGCGCCGTCCTGCCCACCGTCAAGGCGCTGGCCGGAGCGGGCGCCAAGGTGATCGTCGCCTCCCACCTGGGCCGTCCCAAGGGCGCCCCGGACCCCGCCTTCTCCCTGCTGCAGCCCGCCGAGCGGCTCGCCGAACTCCTCGGCGCCCCGGTCGCGTTCGCCCAGGACACCGTGGGCCCCGCCGCCCACGACGCCGTGAAGGGCCTGGAGCCCGGCCAGGTCGCGGTCATCGAGAACCTGCGCTTCAACGCGGGCGAGACGTCCAAGGACGACACCGAGCGCGGCGAGTTCGCCGACCAGCTCGCGGCTCTGGCCGATGTCTACGTGGGCGACGGTTTCGGCGCCGTGCACCGCAAGCACGCCTCCGTGTACGACCTCCCGGCCCGCCTGCCGCACTACGCCGGCTACCTCATCGCCACCGAGGTCGGCGTCCTGAAGAAGCTCACCGAGGACGTCAAGCGCCCCTACGTCGTCGCCCTCGGCGGCTCCAAGGTCTCCGACAAGCTCGCCGTCATCGACGAGCTGCTCGGCAAGGCCGACCGGCTGCTCATCGGCGGCGGCATGGCCTTCACCTTCCTCAAGGCGAAGGGCTACGAGATCGGCGCCTCCCTCGTCCAGGACGACCAGCTGCCCGCCGTCTCCGAGTACGTCGAGCGCGCCGAGAAGAACGGCGTCGAACTGGTCGTCCCGGTCGACGTCGTGACCGCGGCGCAGTTCCCGGACCTGAAGACCAAGGCCCCGTCCCACCCCACCACCGTCGCCGCGGACGCCATCCCGGCCGACGGGATGGGGCTCGACATCGGTCCCGAGACCGGTGCCCTGTACGCCTCGAAACTCGCCGACGCGGCCACCGTCTTCTGGAACGGTCCGATGGGCGTCTTCGAGCACCCCGACTACGCCGAGGGCACCAAGGCGGTCGCCCAGGCCCTCGTCGACTCCCCGGCCTTCACGGTGGTCGGCGGTGGCGACTCCGCCGCGGCCGTCCGCACCCTGGGCTTCGACGAGAAGGCATTCGGCCACATCTCGACCGGTGGCGGCGCCTCCCTCGAATACCTCGAGGGCAAGACGCTCCCCGGCCTCGCCGCACTGGAGGACTGACCTTTTATGAGCACGCGCACGCCGCTGATGGCGGGCAACTGGAAGATGAACCTCAACCACCTCGAGGCCATCGCGCACGTCCAGAAGCTCGCCTTCGCCCTGGCCGACAAGGACTACGACGCCTGTGAGGTCGCCGTCCTGCCGCCCTTCACCGACCTGCGCTCCGTGCAGACCCTGGTCGACGGCGACAAACTCAAGATCAAGTACGGCGCCCAGGACCTCTCGGCGCACGACTCCGGTGCCTTCACCGGCGAGATCTCGGGCCCCATGCTGGCCAAGCTGAAGTGCACGTACGTGGCGGTCGGTCACTCCGAGCGACGCCAGTACCACGCGGAGACCGACGAGATCGTCAACGCCAAGGTCAAGTCCGCGTTCAAGCACGGCCTGACCCCGATCCTCTGCGTCGGTGAGGAGCTGGAGGTCCGCGAGGCGGGCAACCACGTCTCCCACACGCTCTCGCAGGTCGACGGCGGTCTCAAGGACGTCCCGGCCGAGCAGGCCGAGTCGATCGTGATCGCGTACGAGCCGGTCTGGGCCATCGGAACCGGCAAGGTCTGCGGTGCCGGCGACGCCCAGGAGGTCTGCGCGGCGATCCGCGGCCGTCTGGCCGAGCTGTACTCCCAGGAGCTGGCCGACAAGGTCCGCATCCAGTACGGCGGCTCCGTGAAGTCCGGCAACGTCGCCGAGATCATGGCCAGCCCCGACATCGACGGCGCGCTCGTCGGTGGGGCGTCCCTGGACGCCGACGAGTTCGTCAAGATCGTCCGCTTCCGCGACCAGTGAGTATGCGGTAGCGGCGATCCGTCGTACCCTTGCGGGGGTCTGGTGAGTGTCACCGGACCCCCGTCGTCCATCCAGTTCCGAGGAAGTTGGTCCAGCCGTGGTTTTGGGGTTCTCGATCGCCCTGATCGTCTTCAGCCTGCTGCTGATGCTGCTGGTGCTGATGCACAAGGGGAAGGGCGGCGGCCTCTCCGACATGTTCGGTGGCGGCATGCAGTCGTCCGTCGGCGGCTCCTCGGTCGCCGAGCGCAACCTCGACCGCATCACCGTGGTGATCGGTCTGCTGTGGTTCGCGTGCATCATCGTGCTGGGCATCCTGATGAAGGTCAACAACTGATCAGCGGCTGACATCGGTACGGCAGCACAACCGCACAGTACGCAAGCAGGATCCACACGTAAGGCCCCATGTCCGGTACGCGCCCGCGGGCGCGGCCTATCATGGGGCTTGCGTCTAGGGGTGGGGTGTAACTCCTAACACTGGACGCGCGTTGGGCCTTACGTAGACTGAGGCGCTCGCAGCGAAGCGTCACGCCGACTCGCTTCGCGGCACCATCACGCAGGGAGTTACGACCGTGGCAAGTGGCAACGCGATCCGAGGAAGCCGGGTCGGGGCGGGGCCGATGGGCGAGGCCGAGCGTGGCGAGTCCGCGCCCCGGCTGCGCATCTCCTTCTGGTGCTCCAACGGGCACGAGACGCAGCCCAGCTTCGCCAGCGACGCGCAGGTCCCCGACACCTGGGACTGCCCGCGCTGCGGCTTTCCCGCCGGGCAGGACCGGGACAACCCGCCGGACCCGCCGCGCACCGAGCCGTACAAGACGCACCTGGCGTACGTACGGGAGCGGCGCAGCGACGCGGACGGCGAGGCGATCCTCGCCGAGGCGCTCGCCAAACTGCGGGGCGAGATCTAGGAGTTGCGAACCGGCCGGACACCGAGGGGTGTCTGGCCGGAGATGTTTCGCACGATGTCCGCGTACGGAATCGGTGTGCCCGCGCGCACGCCCACAGGCCGTACGCGACCGACCGCGTGCCCGAGCCTCCGTCCCGTGTCTTTGCCTCCGGTCCCGTGTCCCCGTCTCCGGTCGGTCGGGGGTGTGCGGCGGCCACGCGGGGCCTCCGGCGAACCGTGCGTGGTCGTTGTGGCGCCGTCCGTGAGCACGCGGTGGGTGTGGGGCCCGTGAGCGGGGTCCGCGCGCCCGGCCCGGCGTCCGGGTGGCTTCCCGCTCCGGCCTCCCCCCGTCCGAGTGGCTTTTTGTCCGTGGCCGAGCCTCGCCCGGCGGCCTTCCCGTAACGCCGGCTCGGTGCCGGCGCCTCGTCCGGGCCCGGGCGTCCCCGTGTCTCGCGGCGGCCCGGGCGGGCTCGTCCCGGGCGCCGACGGGCCGCGCGCGCCGCACGTCCTGAGCCGCGCGGGCCGCCGCACCCGCTCCCGGCCCGATTGTCAGTGGTGCCCCCTACGGTTGTCGAAGTGGCGACAGTGGAGGGGGCGTTGTGGCGGCGGTCGAGGCGACGGGCGTGCGGGTGCCCGCGTGGCGCGGGGGATTCGGGCGGCTGTGGAGCGCCGCGGTGGTGTCGCGTTTCGGGGACGCGCTGCGCACCGCCGCGCTGCCGCTGATCGCCGTGCGTCTGACGGACGACCCGCTCGTCGTCGCGTCCGTCACCGCCTGCGGCTACCTCCCGTGGCTGCTCTTCGGGCTGCTCGGCGGCGCGGTCGCCGACCGGGTGGACCAGCGCCGGGCGATGTGGGCCGTGGACACCTTGCGGGGCACGCTCGTCGCCTGCTTCGGCCTCGCGGTCGGGCTCGGCCACGCCTCGATCGGCCTGCTGATCGCGCTCGCCTTCGCCCTGACCAGCCTCCAGACCCTCTTCGACAACGCGTCCACGGCGCTGCTGCCGTCCCTGGTGGACAAGGAGGCCCTGGGCAGCGCCAACGCCCGGCTGATGACCGGCCAACAGCTCGCCGGCGGCTTCCTGGCCGGCCCGTTCGTGCCGCTGTTGCTCGCCGCCGGGGCCGCCGTGCCGTTCGTCGCCGACGCCGCCACCTATCTGCTGGCCGCCGCGCTCGTGGCCTCCCTGCGGATCGTGGCGCCCGAGCGGGACCCCCGGCCGGCCGGAAGCACTCTGCGCACGGAGGTCGCCGAGGGACTGCGCGCCCTGTGGCGCGACCGGGTGCTGCGCGCGGTCTGCACGGCCACGCTGCTCTGCAACATCGGCATGGGCGCCCTGATCGCCACCATGGTGCTGCACGTGACCGGCTGGCTGCACGCGGGAAACGCGGGCTTCGCCGCCGCGATGACGGCCTACTCGGCGGGAAGCCTGGCCGGCGGAGTACTGCTCGCCCAGCGTGTCGCACGCCGGTTCGGACATGTCCGCGGCCTGCTCCTGGGCGGAAGCGTCCAGACGGCGTCCCTCCTGCTCATCGGCACCGTCCGCCAGCTGGGCGCCCTCCTGGTGGGCATGGTCCTGCTCGGAGTGATGAACATGGTGTGGAACGTCAGCCAGGTCACGCTGATGCAGCAGCGCAGTCCCAAGGCCATGGTCGGCCGCATCAGTGCCGCCTTCCGGACCGCCTCCACCTCCGGGGCCCCCGCCGGTGCCCTGCTCGGTGGCGCGGTCGCCACGGCGTACGGGCTGAACGGGCCCGCGCTGTTCGCGGCGGCGCTCTTCGCATGCGCCGTCGCTTCGCTGATACCCGCGCTCAAGCCGGACGTATCTGTTGTTGAGCCGGACGACGGCGTGACGACAGCTCACGTCAAGCCCTGATCAATTAGGTTGGGACCGGCAGCGGGGCGAGGTACGCAGCAGCGCACGCAGGAGAGAAGGCGGAAGTCAGAGATGAACGCAGACACCCGTACCAGGCTCGACCGGACGCCCGAGTGGGCCGCTCTGGGGGAGCACCGCGAGGAGCTCGCCGAGACCCATCTGCGGGACCTGTTCGCAGCCGACCCCGGGCGCGGCTCCGGGTACACCCTCCAGGTAGGCGATCTGCACATCGACTACTCCAAGCACCTCGTCACCGACGAGACACTGCGGCTGTTGCGCGAGCTGGCCGTGGCGACGGGTGTGTTCGGTCTGCGGGACGCGATGTTCCGCGGTGAGAAGATCAATGCGACCGAGGGGCGTGCGGTCCTGCACACGGCGTTGCGTGCGCGGCGGGATGCGGTGGTCGAGGTGGACGGGGAGAACGTCGTCCCGGCCGTCCACGCGGTCCTCGACCGGATGGCCGCTTTCGCGGAGCGGGTGCGTTCGGGCGAGTGGACCGGTCATACCGGCAGGCGTATCAAGAACGTCGTGAACATCGGGATCGGTGGCTCCGACCTGGGCCCGGCGATGGCTCATGACGCGCT
>NZ_JBHWEL010000043.1:18364-74413 GCF_042734135.1 Streptomyces sp. NPDC059668 | reverse complement strand
CGGGGCGCGGGGTGCCGGGGGTGGGGGTCCGCGCCGCGGGGGCGCGGGGGGGGCGGGCGCGGGGGGGGGGGGGCGCGCCCCCCCGCCCCGCGCCCCCCGGCGCACTCGCGTCCGGGCCGCTGCCGGATCGCCGTCGGACGGCCGTAGGACCTCCGTCGCGTCCGCGCCGGTCAGTCGACCGCGGCCCATTCGCGCAGCGCCGCCTTGCTGGAGAACTGGGCGACGTCCTTGTCCACGGGGTTGTCGGTGTACTGGTGGAAACGCCACTTGGCCTTGATGCGGGGCTCGCCCGCGGTCACGTAGTCGGCGATCCACAGACCGTCTCCGGCGTACGAGGTGGTGTCGACGTTGAGCCAGAAGTTGCGGTTCGTGTAGAGCAGGACCCGGTGGTCCGGCCGCAGCTCCTTCACCTTGCGCACGAAGCGGTCCTTCTCCGCGTTGCTGGCGTGCGTGCCGTCACCGGTGGTCTCCCAGTCGACGGCGAGCAGGTCACCGGCGCGCTCCGGGGCCTTGCCGACGAAGTACTCGGCCTGGGCGGTGAGATCGCCGGGCCACAGGAAGTGGTAGAAACCGACGACGCAGCCGGCGTCGCGGGCCGTCTTCACCTGGGCGGTGAGCTTCGGATTGACGTACGAACGGCCCTCGGTCGCCTTGACGAAGACGAAGGAGAGCCCGTCGGTGGAGTAGGCGGACGACTGGTAGGCGCTGACGTCGATGCCGCGGAGCATGGGGGACTCCTCCGTGCGTGGGGGGACGGGTGCGAGCGATTCTGCCTCTGCGGGCGGGGTGCGTTCCGGGTTTCACGGGTCTTGCGACCTCTCCGAGTGACGTTCCCCCGCATCGCCCACCCCACCCTCGAACGACCGGACGACGCCCCGCCGGTGCCAGACCGGCGCAAGTCCGGTCTGATCGGTACTTCGGCCCCACAGCTTGTTGCGCCGGACAGAGCCTGATCTGGCCGAAGGGGTACCTGGTTTGGCATATTTGCCTGCGGGGTGAGGCTCGGCGGATTCCGGCCACGGGCGCCCACGCAAAGGTTCGCGGGGAGAACAGTGCGTACAGGCAGAGCCAGGGAGACGCGGTACCTGATCCGCCCGCCCGAGCAGGACGTCATCGTCGCCGGCCGGACCACCGCGGCACCGGGACAACACCGCTCCAGGGGCTGAGCCGTGGGCGCCTCGACCTACTACATACCCGCGCTGGCCCTCTGGGCCGGCCTCGCCGCGAAGCTGCCCGAGCTGGTGCGATCCTGGCGCGATCCGCTGGTGCGCTGGGTCTGCTGGGTGATCTTCCTGGGGGGCGCCGGGTTCGCCTTCGCCGCCCCGCCCACCGTCGCCGCCGTGAACAGGACGAGCGGCGTGCCCAATCTCGCCGCCCTTCTGGTCTACGCCGTCGTCAGCGCCTACAGCGCCTCCTGCCTGGTGCTCATCCTGCACTGGCGCGGAGGTCCGGCCGACCACGTGCGCCGTCTCGCACGGCGCTGGCAGATCGGCTACGCCGTCGTGATCGTCCTGCTGATCCTCCTCTTCGTCCTGGGGGACGCCCCTGTCGAGCGGCGGACGGACCTCGACACCTACTACGCCACCTCGCCCTGGATCGGGCAGATGATCGTGCTGTACCTGCTCGGCCACATGACCGCCGCGGTCGCCACCACGGTGCTCTGCTGGCGCTGGGCGATCCAGGTGCACGGATGGCTGCGGGCCGGCTTGTGGCTGCTCGTGGCCGGCTGGCTGCTCAACCTGTCCTTCAGCACACTGAAGTTGACCGCGGTGGTGGCGCGGTGGGCCGGCAGGAGGTGGGACGTGCTGAGCACCGTCCTGGCGCCCGGTCTCGTCGGTCTGGCCGCCACCGTCGCCACCGTCGGCTTCACGCTGCCGCTGTACGGCCCGCGGCTGGCCGTCCTCGGGCGTGCGGTGGTGGCCTGGAGACGGCTCGGCCCGCTGTGGCGTGAACTCGGCAGTGCCTCCCCCGGTGTGCCGCTCGCCGCGCCGATCCCCTGGTACTCGTCCTGCGCGGTGCGCCTCACCCGGCGGGAGGCCGGCATCCAGGACGGCCTGAACCTCGTCCGCCCGCACCTCGACGACGAGGTCCGCTCCCACGCGCAGACCCTGGCCCGTGCCGCGGGGTACGGCACGGAGGACGCCTTCCGCATCGGCCTCGCGGCGATGATCGCCGCCGCCGTCCGCTCCCACCGCGACGACGCGCCCGCCGCCCGGACGGCGGTCACCCGGAACGTCACGCGGAACACCGAGGGCTTCGCGTCGCGGACCACGCTGGTGGGTGTGGCGCGGGCGTTGCGTACGTCCCCCATCGTCGTGGCTGCCCGTGCCGATGCCGATGCCGCGGCGCCGGCGGCGGACGACGAGAGAACTCCCCTGTGAACCCTGACCCCTTGACCTCCGGGCGCGGCTCCCGCCGGGCGCCGGCGACCGTGGCGCGGGCCGCGTACGCGGGGGGAGGCGCCGGCGTGCGCCGATGACCGACGGGCGCGCTGCCGGGTCCGGAACCGGTGAGGGCCGGAGAACGGACGAACCGGTGAAGCCCGGCAGGCGGCTGTCCCGCACCGCCGTCCGGTGACACGCGGCGAGGACGCCCGCGGGAGATCGAACCGGCCCTCAGGTGGGCAGTCTTCGGCCGGACACGTGCGTCGCACCGTCGCGGCCGTGTCCCGCAACACCCCGGTGGCCGGCCGGCCTCCGACCACTTCGCTCGCAGCCGCGACCCGGCGTCGCGCATGATGCGGTGTGGTGTGCGGCGGCCCACGTCAGCCGTCCGCACGGTCCGCGCAACAGAAGAGAGATCCGTACATGCCCGACAGATCCGCTCCCCGCCGCACCGCCGTGGTCATCGGAGGGGGCATGACGGGCATGCTCGCGGCAGCCGTGCTCGCCGACCACGCCGACGTCACCCTCGTCGAGCGCGACGTCCTTCCCGACGGCCCACGACCCCGCAAGGGGCTGCCGCAGGCCCGGCACGCCCACGTGCTGTGGTCCGGAGGGGTCAAAGCCCTCGAGGAACTGCTGCCGGGCGTCGTCGACCAGCTCGTCGGCCAGGGCGCCCGGAGAAACCGGATCATGACCGATCTGGTGTCCAAGGCTCCGTCCGGCCAGTGGTTCCGCCGCTTCCACCACGCCCGCCACGTCAACCTGCTGTGCAGCCGTGATCTGCTCGACGCCGTGATCCGCGCCAGGGTGCTCGAAGACCCGCGCATATCGCTGCGGCAGCGGGCCGAAGCACTGTCCCTGGAAGGCGACGCCGGACGGGTGTCCGGAGTGCGCGTACGCGAGGGGGACACCCACGGCACCATCGCCGCCGATCTGGTCGTCGACGCCAGTGGACGGGGCAGCCGCGCCCCCGACTGGCTGCGGAGCCTGGGACTTCCCCCCGTGACCGAGCGCACGGTCGACGCGGGCGTCCGCTACGCCAGCCGGATCTACCGCGCTCCCGGTACCGCCGCCGCCGGTTTCCCGATCGTCAACGTGCAGGCCGACCCCCGCCAGAACCCCGGCAGGGGCGGCATCATCACCCCCATCGAGGGCGGCCGCTGGCTGGTCACGCTCGCCGGGACCCGCGGCGGCCAACCCAGTGGCGACAACGAGGCGTTCGTTCCCTTCGCGCTCGGGCTGCCGCACCCCGTCATCGGCGAACTCCTCGCCTGCGCCGAGCCCGAGACGGACGTCGTCACCAGCCGCAGCACGGCCAACAAGCGGCGCTACTACGAGAAGGCCGACCGCTGGCCGGACGGGTTCGCCGTCCTCGGCGAGGCCGTCGCCGGCTACAACCCCGTCTACGGCCACGGGCTGAGCGCCGCCGCGCAGAGCGTCGTCGCCCTGCGCGGCGTCCTGCGACGGCAGGACCTTCGCGCTCCCGGTACGTCCCGGCGGATCCAGAGGGCCGCGGCCCGCCCGGTCGAGAACGCGTGGAGTCTGGCGGTGGGACAGGACGTGTTCTACCCGGGCGCCAGCGCACAGCCGCCCACCCGGCTCGAACGGAACCTCGCCGCCTTCGTGGACAAGGCCGTCGACGCCGGCTCGCGCAACCCCCACGCCCTCCGCATCCTGCTGGACGTGATGAGCATGGAGAAACCGCCTGCCCGGCTGCTCATGCCCGACATGCTCGCCCTGGTCTACCTCGGCCGGAAGAAGCCCCTGCTGGAAGGCCCGCCCCTGACGGAGCGCGAGCGCGCGGCAGCCACCGGCTGATGCCGTTCGGGCGGGGCCACCGTCGCGCGTTCCCCGCCCCGGACGACCCGGCGCCCAGGTCCGAAAGGCGCCCGTTCCATTCCATCGCAGAAATCACGGAATATCACATGAATTCCGCATCCTATCTGGATCTCCATCGGGAATACTCCTCGGAAATAGCGGAGGAAATCGAGGCGATCCTCGAGCGGCTCGGCCCGTCGGCCGATTCCCTCAGGAGCGTCGTCACGGAACTCCTGCGCCATCAGAGGATGAAATACCCCCTGTCGGTGCTGCCGCTGGTCGTGCACGGCGTCGAGACGGGCAGCGCCGGACCCGCCGTCCCGCTGTCCGCCGTGCACGTGCTGTGGTGGACGTCCGCCTGCTATCTCGACGATCTGGCGGACGGGAACGGCGATCACAGGCCCGCCGGCCTCACCCTGCACGAAGCGCTCCTGGCAGCCGTGGTCACGGGACACGTGCTCTCCCTGAAGGCGATCGACTCACGACGGGTCCCGGAGCCGGTCCGCGGCGCCCTGACGGCGGAGCTCCTCGACTGCGGGATCACCGCCGCCCAGGGGCAGCTGGGCGACATGCGCGCGGACGTGGGCACCGCGTCCCGGAACTCGGTCGTCACGGCGTACCGCGAGAAATCGGGCGCCCCTTTCGGCATGATCACGGCGATGGCCGCGATCCTGGCGGGCGCCGAGGCCGAGCGCACGAAACTGTGGCGGGAGTTCGGCTCCGTATTCGGAATTCTGTGGCAGCTGTTCAACGACCAGGAGGACATCGTGTCCGAACGGAACGAGGACCTGCTGAACGGCACCGTGACCTATCTTTTCGCCTGCGCCCTGGAGGACGCGCCGCCCGCTCTCAGGAACCGCGTCCTGGAGCTGCACGCCGGTGCGCGGACCTCCGCCGTGGCACGATCGGCCCTGGCCGCCCGCCTCCACGCACCCGCCGTCCTCGACCGCTACGAGGACGACATCCACAAGTTCCGCGACGAGGCGCACCGCATCCTCGGCGACCTGGGCGGCGACGAGAGGTACCTGCCGATTCTCCGGCAGCTGGTAGACGAGACGTCCCGGGTGCTGCTGCGACCGGGGTACGCCACCGGATGAGCCCCGCCTTCGGCGTACGGGAGACGGCGCGGACGGAGCGGAGATCGGGTCGGGAGGGGCGGGCCCGACGGCGTGGTGGCCCATGAACGTCCGGGTCGGGGCCGACCTGTTCGCTCGGACTTCGATGATGTCGACCGCCGGCCCGCCCCGCACCGTCTCCTTGTGCTCGACGCTCATGTCGGCCGCCTTTGATCCCGGAGCTGACCTGGTGTTTCGGCGCGGCGAACGCGGCTCGCGTGGCACCGGGGCCCGAATGAGGCGGTAGCCCGGAGATCCCTGGTCACCGAACCCCGGGGTCCGCCTCGACCGCTGATGCGCCACACGGGGTCTGCTCCAGCTGGAACGCGAACGCACCGCCTGAGCGGAGTTCACATGCCGTCACGAGAGGTTGCCGAGAAGGGCTCATTGCTCGCACGTGAGATGGGCATGACCTGTTCTTGACTCGTCCCCTCTAGTGTCATGGACGCGACTGCGAACGGGGGAACGTGCGATGGGTGACGGCAAGGACCCGGCCAAGGTCCTCGACATCAAAACCGCGGATCTGAAGCGGGCGGCACCGGACTTCCAGACGGCGGCAGTTGATCTGGGCAAGGCGCTGACTGCGCTCGTGAAGTCCCTCGACGGACTGGGCGAACCCTGGGGAAACGACAAGCAGGGCAAGGAGTTCGGCGACTCCTACAAGCCGTTGCAGAAGAAGATCGAGAGCGCGGCGGGCACGCTGGTGCTCGGTCTGACGAGCATCCACGAGGCGATGGCCGACCTGGCGGACGGCCATGTCGACAACGACGAGTTGATCGCCGGGATGTTCACCGACGTGAAGGTCACGAAGTCGGACGGTGCCGGTGAGCGTTGAGGACGAGGCCCGGAAGATCCTGCTGCATCTGGGCCTGTGGTGGCCGGAGGCGGATTCCGGGAAGCTGCGGTCGGCGGCGACCGCCTGGCGCACCTTCGCGGACGCCGTGGACGATGTACGGGGCCCGGTCAACCAGAGCGCGTCGTCGATCATTCACCACAACACCGGTGAGTCGATCGAGGCGTTCGGGAAGTTCTGGGGCCGTTACGCCAAGGACAAGGACAGCGGCTGGCTGAGCGACCTGGCCGGCTCCGGGCGCCAAATGGCCACCGCGCTCGACAAGTTCGCCGACGCCATCGACGACGCCGTCAACAAGCTCTGGACGCAGATCGGCATCGACGCGGCCGTGATCGCGGGCGGGGTGGCGCTCGCCTTCTTCACCGCGGGCCTCGCCTCCGGAGCCGCCGTCGCGGCGGCCGACCTCGTCATCGAGTTCGGCGCCGGCCTCGGCGTCGCCGTCTCCACGACGATCGCCGAGATCGCCGCGGGCACCCTGGTCGCCGCCACCTTCGGCGGGATCGAGTCGGTCACCGTCGATCTCGCCGTCGCCCAGCCGCTGAAGATGGCGACCGGACTGCAGCAGGGTTTCAGCCTCGACGAGGTCAACCAGGCCGCCAAGGACGGCATGATCTTCGGCGGCGCCCTGGGCGCCGGCGGCGGGGTCGTCAAGGCGGGCATCGAGGGCGCGTTCAGCGACACGACACCCTTGTTGCTACGTCCGCCCTCGCTCCGCCCCGACCTGGTGGAGCTGGGCCCGGCGGCCCGCAACGCCGACCGCACCCCCTGTGTGGGCGAGCCGATCGACGTGGCGACCGGCGCGATGCTGATGACGGCGACGGACCTGGCGCTGCCGGGCAGCCTGCCGTTGGAGTTCACCCGCACCCACCTGTCGTCGTATCGCGGCGGCGTGTGCTTTGGTTCGACCTGGATCTCGACGCTCGACGAGTGCCTCCAGATCGACGGCGAGGGCGTGGTCTTCGCGGCGGCGGACGGCATGCGCCTGGTCTACCCCGTGCCGGAGCCAGGTGTCCCGACGATGCCGGTCAAGGGCGTGCGCTGGCCCCTGGAATGGGACGGCAAGCCGGACAGCGCGATGACGGTCACCGACCCGGCGACGGGAGTCGTCCGCACGTTCGGCGCCCCGGTCCCGTCCCCGACCTTCGGCGTCTTCCACCTCGCGCTTGACTCCTGGAGCGACCGCAACGGCACCCGCGTCGACGTCGAACGCGACGACGAGGGAATCCCGTTCGGCCTCCGCCACTCGGGCGGCCACTACGTCGCCGTCGACACGACCGGCCCCCGCATCACCGCCTTGCGCCTGCTCGACGAACCCCCCTCGTGCTACGGCCCCGACGGCCCGGTGGGCGAGGGCACGGTCGTCATGCGCTACGGCTACGACGGCACCGGCAATCTCACGGAAGTCGTCAACTCCAGTGGGGAGCCTCTGCGGTTCTCGTACGACGAACAGGGCCGAATCACCAAGTGGACGGACCGCAACGGGACTTGGTTCTCGTACGCCTACGACGAGCACGGCCGGGTGGTCCGTACCGAGGGTGTCGACGGCATCCTGTCGGGCACCCTGGCCTACGACGACACCGCCCTCACCACGACGTACACCGACTCTCTGGGCCGCGTCTCGACCCACCGTTACAACTCGGAGGGCCTGGTCGTCGAGGAGACGGATCAGCTGGGCCATGTCACGCGCACACTGTGGAACGAACACGGTGACAAGCCTCTGGCCGTCACCGATCCGCTGGGACGGACCACGCGGTACGGATATGACGAGGCGGGGAACACGGCCGATGTCACCCTGCCCGACGGTACGGTGGCGCGGGCCGCGTACAACGCGTTCGGGCTGCCGACAGAGGTCGTGGAGGCGGGCGGGGCTACCTGGCGGCACACCTACGACGAGCAGGGGAACCTGCTGACGACCGTCGACCCGATGGGCGCCGAGACCCGGTACGTGTACGAGGCGCAGGGTCGCCCGACGGCGGTCACGAACGCGCTGGGTCACACGCGCACGGTGGTGTACGACGCGGCCGGGCTGGCCGTGGCACTGACGGACGAGTTGGGCCACACGACGTCGATACGCCGGGACTCCTTCGGCCGTGTCGTCGAGGTGACCGATCCGCTGGGACACAGCACTCGGCTGGGCTGGACGCCGGAGGGCAAGCCCGCTTGGCGCGAATTGGCGGACGGGGCAAAGGAGTCGTGGAAGTGGGACGCGGAGGGCAACCTCCTCAGTCACACCGACGCCGCGGGCAACAGCACGCACCACACGGCTGCCCCCTTCGACGTCACCGCCACGCGCACGGACCCGGACGGCACGACCTACTCCTTCGCCTACGACACCGAACTGCGTCTGACAGGAGTCACCAACCCCCAGGGGCTGACGTGGTCGTACACCTACGACGAGGCGGGCCGCCTGGTCGCGGAGACGGACTTCAACGGGCGCACGCTGACATACACGCATGACAGGGCGGGCCGGCTGACCTCGCGCACCAACGGCGCCGGAGAGACTCTGCGCTTCACGCGGGATGCGCTCGGCCGGGTGGCCGAAAAGCGGGATGACGCCGGCCACGTGACGACGTATACGTACGCAGCGACCGGACAGATGACCTCAGCGGTGAACCCGGACGCGGAAGTCGTCTTCGAACGCGACGCGCTGGGCCGCACCACGTCAGAGACGGTCAACGGCCGCAGGACCACCTACGAACACGACGCCCTCGGGCGTCGCACCCGCCGAGTGGTCCCTTCCGGGCTGACTTCACAGTGGACGTACGACCCGGCCGGGCTGGCCGCCGAACTCCGATCTGACGTAGGGACGTTGACCTTCGTCCACGACGCCGCGGGCCGCGAGACGCATCGGCGCCTGGGCGACGACGTCACTCTTGCCCAGAGCTGGGACACGACCGACCGTCTCGTCACCCAGTCCCTGACGTCATCGGCAAGCGTCGGGGAAGCGGACCACCTCCTCCAGCACCGCACTTACGCGTACCGCGCCGACGGATACCTCGCCGAAATCCGCGAACTCACCGCCGGCACACGCCGCTTCGACCTCGACGGCAAGGGGCGCGTCACGCGCGTGAACGCCCACGGTTGGACCGAGAGCTACGCCTACGACGCCACGGGTAATCTCACCCTCGCCACCGCGCCGGCCCACGAGACACCTGGCGACCGCGATGTCGAGGGCACCCTGATACGTCAGGCGGGCCGCACGGCGTACGAACACGACGCCCAAGGCCGCCTGGTCCGCAAGACCTGCAAACTCCTCGACGGCCGTCAGCGCACCTGGACATACAGCTGGAACGCGGAGGACCGCCTCACCCGGGCGGTCACCCCCGATGGTGACAGCTGGCACTACACGTACGATCCGCTCGGCCGTCGCATCTCCAAGTGCCGCACAACGGACGATGGTTCGGCCACCGACCGCACGGACTTCGCCTGGGACGGCACGCGTCTGGCCGAACAGACCGGGCCCGACGGCGAGGTCATCACCTGGGACTACGCGCTGGGCACCCACCGTCCGCTCACGCAGACGGAGCACAGGCCCGTGGTCCGCAGCCCTTCCACCTCCTTCCTCGCGCAACTGGCCGAGGAAACGGCCTCCGACCACTCCGCCCGCTTCTATGCGGTCATCACCGATGCTGTGGGCACTCCGACCGAACTGGTCGCTCCTGACGGAGCGTTGGCCTGGCAGCACCGGACAGCCCTGTGGGGCAGCCACGTCCCGTCCCCGATGGACGACACGGCGACCACGTACTGCCCGCTTCGCTTCCCGGGCCAGTACGCCGACGCCGAAACCGGCCTGAACTACAACTACTTCCGCTACTACGACCCGGAAAACGCCCGTTACATCACCCCCGACCCCCTCGGCCTCGACCCCGCGCCCAACCACCACGCCTTCGTGGAGAACCCCTTCGGCTGGCTCGATCCTCTTGGCCTCGCACCGTGCATCCCATACGGCCCGGCGACGGAAAAGGTCCAGAATGTTCTTGATAGGGTCAGGTCCAAGGGCTCGCCATTTGCCGGGTACAAGGGCGGCGCTCCATTCGGCAATACTGGAGCGAAGGGTGGGCAAGTCCTCCCGCAGGTCGACTCCGCCGGGAATCCTGTCACGTACCGGGAATGGGATGTCAACCCGAAGGTCAAGGGTGTCGACAGGGGCGAGGAGAGACTCGTCACCGGTTCGGACGGATCTTCCTACTACACCAGTGATCACTATCAAACTTTCATTCAGATCCCGTAACCAGAGGAATGTGGGATGGCAATCCAATCAAACCCTTTGACCCGCCCTTCCTCGCCTTGGGTGATCAAAGCCGACCTGGATGACGCCACCGTCAGGAACTATGTTCAAGACGCCGGGGATTCAGGGGTGGTTGTCGAGCTTCAGGGCGGGGAGGCGAGGACGCTCGACTCCTTCTTCTCGATGATTTCGAGCAGATTGGATTTCCCCGAATATTTCGGCCGGAATTGGCCGGCTTTGAAAGATTGCCTGACCGATCTCGAATGGCTTCCGGCAGATTCCTACTGCCTGGTGTTCCGGAACAGCGGCTTGCTCTTCGCCGACGAGCCGATCGAGCGCCGGGCCTTTCTCGATACTGTGAAATTGAGCGCCGAAGAGTGGGCGGCTCCGGTAGCGCTGGGTGAGTGGTGGGATCGTCCGGCGATCCCATTCCATGTCGTATTGGATCTCGGGATCGCAGATTGGGATGCAGACCAGGTCGTCGAGGTCGGCCAACTCCTCGCCCAATGAGTGGTGTGCATCGTGAAGTTGCGGGCCACGGGCATGGGGTGAGGGGCGGGAGAGGTACTCGCGCCGGTCGTCGGCAACGGCACCAGAACCGACCGTCCGCTGCCCCCGGCATCAGTCGTCGCCCGTCCGCCCGGTGCCGCATCACGGCCACCCCCGCGACCTGACGTCGTCGTTGACCGGTCTGGTTCCGGCGCCGCGGATCGGAACACCGAGCTTCTTCAGCGTTGCCGCTTCAGGGTGAGGGCCGCTTTGACAATTGACGTCATGCGGTTCGGACTGCACCGGGTTACGCAGAAGATGCGCCAGGACTTCAGGCGGGCGACGCCGCGCTCGACTGGTGTCCGTACCGAGGCCAGTGCCCTGTTGACGGTGAGTTCCTGCAGGGGCCGACGTTTAATGCCCGTGGTCAGCCAGGGGCCGCCGCCCTGGTAGGCGAGATCGGCCGGGATGGGGACGCCCTGGCGCTCGCAGATGCGGACGATCCGGTGAGTGCGGGCGGCGGTCAGGTCGTGAGCCCGGCCCGGCAGCGCGGGCGAGAGCCACAGTAGTCGGTCGTCCGGATCGGTGACCGCCTGCACGTTCACACCGTCCCGGCGGTGCTTGTGGGAGTAGTCCCCGCGTGAGTCGCCGACGCGGTCGCACTCGGCGAGGGTGCCGTCCAGCATGACGAAGTCGGGGTCGGCCTCGCGCAGGACCTTCAGCAGACCCGGTGCTCGTTCGGCGAGCAGGTGGATGATCGCGCTGGTGTAGGCATGGGCGGTGGACTCGCTGATCCCGAACCCGGCAGCGATCTTCGCCAGGGTGACGTGCTCGCGCAGGTATACCGGTGTCACCATCGCGCGCTGAGACGGGGCGGAGCTTGCAGCGACGGTCCCCCTCACGGGTGACGATGAGCATCGTGACCCACTCCACGAGCCCACGGGGCAGGTCGAGTGCGGCAGGATAGTTGACCAACGAGGCCGCCGAGCAGCGTGATTGAGACGTCAGACATCTCGATCAACAGCCCGGGAGCCTCGCTCGTTGCGTCTCGCGGACCATCACCTGATCGGTGGCCGCCTCGAAGAAGCTCCGTCAAAGAGCTTCACAGACGCAGGTGTTGTGCAGGGGCTTTCTGGTTACGCTGGCCGTTCGGCTAGTACGCGGGGGCATCGTGAGGGCTTCGACGAGTCAGATCAGTGTGGTGCTCAAGGGCAGCACGGACAGCGATCCAGCGGAACTGGAGTCGTGCGCGCTCGCGTTGCGTGAGCGCTTGCTGGAGCTCGACGTCGAAGATGTCGTGTTGGGGCGGGCAGGAGAAAGCGTGCCGGAGGGCGCGAAGCCGGGCGAGGTGATCGCTTTGGGCGCTCTGGCGGTGACGGCGGCGCCGTTTGCGGTGCGCAGTGTGGTGCAACTGCTGCAGACGTGGATCGAGAACCGGCCGGTTCGCACGGTCAGTATCGCTCTTGGTGAGGACAGCCTGGAGGTGGAGGCCATCTCATCGGCTGACCAGCGACGTTTGATCGAAGAATTCATTGCCCGGCATACATCGTCGCAACTCGCGGTGGAACCTGCACTGCGTACCGGCCCGGCCGGGCCGGTACCGGATTCCGGAATAGCCGGGCAGGATTGAAGGGGGACATTGGCGTGTCCGGGGGCCGGTTTGCTCTGCTCATCGCGACGGGTCGTTACGACCTTCCCGGTTTGAGGAGGCTGCGTTCGCCGGCGCCTGACGCCGAGGGTCTGGCCGAGGTCCTCCGCCATCCTCAGGTGGGTGACTTCGTGGTGCAGACGGTGGTCGACGGCAGCGTCAACGAGGTGAACCGGGCGGTCGAGCAGTTCTTCCTCGACCGCAGCCGGAACGACCTGTTGATGCTCCACCTCTCATGCCATGGGATCAAGAACGACAACGGAGAGCTGTACTTCGCGGCCCGGGACACCGATCCGAAACTCCTCGCCTCCACGGCTGTCTCCAGTGCGTTTCTGCACACCCAGATGCGCCGTTGCCGGGCCCGGTCCATCATTTTGCTGCTGGACTGCTGCTACAGCGGCGCGTTCCTGCGCGGCGCCAAGGGTGACACCACAGTGCACGTTCGTGATGAATTAGCCGGGCATGGCCGGGCGGTTATCACGGCCACTAACCGCACCGAATACGCCTGGGAAGGGGATCGGATCAGCGAGCTGGAGCCGGGCCGGTCCAGGTTCACTGAAGCCGTGATCGACGGTCTCCGCACCGGGGAAGCCGATCTCGACAACGACGGATTGATCAGTGTTCACGAGCTGTACGACTACGTTTACGAACGGATCCTCACAGCCGGGGTGAAGCAGCGGCCACAAATGTGGGCCGAACTCGAGTACAAGGTAACCATCGCCAAAACAGCGAAGAAGAACGAGGGACCTGCGGTTGCAGCCCTGCTCTATCCGCCTGCGGCGCTGCCCGCCTCGATGCCCGACGTCGTAACCGAACCAGCCGCCAAACGGACCACCCCGCCGCAAAAGGACCACGCCCAGCACACACCGCGCAGCGGTCTCGGGGTGGACGTGGCACCACGGGATGCATCCGGGGTGGCTGAAAGGATCAGCAGTCCCGGATACACCAACCGCAAGACCTGCGACTTCCTGAAAGACCTCCGTACCGCTCTCGCAGAGCACGCAGTGACCTACGAGAAGGCTGCTGCCCTGTCACCCACCGGCGTTCCGCCACAGCTTTCGCGCCTGCTGGCCGGAGGATTCCCCTCACTGCAGTACACCATTGCCTTAGTTTCGGCCTGGAACGGTGACATTCCCAGCTGGACCAACCGCTGGCGATCCGCAGCCAGTGCACTGAAAAAAGAACTCCAAAAAGAACGATCTGCGCAGGACACCTTGAGGGAGCTCACCCGGGAACTCGAAAGCGAAGATGTCCGTGACGAACCCGCGGACAATGTTGATCAAGCCCTTAAGGACAACAGTGGTCTCGGGGTGGACGTGGCACCACGGGAACTATCCGGGGTGGCTAAAAGGATCAGCAGTCCCGGATACACCAACCGCAAGACCTGCGACTTCCTGAAAGACCTCCGTACCGCTCTCGCAGAGCACGCAGTGACCTACGAGAAGGCTGCTGCCCTGTCACCCACCGGCGTTCCGCCACAGCTTTCGCGCCTGCTGGCCGGAGGATTCCCCTCACTGCAGTACACCATTGCCTTAGTTTCGGCCTGGAACGGTGACATTCCCAGCTGGACCAACCGCTGGCGATCCGCAGCCAGTGCACTGAAAAAAGAACTCCAAAAAACACCATTTACTCCGGAGGACACCTTGAGGGAGCTCACCCGGGAACTTGCAGCTGACGGGACGGCACCCCGAATGTCCTCCTGGAACAAGATTCTTCGAAGACCGTCTCCCTGAGAGCAGGGGTAACGCGCAGCGGTGAGCGTCTTCAGCGAGGCCACTGATCGGGTGGCGGGGCGGCATGAGGTGGGGATGCGCAACGGACAGGGCTCCCGTGCCGTTGAGGGAGGTGTTCGCCGTCTCGATCACGCTGCTCGGGGGCCTCGTTGGTCAACTATCCTGCCGCACTCGACCTGCCTCACGCCCTGGTCGAGTGGGTCACGATGCTCATCGTCACCCGCGAGGGTGACCGGCGGTGCAAACTCCCGCCGCACCGTCGTGCGCTGGTCGCACTCGTGTACCTGCGTCGCCACGACACCCTCGCCCGTATCGCCGCGGCCTTCAGGATATCCGTCGGCACCGCCCACGCTTACGTCACCGCAGTCACCACTCTGCTCGCCGAGCAGGCGCCGGGCCTGCTGAAGACGCTGCGCGCGCACGACCCGGACTTCGTCCTCCTGGACGGCACACTCGCAGAGTGCGACCGCGTCGGCGACGGCCGGGCCGACTACTCCTCGAAATGCAAGCGACACGGGGTGAACGTGCAGGTCGTTACGGACCCGGCCGGCGAGATTCTGTGGCTGTCGCTGGCACTACCGGGCCGGACCCGCGATCTGACGGCCGCCCGCACCCACAACATCCTCCGGATCTGCGCGCTCCAGGGCGTTCCGATCCTCGCCGACATGGCCTACATCGGTGCGGGCGACTGGGTCACCACAGCCAAGCGCCGCCCGCCAGGCGGTGAACTCACCCTCACCGAGCGGACCGTGAACCGGGCCCTGTCTGCGGCCCGGGCGCCCGTCGAACGAGGCATGGCACGGCTGAAGTCCTGGCAGATCTTCCGCGCAGATCGCGCGTCAGCCCCAACCGCATGAGCGTCATCACCAAAGCCGCCCTCACTCTGGAGAAGCAACGCTGAAAATGGTCACTGAGAGAAGATGTCACGAACCCCCCGGTCAGGCCTCCAGCCCGTGGGATTTCCCGGGGACTTCCCGGGGGCTCTCCGCCGAGTGAGCAGGGAAGGCCCTGACAGCGCCGAAAGAAACGAACGCGCTGGTCAGGGCCTGTTTCCCTAGCACTCGATGATGTTGACCGCCAGCCCGCCGCGCGCCGTCTCCTTGTACTTGACGGACATGTCCGCGCCGGTCTCCTTCATGGTCTTGATGACCTTGTCGAGGGACACCTTGTGCGAGCCGTCGCCGCGCATCGCCATCCTCGCCGCGGTGACCGCCTTGACCGCGGCCATGCCGTTGCGCTCGATGCAGGGGATCTGGACCAGGCCGCCGACCGGGTCGCAGGTGAGGCCGAGGTTGTGCTCCATGCCGATCTCCGCGGCGTTCTCGACCTGCTCGGGGGAGCCGCCCAGCACCTCGGCGAGGGCGCCCGCCGCCATCGAGCAGGCGGAGCCGACCTCGCCCTGGCAGCCGACCTCGGCGCCCGAGATGGACGCGTTCTCCTTGAAGAGCATGCCGATCGCGCCCGCGGCCAGCAGGAAGCGGACCACGCCGTCCTCGTCCGCGCCGGGGACGAAGTTGATGTAGTAGTGCAGAACCGCGGGGATGATGCCCGCGGCGCCGTTGGTGGGGGCGGTGACGACCCGGCCGCCCGCCGCGTTCTCCTCGTTGACCGCCATCGCGTAGAGGGTGATCCACTCCATCGCGTGGGCCAGCGGGTCGCCCTCGGCGCGCAGCTGGCGGGCCGAGACGGCGGCGCGGCGGCGCACCCGCAGGCCGCCGGGCAGGATGCCCTCGCGGGACATGCCACGCGACACGCACGCCTGCATCACGCGCCAGATGGCGAGAAGGCCCTCGCGGATCTCCTCCTCGGTGCGCCAGGCCCGCTCGTTCTCCAGCATCAGCGCCGAGATCGACAGCCCGGTCTCCCGGGTGAGCCGCAGCAGCTCGTCGCCGGTACGGAAGGCGTACTTCAGGACGGTGTCGTCCAGCTTGATGCGATCCTCGCCCACCGCGTCCTCGTCGACCACGAAGCCGCCGCCGACGGAGTAGTACGTCTTCTCCAGCACGAGTTCGCCGGAGGCGCCGTACGCGAAGATCGTCATGCCGTTCGCGTGGTACGGCAGCGCCTTGCGCCGGTGCAGGACCAGGTCGTCGTCGAAGGAGAACGGGATCTCCCGCTCACCGAGCAGGCTGATGCGGCCCGAGGCCTTGATCTCCTCCACGCGGTCGTCGGCCCCCTCCACGTCCACCGTCCGCGGGGAGGCGCCCTCCAGGCCGAGCAGTACGGCCTTCGGGGTGCCGTGACCGTGCCCGGTCGCGCCCAGTGAGCCGTACAGCTCGGCGCGGACGGAGGCGACGGCGGGCAGCAGGTCCTCGTTGCGCAGCCGGTGGGCGAACATTCGCGCCGCGCGCATCGGTCCCACCGTGTGGGAGCTGGACGGGCCTATGCCGATCGAGAACAGGTCGAAGACCGAGATGGCCACGGGAACTCCTCGCAAGCGGGGTGGTGCATGGGGTGGGCGCCGCACACATCTGTGACTCCAGTGTGCGCGGCGCCCCGAAGAATCGTACGTTCCGTGCGAATTACTTCAGGCCGGGGTACAGCGGGTGCTTGTCGGCCAGAGCGGACACCCGGGCCTTGAGGGCGTCCGCGTCGTAGGACGGCTTCAGCGCCTCGGCGATGATGTCCGCGACCTCGGTGAAGTCCTCGGCCCGGAAGCCGCGGGTGGCGAGGGCGGGCGTGCCGATGCGCAGGCCCGAGGTCACCATCGGGGGTCGCGGGTCGTTCGGGATCGCGTTCCGGTTGACCGTGATGCCGAGCTCGTGGAGCCGGTCCTCGGCCTGCTGTCCGTCCAGCGCGGAGTTGCGCAGGTCGACGAGGACCAGGTGCACCTCCGTGCCGCCCGACAGGACCGAGACGCCGTGCTCGGTGACGTCGGCCCTCACCAGGCGCTCGGCGAGGATCCGCGCGCCGTCGAGGGTGCGCTGCTGGCGTTCCTTGAAGTCGTCGGTGGCGGCGACCTTGAAGGAGACGGCCTTCGCCGCGATCACGTGCTCCAGCGGGCCGCCCTGCTGGCCCGGGAAGACCGCGGAGTTGATCTTCTTCGCCAGTTCCGCGGTGGAGAGGATCACACCGCCGCGCGGGCCGCCCAGCGTCTTGTGGGTGGTCGTGGTGACGACGTGGGCGTGCGGCACCGGGTTGGGGTGCAGCCCCGCCGCCACCAGGCCCGCGAAGTGCGCCATGTCGACCATGAGGTACGCGCCGACCTCGTCCGCGACGCGGCGGAAGGCGGCGAAGTCGAGCTGACGCGGGTAGGCGGACCAGCCTGCCACGATCAGCTTCGGCCGGCACTCCTTGGCGAGGCGCTCGACCTCGGCCATGTCGACCCGGCCCGACTCCTCGTCCACGTGGTAGGCGACCACGTCGTAGAGCTTGCCGGAGAAGTTGATCTTCATGCCGTGGGTCAGGTGCCCGCCGTGGGCGAGGTTCAGGCCCATGATCGTGTCGCCCGGCTTGAGCAGCGCGAACATCGCGGCCGCGTTGGCCTGGGCGCCCGAGTGCGGCTGCACGTTCGCGTGCTCGGCGCCGAACAGCGCCTTGACGCGGTCGATGGCGATCTGCTCGACGACGTCGACGTGCTCGCAGCCGCCGTAGTAGCGGCGGCCCGGGTAGCCCTCGGCGTACTTGTTGGTCAGGACCGAGCCCTGGGCCTCCATGACCGCGACCGGAGCGAAGTTCTCCGAGGCGATCATCTCCAGGGTGGACTGCTGGCGGTGCAGCTCGGCGTCGACGGCGGCCGCGACGTCCGGGTCCAGCTCGTGAAGGGGCGTGTTCAGAAGCGACATGCGGTGACTCCTCAGCCGGCGGTGAAGGCGGTGTACTCGTCGGCGGACATCAGGTCGTCCGGCTCGTCGGTGACGCGCACCTTGAACAGCCAGCCGCCTTCGAAGGGCGCGGAGTTGACCAGCGACGGGTCGTCCACCACGTCCTGGTTGGCCTCCACGATCTCGCCGGTGACCGGGGCGTACAGGTCACTGACCGACTTGGTCGACTCCAGCTCTCCGCAGGACTCGCCCGCGGTCACCGTGTCACCGACCTCCGGAAGCTGGGCGTAGACGACATCGCCGAGCGCGTTGGCCGCGAACTCGGTGATGCCGACCGTCGAGACGCCGTCCTCGGCGCCCGACAGCCACTCGTGCTCCTTGCTGTAGCGCAGCTGCTGGGGGTTGCTCATGGCCTGAATTCTCCTGTACGCGGGGGAGTGCTGATGAACGGGTACGGACCGGGTGTCCGGATGCCGGGGTTCCCTGGGACAAGGGACAAGGGACAGGGGACAGGGCGCGACGAGGTACGTCACGTCGACGCGCCCGAGTCCCGGTGGACCTACTTCTGGCGCTTGTAGAACGGCAACGCCACGACCTCGTACGGTTCGTGACTGCCCCGGATGTCCACGCCGACCCCGGCCGTGCCCGGCGCGGCGTGCGCAGCGTCGACGTAGGCCATCGCGATCGGCCGGCCCAGCGTCGGGGACGGAGCGCCGGAGGTGACCTCGCCGACGACCTCGCCGCCCGCGACGACGGAGAACCCGGCGCGCGGGACGCGGCGGCCCTCGGCGACGAGCCCGACGAGCACCCGCGGGGGGCTGGCGGCGGCGCGTTCGGCGGCGGCCTCCAGGGCCTCGCGCCCCACGAAGTCACCCTCCTTCTCGAACTTCACGACCCGCCCGAGACCCGCGTCGAAGGGGGTGAGCGAGGTGGTCAGCTCGTGCCCGTACAGCGGCATGCCCGCCTCCAGGCGGAGCGTGTCGCGGCAGGACAGACCGCACGGGACCAGCCCGGCCGGCGCGCCCGCCTCGGTCAGCGCCTGCCACAGCTTCTCGGCGTCGGACGGGGCCACGAAGAGCTCGAAGCCGTCCTCGCCCGTGTAGCCGGTGCGCGCGATCAGCGCCGGGACGCCCGCGACCGTGCCCGGCAGACCCGCGTAGTACTTCAGGCCGTCGAGGTCCGCGTCGGTGAGCGACTTGAGGATGCCGGGGGACTCGGGGCCCTGGACGGCGAGCAGCGCGTACGCCTCGCGGTCGTCACGGACCTCGGCGTCGAAACCGGCGGCGCGTTCGGTCAGCGCGTCGAGGACGACCTGGGCGTTGGAGGCGTTGGCGACGACCATGTACTCGGTCTCGGCCAGCCGGTACACGATCAGGTCGTCGAGGATGCCGCCGTCCGCCCGGCAGATCATGGTGTAGCGGGCACGGCCCACGCCGACGGAGGCGATGTTGCCGACCAGGGCGTGGTTCAGCAGCGCGGCGGCCTGCGGGCCGGTGACCGTGATCTCGCCCATGTGCGAGAGGTCGAAGAGACCGGCCCGGGTGCGGACGGCGACGTGCTCGTCGCGCTCGGAGCCGTACCGCAGGGGCATGTCCCAGCCCGCGAAGTCGGTCATCGTCGCGCCCAGCGAGCGATGCAGGGCATCGAGCGCGGTACGGCGGGGTGCGTTACTGCTCATCGGTGGGGCTCCCAAGGCATGACGGCGAGGTCGTTCCTCCCCATCTGTCATCGGAACCTGAGAGGTTCATCACGACCCCGCGAACGGAGGTCACGACTTGCACCTTGGGTGGAGCCACCGGTCAGCGGCCCGCTTTTCAGATGTGCCTCGCCCGCGCGGTAACGGGGCCTGAGAGATTCAAGGGAGGGACTTGCTCCTTCGGCGTCCCAGTACGACGTACGTCACACGGATGCGTGCACGTCACTGGGAACTCTCCCGCGCGGATTCAAGCGGCCGGTATGCAGTTGGCGGGCACATCATTGCACGCGCCGTCCGATGACGGCAGTCCGCATCTGTAACCGGCCTGTGGCAGTCCGAACACGGAAACAGGAAGCACCGCGCATTACCTTCTCTTTACACTCGACGGGGATGGGACTCCAGACCCAAGGGGAGGACGATCACGGTGAACAGGACCAGGGCGTACGCCACGACCTCGGCCCTCGCGCTGCCGCGGCAGCCGGGTACCGCGGCCGCGGCCCGGGAGGCGTGCGGCACGCTTCCGGCGGCCGTCGTGCGCGACCTCAGGGAGCGAGCCGGACACAGCCCGCACGGCCTGTACTTCGGCCCGGCGGACCTCGTGGTGGTCACCGGACTGCCGGGCAGCGGCAAGTCGACCCTGATGCGCCGCGCGGTCGCGGGCCGGCGCGTGGACTCCCAGGACACCCGTGACCGCTGGGACGGCCGGCTGGCCCGCCGGCTCCCGTACGCGGTCTACCGCCCCCTCGTCCGCCTCGCGCACTACGCGGGACTGCGCCGCACACTGCGTTCCGGCACCGGTGTCGTCGTGCACGACTGCGGTACCCAGGCGTGGGTGCGCCGCTGGCTCGCCCGCGAGGCCCGCCGCCGGGGCGGCACGCTCCACCTCCTGCTCCTCGACGTCACACCGGGCACGGCGCTGGACGGGCAGCGCGAGCGCGGCCGGGGCGTCTCGCGGTACGCGTTCGCGCGGCACCGGGGCGCGCTGAGCCGGCTGCTGCGCTCCGTCGAGCGGGGCGAACTGCCGGAGGGCTGCGGCTCGGCGGTACTCCTCGACCGCACCGCGGCGGACGTGCTGCGCCGGATCGACTTCGACGGATGAGAGGGCGCGGGGCCGGCGTCGGCCCGAAGGACGTACCGAAGCTCGTGCGGGGGAACGGGACATCGTCGTACGAGAGGGTCCTGGGTGCCCACTAACCTTTCCAGCCGGAACACCAGCACGGCACACCAGGACACCGGAACACCGGATCAGCGGTTCACAGCAGGCGGTAGACAGATGGACTTCCCCGACTTCCCGGCACCAGCGCACCCGCACCCCCACCCGCACGGCGGCTGGCCGGGCAACGAACTGGAGGAGGTGCTCTCCGCCTCCCTCGGGGTGCCCTCGGCGGGCGCCCGCATCGTCGAGGTCCTCGGCCGCAGCTTCGTCTGGGTGCCGCTGCCCAACGGCGGCGGTCCGCACGCGGGCCCCCTCGACCTGCCCACGCTGGAGATCGAGGGCCAGGCGTACGTACCGGTCTTCAGCTCCGAGGAGCAGTTCCGCCAGGTCGTCGGCGGCCATCTTTCGTTCACGATCGCGCCCGCCGTCGAGTTCGCCCGCGGGCTGCCCCCGCAGGTCGGCGTCGCGATCAACCCCGGCGGCGTGGTGGGCGTACCGCTGCCGCCCCTCGCGGTCGCCGAGCTGTGCCGTGCCGGACGCACCCCGCTGGACGGTCCCGCGAGCGGCGGCCGGGTGAAACTCTCCGAGCCCGACTGGCAGGACGACCCGGTGGACTTCCTGGCCGCGGCCTCGGGCGAGTTCGCGGCGACCGGCGTGGTCCTGACCGCGCGCCGCTGCCTGGCCAGCATCGAGGGCGACGACCCCGTGATGTTCATCGGGGTCGAACTGGCCGGATGGGAGGGCGACGCCCGGACGCTCCCGCTGGACGCGCTCGGCCGGGCGCTCGGCCGGGTGCCGGTGGACCGGCCGGTGAACATGGTGTTCCTCGACGTCGCGCAGGACCCGGTGGGGGAGTGGATGCGCGCGAACGTGCGCCCGTTCTACCAACAGGGCTACTGACGCGGCGGAGAGCTCCCGAGCCGTGCGTCAAGTCGCTGTCAGGATCGCCGCTTAAGCTGGTTTCATGGCTCGGTCGGGGTGTGGTCGAGGTGTCGACACACCTCGGCCACCGGTGTCGCTGGCGTAATGGGTGAGTTCATCGTGATTTCTTCGCGAAGGGGCGATTGAGGGTGAGTGCGTCGGGCACGGCCGCGGCCGGGCAGGTCGAGCACATGCTGCGCCAGGTGACGCCCGGGCGTTACGACGCCTACGAGGCGCTCCTTCGCGCACTCGCGACCCCGTCGTCCGGCCAGGTGTGGATGCTGCTCTGGCACGGCCAGGGCGGCTCCCCGGACGCCCAGTACGGGAACATGGAGGTGGGCGGCTTCGGCTACGCGCCGTGCGTCACCTCCGCCCAGGAGCTCTCGGCCAGTGGCTGGAACAGGTCGTACGAGGTCGTGGACGGCCTCGATGTGGCCCGCACCCTCTACCCCGACCACTTCGGACTCTGGCTCAATCCGCATGCCCCGGGCGGGGGCCTCGGCATCCCGTGGCTGGATCTGCGCCGGATCGCCGCGGGCCTGGAGCGTCAGCCCGCCGGTCCGCTCAGGCTGTCCGAACCCGGCATCGAGATCCCGCAGTTCTACGCCCTGCTCACGCAGAATGCGCATCGCACCCCGGCCGTGCGTTCGTTGCGGCGGGCCTGGGTGCAGCCCGCGCTCGGGGCGCCGTATCTGGCCATCGGGCTCGACGTCTACGGCACCTCGCCGCCCGACGTCGACTCGGTGCGGGCGATGATGCAGCAGTCGATCGGCGCGGTCCCGGACGGGCTGCCCGTGTCGACCGTCGCGATGTCCGACGAGTACGACCCGGTGGCGATGTGGCTGCGTGCCAACGCGCGCCCGTTCTACGACCGCGAGGCCCACGCGGCCCCCGCGCAGGCGCCGGTGGCGGGCGGGTACGGGTACCCGCCGGCGCGGGGTGTCTACTGAGGTCGTCACGGGACGAACGGTGAAGGCCTGTCACGGGTTCTTCACCGGAGGTTCGGCATGTCTTCGCGCGTAGATGGCAAGGGATCGTCCGGTTAGCGCCCGTATTCGCCGCGCCCGTACCAACTGCCCCGTGTCCGACACCCGTTACCCACCGTCCGGATAACGGAACACCTCAAACAGCATCACGTTTAGGCATCCATTCACCGTCAGGTCTGGCTACAGATCGCCGACGCGTTGAAGACTCCCGCTCCAAGGGGGTTTAACTCCCGTGTACGACGGACTGATCATGCCGCCACAGCGGCACGTGTGGGCCGGCTACCGCCGGTTGAGAGGGGTCCCTGCCACGATGACGGCACCATTGCACGAGCCGACCGCGGAAGCGGCTCCGAGCGCGGCCCAGGAAGCGGCGGCTGCCAGCGCTGCCGAGGCCAAGGCGGCGGTACAGGGGCGGTCCCTCGGGCGGATCGCCTGGGAGCGCCTCAAGCGGGACAAACTCGCCCTCACGGGTGGCATCGTCGTGCTCGTACTCATCGCGATCGCGCTGCTGGCACCCGTGATTACCAATCTGGTCGGCCAAGACCCCGAGACGCACCACGAGAACCTCATCGACCCGCTCTTCTCGACCCCCACGGGGTCCTGGGGCGGTATCAGCGGGGACCACCTTCTCGGTGTCGAACCGGTCAGCGGCCGCGACATCTTCGCCCGGATCATCTACGGCGCGCGGATCTCCCTGCTGGTCGGCTTCCTGTCGGCCCTCGTCGCCGTCGTGCTCGGCACCGTTCTGGGTGTCCTGGCCGGCTACTTCGGAGGCTGGGCGGACGCCCTCATCAGCCGGGTCATGGACGGCCTGCTGGCCTTCCCGCAGCTGCTCTTCATCATCGCCCTGGTCTCGGTCATGCCGAACGAGATGCTCGGTCTGACGGGTACGGGCGTGCGTCTGCTCGTCATGATCCTGGTGATCGGCTTCTTCGGCTGGCCCTATGTCGGACGTGTGGTGCGCGGCCAGACGCTCTCGCTGCGTGAGCGCGAGTACGTGGAGGCCGCCCGCAGTCTCGGGGCGGGCCGGTTCTACATCCTGTTCAAGGAACTGCTGCCGAACCTCGTCGCGCCCATCATCGTGTACACGACGATGATGATCCCGACCAACATCCTCACGGAAGCCGCGCTGAGCTTCCTGGGTGTGGGCGTCAAGCCGCCTACCGCGTCCTGGGGACAGATGCTCTCCTCCGCGATCGATTACTACGACTCGGACCCCATGTACATGGTGATTCCCGGTGTAGCGATCTTCATCACCGTGCTTTCCTTCAACCTCTTCGGCGACGGCGTACGCGATGCGCTCGACCCGAAGGGTTCTCGCTGAACTGCCGTACCCCCTTGGGCCCTTGACCTAACCATGGGCCGATACATACACGGAGGATCCGAGATCGTGACTACCCAACGCACCACAGGGCGGCGCAAGCAGGCCGCTGCCGCTGTCGCGGTGGTTGCCGCGCTGCTGAGCACGGCTGCGTGCGGCGGCAGCGGCGATGGCAAGAGTGGCGACAAGCAGGGCGCTGCCGGCTTCAACGCCGGCAACAACAAGGTCGCCAACGCCTCGGCCAAGAAGGGCGGCACGCTGAAGTTCGCCGGTGCCCAGGACGCCGACTCGTGGGACACCACGCGCGGCTACTACGGCTTCGCCTGGAACTTCATGCGGTACTACAGCCGTCAGCTCGTCACCAACCAGACCCAGCCGGGCGCCGAGGGTGCCAAGGTCACGCCGGACCTCGCCACGAGCACCGCGAAGGTCACCGACGACGGCAAGACCTACACCTACACGCTGCGTGACGGGGTGACCTGGGAGGACGGCAAGCCGATCACCTCCAAGGACGTCAAGTACGGCATCGAGCGTGTCTGGGCGCAGGACGTGCTGTCCGGCGGTCCGGTCTACCTGAAGGACGTCCTGGACCCGAAGGGCACCTACACGGGTCCCTACAAGGACAAGTCCGCCGACAAGCTCGGTCTGAAGGCGATCTCGACCCCCGACGACAAGACGATCGTCTTCCACCTCCCCGCGGCGAACTCGGACTTCGAGGAGATGCTCGCGCTGACCTCGGCCTCCCCGGTCCGCGCGGACATGGACACCAAGTCCAAGTACGGTCTGCACCCGTTCTCGTCCGGCCCGTACAAGTTCAAGTCGTACACGCCGAACAAGGCGATCGTGCTGGAGCGCAACACCAACTGGAAGCAGTCCTCGGACCCGATCCGCAAGGCGCTCCCGGACCAGATCACGGTCAACTTCTTCACCAACGCCAATGACATGGACCAGCGCCTGATCAACGGCGACTACGACCTGGACATCGGCCAGACCGGTATGTCCCCGCAGGGCCGCACCATCGCCCTGAAGCAGCACAAGGGCAACCTGGACAACCCGGTCTCCGGCTACGTCCGCTACGCGGTCATGCCGAAGACGGTGAAGCCGTTCGACAACGAGCACTGCCGCAAGGCCGTGATCTACGGTGCCGACCACAAGTCGCTGCAGACCGCGCGTGGTGGCCCGATCGCCGGTGGCGACATCGGCACCAACATGCTCCCGCCGTCCGTCCCGGGCGCCGAGGGCCAGAAGTACGACCCGTACGGCACCGCCGCCAACGACGGCGCCGCCAACATCGCCAAGGCCAAGGAAGAACTGAAGGCCTGCGGCAAGCCGACCGGCTTCAAGACCACCATCGCGGTCCGCAACAACAAGCCGGTCGAGGTGGCCACCGCCGAGTCGCTCCAGGCGTCGCTGAAGAAGGTCGGCATCACCGTCGACATCGAGCAGTACGACGGTGCGCAGACCGCCGGCATCATCGGCAGCCCTTCGAACGTGGAGAAGAAGGGCTTCGGCATCATCATCATGGGCTGGGGTCCGGACTTCCCGACCGTCCAGGGCTTCGGTCTTCCGCTGTGGGACGGCAAGTACATCCTCGACAGCGGTAACAACAACTTCGGCATGATCGACGACAAGACGATCAACGGTCTCTTCGACAGCTACGTCAAGGAACTGGACGCCGCCAAGAAGGTTTCGATCTCGACCGAGATCAACCACAAGGTCATGGAGGGCGGCTACTACCTGCCCTTCGTCTTCGAGAAGTTCATCAACTGGCGCTCGACGCGGCTGACCAACGTCTACACGACCGACGGCTACAGCGGTCAGTACGACTTCGTCAACCTCGGCGTGAAGTAACCCGGACCGGCGCACCCGCCATAAGGCACGAAAGGCAGGTGAAGGCCGGAGCGGCGTGAACCGTGGGCCACCGGAAGACCTCCGGTGGCCCACGGCCCCGCCGTCGGGCCGAGAGCAGTGCTCGCTTACCTCATCAGGCGGCTCTTCGCCGCCGCAGTGATGCTGGTGGTCATCATTCTGGTGGTCTTCGGCATCTTCTTCCTCGTCCCGAAGTGGGCGGGAGTCGACCCGGCCACGATGTTCGTGGGCAAGCAGGCCGACCCCGCGGCCATCGAGGCGGTCCGGCAGAAGCTCCAGCTGGGCGACCCGATCTTCGTTCAGGTCTGGGAGTTCTTCAAGGGCATCTTCGTCGGACGCACCTACTCGGGCGGCGGAGACGTCACGCACTGCGCGGCGCCGTGCTTCGGCTACTCCTTCCGCAATGAGCAGGCCATCTGGCCGGTCATCACCGACCGCTTCCCGGTGACCCTGGGACTCGCTCTCGGTGCCGCCGTCCTGTGGCTGATCTTCGGTGTCTCGGCGGGTGTGCTCTCCGCGCTCAAGCGCGGCTCCCTCTGGGACCGCGGCGCGATGGTCGTCGCCCTCGGCGGCGTCTCGCTCCCCATCTACTTCACCGGTCTTCTGTCGCTGGCGATCTTCAGCTACGGACTGAACTGGATCGACGCCCAGTACGTGCCCCTCACGGACAGCGTCGGCGGCTACCTCGGCGGCATGATCCTTCCCTGGATCACCCTCGCCTTCCTGTACGCCGCGATGTACGCCCGGATCACCCGGGCCACCATGCTGGAAGTCATGGGCGAGGACTACATCCGTACCGCCCGTGCCAAGGGCCTGCGCGAGCCGGTCGTCATCGGCAAGCACGCCATGCGCTCCACGATGACGCCGATCCTCACCATGCTCGGCATGGACCTCGGTGCCCTCATCGGCGGCGCGATCCTCACCGAAACCACGTTCAGCCTTCCCGGTCTCGGTCAGGCCGTCCTCAAGGCGATCAGCGACAAGGACCTGCCCGTCATCCTGGGCGTCACCCTGATCACCTCTCTCGCGGTGATCGTCGCCAACCTTGTAGTGGACGTCCTGTACGCCGTGATCGACCCCCGAGTGAGGCTCTCATGACCGAACTCAGCAAGAGCGGAGCGGTGGCCGAGCCCGTCATGGACTCGCCCGCGCCCTCCGCCTTCCTCGAAGTACGCGACCTGAAGGTGCACTTCCCGACCGACGACGGTCTGGTCAAGTCCGTCGACGGGCTCAGCTTCCAGCTGGAGAAGGGCAAGACCCTCGGCATCGTGGGCGAGTCGGGCTCCGGCAAGTCGGTGACCTCGCTCGGCATCATGGGCCTGCACACGGCCGGCCAGTACGGCAAGCGCAAGGCGCAGATCTCCGGCGAGATCTGGCTGAACGGCACCGAACTGCTGTCCGCGGACCCGGACTACGTACGCAAGCTGCGTGGCCGCGAGATGGCGATGATCTTCCAGGATCCGCTGTCCGCGCTCCACCCGTACTACACGATCGGTCAGCAGATCGTGGAGGCGTACCGCATCCACCACAAGGTGGACAAGAAGACGGCGAAGCGCCGCGCGGTCGAGATGCTCGACCGGGTGGGCATCCCGCAGCCGGACAAGCGCGTGGACAGCTACCCGCACGAGTTCTCGGGCGGTATGCGTCAGCGCGCGATGATCGCGATGTCGCTGGTCAACAACCCCGAGCTGCTCATCGCGGACGAGCCGACGACCGCCCTGGACGTGACCGTCCAGGCGCAGATCCTCGACCTGATCCGCGACCTGCAGAAGGAGTTCGGCTCCGCGGTCATCGTCATCACCCACGACCTGGGCGTCGTCGCCGAACTCTCCGACGACATCCTGGTGATGTACGGCGGCCGTTGCATCGAGCGCGGTCCCGCCGAGAAGGTGTTCTACGAGCCCAGGCACCCCTACACCTGGGGCCTGCTCGGCTCGATGCCGCGCCTGGACCGTGAGCAGACCGAACGCCTCATCCCCGTCAAGGGCTCCCCGCCCTCGCTGATCAACATCCCGTCCGGCTGCGCATTCAACCCGCGCTGCCCGTACGCGGACGTTCCCAAGGACAACGTGACCCGCACGGTCCGTCCCGAGCTGACCGAGGTCGGCGGACGGCACTGGGCCGCCTGCCACATGAGCCAGGAGCAGCGGGAACGCATCTGGATCGAAGAGATTGCGCCGAAGCTGTGAGCGAGAAAGCCAAGGACGCGGAAGTGACCATTCCCGCACAGGCACAGGACGAAGGCGGCGCCACTCTCACCAAGGACGCCGCCCCCGGCGAGGTCCTGCTGAAGGTGACCGGACTGCAGAAGCACTTCCCCATCCGGAAGGGCCTGTTGCAGCGTCAGGTCGGTGCCGTGCGCGCCGTCGACGGCCTCGACTTCGAGGTGCGTTCCGGGGAGACCCTGGGCGTCGTGGGCGAGTCCGGCTGCGGCAAGTCCACGATGGGCCGGCTCATCACCCGGCTGCTCGAACCGACCGCGGGCAAGGTCGAGTTCGAGGGCAAGGACATCACGCACCTCGGTGTGAGCGGCATGCGCCCGATGCGCCGTGACGTCCAGATGATCTTCCAGGACCCGTACTCGTCGCTCAACCCCCGCCACACGATCGGCACGATCATCAGTGCGCCGTTCAAGTTGCAGGGTGTGACCCCCGAGGGCGGTGTCAAGAAGGAGGTCCAGCGACTGCTGTCGGTCGTCGGCCTCAACCCCGAGCACTACAACCGGTATCCGCACGAGTTCTCCGGCGGTCAGCGCCAGCGCATCGGCATCGCCCGCGCGCTCGCGCTGAACCCGAAGCTGGTCGTGGCGGACGAGCCGGTGTCGGCGCTGGACGTGTCCATCCAGGCCCAGGTCGTCAACCTCCTCGACGACCTGCAGCAGGAGCTCGGCCTCACGTACGTGATCATCGCGCACGACCTGTCGGTCGTCCGGCACGTCTCGGACCGGATCGCGGTGATGTACCTCGGCAAGATCGTGGAGCTCGCCGACCGCGACTCGCTCTACTCGGCGCCGATGCACCCGTACACCAAGGCCCTGATGTCCGCGGTGCCGATCCCGGACCCGAAGCGCCGGAACGCGAAGAGCGAGCGCATCCTGCTCACGGGCGACGTGCCCTCGCCGATCGCGCCGCCGAGCGGGTGCCGCTTCCACACGCGGTGCTGGAAGGCCACGGAGATCTGCAAGACGACCGAGCCGCCGCTCCTGGAGCTGAAGCCCGGCCAGCGGGTGGCCTGCCACCACCCTGAGAACTTCGAGGACCAGGCACCGCAGGACACGGTGCTGCTGTCCGTGGCGAAGAAGGCGGCCGAGTTCGTGGCCGACGAGGTGCTGGCGGAGTCGGCGGAGACGTCGGCGGCGGTGGCCGCGGTGCTGCACCCCGCCGAGACCCCGGCGAAGGAGTCCGCGGAGGCCGCTGCCGAGGAGGAGTCCCCGGTGACCGCCGCGGAGGAGTCCCCGGTGACCGCTGCCGAGGAGCCCGCCGCGGTGGTGTCCGAGGACGCGCCCGATGAGACCGCCGCCGATGAGCCGGACGCGTCGAGGGAATCGGGAACCGACACCCAGAAGTAGTCAGGCGCAGTATCGAAGCCGGCGCGAAACCGCCGACGGCCGTGCCCCGGTAGCCAGAGTATTGGCTACCGGGGCACAGGTTTTTGCGGACTCCGGATCGGACGCCGAAGTTGAAAGCGAAAGCGAAGGCGTAAGCGAATGTGAAAGAGAAGGTGAAAGTGAAGGCCAGGGCGAATTCGGTGGTCGAGGCCTTTTCGCCGGGCATTCTTCGATCAGGAACTGGTCTCCCAGAAGTGCCAGCCGACGGAAGTCGCCGGAAGCTTGGCCGTACCCGACGCGAGCGTCGTCACCGAGCAGTTCGGGTTCGTGCGGTTCGACTCCCACCCGACCTTGAAGCCGTTGGAGCCGTACTGCAGGTTGCCGTACTTGCGGGCGTGGATGTCGTGCGAGTACGTGTGGCCGGTCGTGACGGCCACGGACTTGGTGATGCTGCCGCTCACCGACGCCTTCGCCGAGGCGAACAGGTAGCTGGCGCTCACCTCCAGGGAGGTCGAGAGGCTGTACGTGATGGTCGACGCCCGGGTGACGGAGGCGCTGACCGTGCCGCCGGGACCGTCCTTGAAGTACGCGCCGCTCGCGGGAATCCGGTAGGTCGTGTGCGAGGTGATCCGGACCCCGTAGTCGATCGGGCACGACCTTTTCGGGGTGACGACCGCCGAGGCCGGCGCGACGCCCGCGACAACCGGCATGATTCCGGCCACGACGAGCGTGGCGAGCTTGGCTCTCTTTCGCATGAATTCCCCCATGTGAGTGGTCCGGTCTCCGGTTTTCGCGGAGTCCGTCGAGCTGGAGTGAGCTTATGGAGATGACCGAGGGTGGTCAATCGAATGCGGGGGAGTTGAGGAACAATTGAGCCTGCCGCATTGTGCGGTAAAGAATCGGAATTACTCGGGTCTCCGCCTGTTCAAGTGGTGGACCGTGCGTCCGTTTTCGGCGGCGCGGGGACCCCGGGGGTTCGGCGACGGCGCGGGCCCCGCCGAACCGGAAGCCGCCCGTCAGGAGTCAACCGGCGAGTAGGCCGTGACGATTGGGCAAAGTCATGAACATGCCCGAACGGGAGAGTGCAGAGTCTCGCGTGTCCATCTGATCAGCAGCGATCAGAACACGTACGAAAGGGACGCTCATGGCACTCTCCCGTTCGGCACGTTTAGGAGCGCTCGCGACCGCGGCGGCCTCCTTCCTCGTCATCGCCGCCTCCTCCGCCCCCAAACCGGGCGCGGACGGCATCGGTGACCCCTACTTCCCCCAGCTCGGCAACGGCGGCTTCGACGCCCGCCACTACGACCTCGACGTGGCCTACAACCCGGACACCGACCGCCTCGACGGGCGTACGACGCTCACGGCCCGTGCCACCCAGAACCTCTCCTCCTTCGACCTGGACCTGCAGAAACTGGAGGTCACGAAGGTCGAGGTGAACGGCAGACGCGCCGACTTCACCCGTACCGGCGACGAGATCCGCGTCACCCCGCGCGGCACGCTGTCGAAGGGCAGGACCTTCACGGTGACCGTCACCTACGGCGGTGTCCCCGAAGCGCTCAACGGCCCCATCGTCTTCGGCTCCGACTACGGATGGATGAAGACCGCGGACGGCGTCTTCGTCGCCTGCGAGCCGAACGCCGCCTCCACCTGGTTCCCGTCCAGCGACCACCCCTCCGACAAGGCCACGTACGACATCCGTATCAAGGCTCCCAAGGGCCTCACCGGTGTCTCCAACGGCCGCCTGGTCTCGACGTACGACAAGGGCGCCAGCACCGTCACGCACTGGCGCGAGAGCCGGCCCATGGCGACCTACCTCGCGACCGCGACCATCGGGAAGTTCGACGTGAAGTCGGGGAGGACCCCGGCCGGCACACCGATCTACGTCGCCATCGACCCGGTGCTCGCCAACAGCAACAGCGTCGACGTGTACGCCGTGACCGCCGCGGCCACCGACTACTGGTCGCAGATCTTCGGGCCCTATCCCTTCGAGGAGACCGGCGCGATCGTCGACGACATGCCGGAGGCCGGGTTCTCGCTGGAGGTGCAGTCCAAGCCCGCGTACTCCGCGGTGCGCTCGGAGTCGACCATCGTGCACGAGCTGGCGCACCAGTGGTTCGGCGACTCGGTCTCGGTCGAGCACTGGAAGGACATCTGGCTCAACGAGGGCTTCGCGACCTACGCCCAGTGGCTGTGGTCCGAGCACCAGGGCGTCCGCTCGGCGCACGACTCGTTCCTCGCCGGGTACGACTCACGGCCCGCGGCGTCCTCCTTCTGGCAGACGGTCGTCGCCGATCCGCAGCGGGACACCATGTTCGCCTCGGCGGTCTACCAGCGCGGCGCGATGACGCTCCAGATGCTGCGCGAGCGCATCGGCGACACCGCGTTCTTCAAGCTGCTGCCCGCCTGGACCAAGCTGCACCGCTACGGCAACGCGAACACGGCCGACTTCATCCGGCTCGCGGAGAAGATCTCCGGGAAGCAGCTCGACGATCTCTTCCAGACCTGGCTCTTCACCCCCGGAAAACCTTCCCTCTAGGCCTCCGTTTGCCGTCTAGGCCTTTCTTTGTAAGGTGCAGTCCCTGCGGCGGGTGAGAATGTAGGGGTGCTTCAGCAACTTTTCAGTCCCTCCGTCCAGCACACGCTCGACCTGATCGGCATCTTCGTCTTCGCGATCTCGGGTGCCCTGCTGGCCGTACGCAAGAACTTCGACGTGTTCGGCATCGCCGTCCTCGCCGAGGTCACCGCGCTGGGCGGGGGGCTGTTGCGTGACGTGGTCATCGGCGCCGTGCCGCCGGCCGCCTTCACCGACCTCGGCTACTTCCTCACACCGCTGCTGGCCGCGCTCCTGGTCTTCTTCCTGCACCCCGAGGTGGAGCGCATCCAGGTCGCGGTGAACGTCTTCGACGCGGCCGGGCTCGGCCTGTTCTGCGTCGCGGGCACCACGAAGGCGTACGAGTACGGTCTCGGCCTGACCGCGTCGGCCGCCCTCGGGCTCGCCACGGCCGTCGGCGGCGGCGTGCTGCGTGACGTGCTCGCCAACGAGGTGCCGTCGCTGCTGCGCTGGGACCGCGATCTCTACGCGGTCCCCGCCATCGTCGGCGCCACCATGGTCGCCCTGTGCATCCGCTACGACGCGCTGACCCCTTTCACCAGCGGGCTCGCGGTGGTCACGGCCTTCGTGCTGCGGCTTCTCGCGATGCGTTTCCACTGGCGAGCGCCGCGCGCCTGGAACCGGCGCTCGACAGCGACCGAGGCGGAGACCCCTTAGCCCGCGCACCGGGGCCGATCTGCTCGGTCAGCCAGCGGAACACCTCGGTCACCTGCGGTCGCCACAGCGCCATGTTGTGACCGCCCGCGCTGCGCGGCAGCAGCACCACCCGGACGGTCGTCGGCGGTTTCGCGATCTCCTGGAGCGCGGCGCCCGCCTCGTAGCCGTCGTGCACCTCGCCGGAGTAGTAGAGCGCGACGCGGGGCGGGACGCGCTCGGCGCGCAGCAGCAGGAGGGGGTTGTTCCGGCGGCGCAGCTCGAGGTTGCGCGCGGGCAGCGAGTTGCGTTCGCCGATCGGGTCGTTGTACCCGGACATGCTGACCGCGGCCCGGTAGCGGTCGGGGTGGGCGACGGCGAGCTTGGTCGCGCAGTGCGCGCCCGCCGAGTAGCCCGCCACGCCCCAGCCGTCCGGCGCGGCCTTGGCGCGGAAGTTGTCCGTCACCATCTTCGGCACGTCGATGCTGAGCCAGGTGTCGGCGTTCACCTTGCCGGGGACGTTGGCGCAGCCGGTGTCCACCTTCGCCAGCAACGTCGTGCGCGGCGCCACCAGGATGAACGGCGCGACCCGCCCGTCCCGCATCAGCGGCAGCAGTTGTTCATGGACCTTCAGAGAACCGAACCACGCCTTGGCCGAGCCCGGATAGCCGGGCAGGAGTTCGACCACGGGGAACTTCCGGTTGCGGTAGGCGGGCTCGTCGTACTGCGGCGGCAGCCAGACGTAGACCTCGGCGTTCACTCCCGAGACCTGGCCGTGCAGCTGAGTGACGCGCACCCCGCCCGCCTGGCGCATGGCCGGGCCGTCCGCCTCCGTGAACGTCTGGTGGATCCGGGGCAGCTCACGCAGCGAGACACCGCCGGTGCCGTCGGCGCCCAGGTCGGCGGCCGCCTGCACGTGGTTGCCCGTGCCGAGGAGGTCGGACCAGTTGTCGTAGAGGCTGTTGGCGTTGTTCACGAGCACGAAGACGAGGGTGATCGCCGTGCCCTGGGCGAACAGCAGCATCAGCATCCGGGCCGTGCTGCGCAGGAACGCGGGGCCGGGGACGCGCGACCACAGGACGAGAGGGAGGACGAGGGCGACCGCGACCAGGGCGATCGCGGTGAGGAGGAACGACGTTCCGGTGAGGCTCACGGTCTGTACGGCTCTTCCTGTGACGGGCGGGCTCGGGCTCGGCGGCTGCATCGGGTTGTATGTCCCTGAAGAGGGGGTTCCGAAGCCGTTGGTCACGGACGAGTGCCGGACACTTACCAAGAAATTGCCGAAATCACACGAGGGGCGGGAGGTGTGACGTGCTCGAAACAACAAAAGCTACCGCTTAGTAATGCCTTGTTGTACCGTTCAGGCATGTCAGAAGCAGCTTCGGCACAGGCCGTGCGAGCCACGATCGGCGACAGTGAGTTCGACCGCGACACCGCGGTCACCCTGCGTGCACCCGGCGTCTACGACGTCGACCTGTCCCCGGGATGGACGATCATCAGCGCCGTCAACGGCGGATACCTGCTGGCCGTTCTGGGCCGCGCCCTCGCGGACGCCCTGCCGCACGACGACCCGTTCACCATCTCGGCGCACTATCTCACCGCCTCCCAGCCGGGACCCGCGGTCGTCCGCACGGACGTCGTCCGCACCGGCCGCACCCTGTCGACCGGCCAGGCCTCGCTCTTCCAGTACGACGACGAGGGCCGCGAGGTCGAACGCATCCGCGTGCTCGCCTCGTACGGCGACCTCGGCTCCCTGCCCGACGACGTCCGCACCACGGCGACGCCGCCCGCGATCCCGCCGATGGAGCACTGCTTCGGGCCCGAGGACGGGCCGGCCCCCATCGACGGCAGCTCCGCCATCACCGAACGGCTGATGCTCAAGCTCGACCCCTCGACGCTGGGCTGGGCCCTGGGGGCGCCGTCCGGCAAGGGCGAGATGCGGGCCTGGTTCGGGCTCGCCGACGGCCGCGACGCCGACCCGCTCTCCCTGCTCCTCGCGGTCGACGCGCTGCCGCCGACCGCCTTCGAGATCGGACTGTCGGGCTGGGTGCCGACGGTCGAGCTCACGGTGCACGTGCGCTGCCGTCCCGCGCCCGGCCCGCTGCGGGTCTCCATCACCACCCGCAACCTGGCAGGCGGCTTCCTGGAGGAGGACGCCGAGGTGTGGGACAGCGCGGACCGGCTGGTCGCGCAGTCCCGGCAGCTCGCCCGGGTCAGGCTCGGCTAGTCGGCTAGTCGGCTAGTCGATCGGGTCGTCGGTGAGTCGGCCGGCCGGCCGCCGGTCCGGACGATCCGCCGCTCCGGACGGCCACCGGTCGCCGACCCGGACAGGCCGCCGGTCTCCGTACGCGTCGGCCGCCTCGGAGGGGCGCCGCTCCGTACGGACCGGCAGGCGCCGGCCCGCGGTCCCTCCAGGACCGGACACTCGGGGTGCCGGGGTGCCGGGGTGCCGGGGTGCCGGGGTGCCGGGGTGCCGGGGTGTCCGGGTGCTCCGGCTTCGGCGTGACGCGTTCGGTGAACGGACGCGTCACCCGCGCCCGTTGCCGGGGCGCGTGTGTCAACCCAGCCAGTTGCGGCGGCCGATGGCGATCAGCCGCATCTGGCGAGCCGCCACCTGGGCCACCCGCTCCCGTTCCTCCTCGGACGCCTCCAGCGCCTCCAGGTAGAGCGAGGCCGTCATCAGCATCTGATCGACGTAGAGGCCGGCGAGCATCAGCAGATCGTCGTCGCTCCACCCCTGCGACTCGGGCTGTTTGGCCAGCTCGACCCGTACCTCCTGGGCGAACCGGGCCAGTTGGCCACTGATCGCCTGCCGTACCGGCTGGACGCCGCCGTGCCGCTCGCGGGCGATGAAGCGGACGTGGGCGGGGTGGGTCTCGACATGGCGGGCGATCAGATCGACCGCGCGACCGATGCGTTCACCGCTGTCACCGGCCGCCGACACGGTGTCCCCGATCATCGGATGCAGGCTGCCCAGAGCCTCCTCGACCAGCGCCACGCCGAGATCCGCCGTCGAGCGGAAGTGCCGGTAGAAGGCGGTCGGGGCCACGCCCACGGCACGGGTGACCTCGCGCAGGCCCAGGCTGCTCAGGCTCTGGTCCTCCAGCAGCTCCAACGCCGCGTCCAGGAGCGCCTGTCGCGTCTTCTGCTTCTGCGCCTGCCGGATGCCGAGAGTGTGACTCATACCATGCAGTTAACAACTGTTCTCTGTAATTGGAAAGCCGGGCGACGCGCTAGACTTCGGAGTCAGTGAACAAGTGTTACTACAACCGTTCACTGAATCGTCAGGTCCCCGAAACAATCGGGCCTCACCGTCGAGGTCATGACTCCGGGGGCCGGACCCAGAGACTCACGAGAGGCACTCACATGCTGTTCCTCGTCGCCGCACTCCTGCTGATGGGCGTCGTCATGGGCTCGGTGGCCCATGCCCCGCTGCCCGTCTCCCTCGTCGCCGCCGCCGTCATCGGCATCTGGCTGACCGTCTTCGCGGTCCGCGAGCGCGCCGCCCGCCGGCGCCACACCTCCGCCCACTGAGCCGCAGGGAGCTGACTCACCCCATGGAACTCACCGCCACGCCCACCCGCCGCACCGGTACCCGGGACGCCGACGGCATGGCCGTCGCCTCCTTCATCCTCGGACTGCTCGGCCTGCTGGTGCTGAACGTCTTCCTGGGCCCCATCGCCATCGTCCTCGCCTCCACCGCCCTCTGGCGCGGCACCGCCCGCCGCGGCCGCGCCTTCCTCGGCCTCGGCCTGGGCATCGCCGACCTCGTGGTGCTGGTGGCGTTCATGCACTTCGACAGCACGGTGTCCTGGAACTTCTGAACCGCGGTCTCCCGGAACCAGCCTCCCGACCGCGGTCTCCCGGAACCTCCGGGAGCCTCCTGACGGACACCGGACGGGGGCCGGCGGACGGTCACCCCGACGGGGCCGAAAGCAGGGGAGCGGAGGCCCGTAGAATCAGGGCCACCATGGCTTACCTCGACCACGCCGCGACCACCCCGATGCTCCCGGAGGCGGTAGAGGCCCTGACCGCCCAGCTGAGCGTCACGGGCAACGCCTCCTCCCTCCACGCCGCCGGCCGCAGGGCCCGCCGTACCGTCGAGGAGGCCCGCGAGAGCCTCGCGGAGGCCCTCGGCGCCCGCCCCAGCGAGGTGGTCCTCACCTCCGGCGGCACCGAGGCCGACAACCTCGCCGTGAAGGGTCTGTACTGGGCCCGCCGCGACGCCGACCCGGCCCGCACCCGGGTGCTCGCGAGCCCCGTGGAGCACCACGCCGTCCTCGACGCCGTCGACTGGCTGGGCGAACACGAGGGCGCCACGGTCGAGTACCTGCCCGTCGACCCCTACGGCCGCGTCCACCCGGACGCCCTGCGCGAGGCCATCGCCCGCAACCCCGACGACGTCGCCCTCGCCACCGTGATGTGGGCCAACAACGAGATCGGCACCGTGCTGCCGATCCGCGAACTGGCGGACGTCGCCGCCGAGTTCGGCGTCCCGCTGCACTCGGACGCCGTCCAGGCCTTCGGGCAGCTCCCCCTCGACTTCGCGCACTCCGGCCTCGCCGCGATGACCGTCTCGGCCCACAAGATCGGCGGCCCGTACGGCATCGGCGCGCTGCTGCTCGGCCGCGAGTACACCCCCGTACCGGTGCTGCACGGAGGCGGTCAGGAACGCCATGTGCGCTCCGGCACCCTGGACGTGCCCGCCGTCGCGTCCTTCGCGGTCGCCGGCCGGCTCGCCACCGAGCAGCGCGAGTGGTTCGCCCGGGAGATCGGCGCGCTCCGCGACGACCTAGTCGACGCCGTACGTGCCGCCGTGCCCGACGCCCTCCTCGGCGGCGACCCCGACCCCGCGGGCCGGCTGCCCGCCAACGCGCACTTCACGTTCCCGGGCTGCGAGGGCGACTCCCTGCTGCTGCTCCTGGACGCGCAGGGCATCGAGTGCTCCACGGGCTCCGCGTGCACCGCGGGCGTCGCCCAGCCCAGCCACGTCCTGCTGGCCACCGGCACCGATCCGGACCTGGCCCGCGGCACCCTGCGGTTCTCCCTCGGCCACACCTCCACGGAGGCGGACGTCGAGGCGGTCGCGAAGGCCATCGGACCGGCCGTGGAGCGGGCGCGGACGGCGGGCCTGAGCTGAACCGCACCGTGCGGTGACCCGGCCCGCCGGACGGAGCCCTCGGGCCGCCGCACGGTCGTCCGTGGCCTGACCACGCGGGGAACAGGCTCCCGCGGGGCTCACGGGAGTGCGTCGGCGGGGCTCGCGGGCGGGCGCAGGCGGTGGCTACGTCCGCGCGGCGCGGGTCGGCCCGGCGGAGGTGGCGGTCGGCTCCGGCGCGGTGGCCGCCCGGCGCACCAGTTGCAGGTACCGGTCCCAGTCCCAGTAGCGGCCGGGGTCGGTGTGGTCGGTGCCCGGCACCTCCACGTGTCCGATGATGTGCTCGCGGTCGACGGGGATGTCGTAGCGGGCGCAGATCCCGGCCGTCAGCCGCGCCGAGGACCGGTACATGGCGTCGGTGAACGACGACGCGTGTTCGACGAAGCCCTCGTGCTCGATGCCGACGCTCCGCTCGTTGTACCCGCGGTTGCCCGCGTGGAACGCCACGTCCAGCTCGCGGATCATCTGGGTGATGCGGCCGTCCTTGCGGACGATGTAGTGCGCGGCCGCGCCGTGGCCCGGGTCCTGGAAGACCTTGACCGCGCTGCGGTAGCTGCCCTGGGTGACATGGATGACCACGCGGTCTATGGCGTAGTCGTCGGGCCGGTCCGCCCGCCGCCAGTTCGCACTCGACGCCGCCACCCACCGGGCGCCCCGGAAGTCGACCACGCCCTCCTCGCGGGGCTTCTCCACGCCCGGCAGCCGCCACCACACATGCCCCAGCTCGCCGCGTGCGAGCACGGCCGTGCCCACGGCCGCCGCCAGGCCGCCGACGAGCAGCGTCCGCCGCCCGACCCGCCGGTCGCCGTCCCTGCCCGCGCGCTCCTTCAGCCGCGGTGCGCCACGGTCCGGTGCGTCCCGGTCCGGTGTCTCGCGACCCGGCGACCCCGGGCTCGGTGACCCCGGATCCGGGTTCGCCCCGTCCGGTGCCTCCCGCGTGTCCGGCGCCTCCTGCGCGGCTCCGCTCATCGTGTTCGTCCCCTATCGCTCCCGTCGCGATCCTCAACGCATACTCGCGGGAATCGGTTCCCGGCGCCCCGTACCCTGGAGGGGTTATGACTGAGACCTCGCCGCGCCCCCGCCCCCTCCGCGTCCTCGCCGCCATGTCCGGCGGCGTGGACTCCGCCGTCGCCGCCGCCCGCGCGGCGGAGGCGGGCCACGACGTGACGGGCGTGCACCTCGCGCTCTCCGCCAACCCCCAGTCGTTCCGCACCGGCGCGCGCGGCTGTTGCACCATCGAGGACTCCCGGGACGCCCGCCGCGCCGCCGACGTCATCGGCATCCCGTTCTACGTGTGGGACCTCGCCGAGCGCTTCCGCGAGGACGTGGTCGAGGACTTCGTCGCCGAGTACGAGGCGGGGCGCACCCCGAACCCGTGTCTGCGCTGCAACGAGAAGATCAAGTTCGCCGCCCTGCTCGACAAGGCGCTCGCGCTCGGCTTCGACGCGGTCTGCACGGGCCACTACGCGAAGGTCCTCGTGAACGAGGACGGCACCCGCGAACTGCACCGCGCCTCCGACATGGCCAAGGACCAGTCGTACGTGCTCGGTGTCCTCGACGACCGCCAGCTCGCGCACGCGCTGTTCCCGCTCGGAGACACCCTCACCACCAAGGACGAGATCCGTGCCGAGGCGGAGCGCCGCGGCCTCGCGGTCGCCAAGAAGCCCGACTCGCACGACATCTGCTTCATCGCCGACGGCGACACCCAGGGCTTCCTCGCGAACCGTCTGGGCAAGGCGGAGGGCGACATCGTGGACGAGTCCGGCGCGGTCGTCGGCACCCACGAGGGCGCGTTCGGCTTCACCATCGGCCAGCGCAAGGGCCTGCGCATCGGCACCCCGGCCGCCGACGGCAAGCCGCGCTACGTCCTGGACATCTCGCCGGTGGACAACAGGGTGACGGTCGGCCCGGCGGCGTCCCTGGACGTCTCCGCCCTGACGGCGATCAAGCCCCGCTGGTGCGGTGCCGCCCCGGCCGGCCCCGGCACCTACACCGCCCAGCTCCGGGCCCACGGCGGCGAGACGACGGTCACCGCCGAACTCGTCGACGGCGGTCTGGAGGTCGCGTTCACCGAGCCGGTCCGCGGGGTCGCCCCCGGCCAGGCGATCGTCCTGTACGACGGCACACGCGTGGTGGGCTCGGCGACGATCGCGACGACCACACGCGCGACGGCGTCGGTCTGACCGGTCCGGCCGGCCCCGCCTCCGCCCCCAGCGGGTTTCGAGGCCTCCCCTAACGGGTTCCGCCGCTCGCGCCGCCGCTCCCGAAGAACTCCTCCAGGAGCGGCGCCAGGGCCGCGGTCTCCACGGCGTGGGTCTGCCCCTCCAGCACCCGGTACGAGCCCGCGGGCGCCGCGTCCGCGACCGCCCGCGCGGCCTCGCGCATCCACGAGGGGCTCGCGCCGCCCGCGACGGAGAGCACCGGCACCGGCAGCGAGGCCGGCAGCTCCCGGGGCGACAGACCGCCGCCCATGACGGCGTCGTCGTACGCGAGGGTGGGAGCGATCGCCTCCATGCCGGCCCACCCGGGGGACCGCCGGGCGCCGGCGATCGCCTCCGGAGGCATGCCGGTGAGCGCCATGAACAGTTCCAGGGCGTCCCCGCGCCGGTCCTGCCCGAGCAGCTCGGTCAGCCGCCGGGTGTACTCCCGGCGCCCCTCGGCACGCTCCTCGTGGAGGGCGAACGGCGTCTCGTAGACGGCCACCGCGTCGACCGGCAGCCCGCTCGCCGCCGCCCGGAGGGCCAGCACACCGCCCGACGAGACGCCGTAGAGGGACGCGGTGCCCCCGCACGCCTCGATCAGCGCCGCGATGTCCTCGACCTCGCGGGCGACCGTGCAGGACGACGCCGTGTCGCCGCTGGCGCCGCGGCCCCGGCGGTCGTACGTGACGGCGCCGAAGCGGTCCGACAGGGCCCTCGCGAGAGGCGCCAGCGTGGCACCCGTGCACAGGGCCCCGCCCACCAGGACGACGGCCGGGCCGTCACCGTGACGTGCGTACGCGAGGGGCGTCCCGTCGCGCGAGAGAACCTTCTTGTCCATGCCCGTGCAGACCGCCCGGCGGCCCGGAACTCATCGGCCCCGGGACTACAGGACCTCCACCTCGTAGAAGCACAGGTGGTCCTTGATCTGGGCGACCTCCGCCTTCGGCTCGGGGTAGAACCAGACGAGGTCGGCGGCGTCGGGCAGCGACCAGTAGGACGCGTCGCCCTTGAAGGGGCAGTGCGTGCGGGTGTCGGAGGCGGTCAGCAGGTCCAGGCGGACGTCCTGCGGAGGGATGTAGTAGCGCACCGGGCAGCCCGTCTCGCGCAGCAGCAGCGGCCGGTCGCTCTCCGCCAGGACCTGGTCGCCGTGCACGACGCGTACGCGCTGGGTGCCCTGCTCGATGGTGATCGTGTGTCCTTGGGTCATAACGGGAAAGCACCCGCGGGGCCCGGGTTCTTCCCGCGTACCGTGATCGCATGAACATCTGTGTCTTCCTCTCCGCCGCCGACCTCGACGACCGCTACACGGGCCCCGCGCGCGAGTTCGCGGAACTCCTCGGCAAGGGCGGCCACACCCTGGTGTGGGGCGGTTCCGACGTCGGCCTCATGAAGGTGGTCGCCGACGGCGTCCAGGCGGCGGGCGGACGGCTGGTGGGCGTCTCCGTGGACTTCCTGGCGGCCAGGGCACGGGCGGGCGCCGACGAGATGGTCATCGCCCGGGACCTCGCCGAGCGCAAGGCGCTGCTCCTGGAGAAGGCCGACGCGGTGGTCGTGATGGTCGGCGGCACCGGGACGCTCGACGAGGCGACCGAGATCCTGGAGCTGAAGAAGCACGGGAGGACGGACAAGCCGGTGGTCCTGCTGAACACCGCGGGCTTCTACGACGGGCTCAAGGAACAGTTCCGCCGCATGGAGGCCGAGGGTTTCCTGCCGAGGCCGCTCATCGACCTGGTGTTCTTCGCCGAGGAGCCGGTGGGCGCGCTGGCCTACCTGGAGGAGAGCGCGGGCACCCGGTGATGCGAGCATGGCGTCCATGGCTACACATCTGATCACCGGGGCCGGTTCCGGCATCGGCGCGGCCGTCGCCCGCCGTCTGCACGCGCGCGGGGACGAACTCGTGCTGCACGCGCGCGACGCGGGTCGCGCCAAGGAACTCGGCGCGGCGTACCCGGGGGCGAAGACCCTGGTCGGCGACCTCGCGGACCCGGACAAGCTCTCCTGGGCGTTCTCGCACCAGTCCCTGCCCGACCGCGTCGACTCGCTCCTGCACATCGCGGGCGTGGTGGACCTCGGCCCGGTCGCCGAGCTGACCCCCAAGTCCTGGCGCCACCAGCTCAACGTCAACCTGATCGCCCCCGCCGAGCTCACCCGCCACTTCCTGCCCCAACTCCGCCTCGCCCAGGGCCACGTGCTGTTCGTGAACTCCGGCGCCGGCCTCAGCGCTGGCGCCGACTGGTCCGCGTACGCCGCCTCCAAGCACGGTCTGAAGGCCCTCGCGGACTCGCTGCGCCACGAGGAGCACGGCAACGGCGTCCGGGTCACCTCGGTCTACCCCGGCCGTACCGCGAGCCCCATGCAGGCCAAGGTCCACCAGCAGGAGGGCAAGCCGTACGACGCCTCGAAGTGGATCGACCCGGAGTCCGTCGCGACGACGATCCTCACGGCCCTCGACCTGCCGCGCGACGCGGAGGTCAACGACCTGACGGTGCGACCGGGACGTTGACGCGGGCCCGCGGCGGCCCGCCGGGCACCGGAGCGGCACGGTGCGGACCGGCTCGCCCGCGTCGCACCCCCGCGGGGTTACGTACGCTTCGCGGGTGAGCGAAAACAGCGAGTTCGGGTTCGGTGCCGCCACCGGTGTCGGATCCATGCCGGGCGGTGACGCGCGGGAGACCGCCAGGACCGTCACCGGGTCCTTCGACGACTTCCCCCATCTGCCGGAACTGCCCGCGCGCGGTCCCGGCGCCGACATGATCGGACGGACGGCCGGGATGCTGGTCGACCTGTACGCGCGCGTGGAGCCCAGCGGCTGGCGGCTCGGGGACCGGCCGGGGCGGGACACCCGGCGCGCCAGATCCTGGCTGGGCGAGGACCTCGACGCGCTGGAGGAGTGCACCCAGGGGTACGAGGGGCCGCTGAAGGTGCAGGCCGTGGGGCCCTGGACCCTGGCGGCCGCGCTGGAGCTCAGGAACGGCGAGGCCGCCCTGTCCGACCTCGGGGCCTGCCGCGACCTCGCAGGCTCCCTCGTCGAGGGCCTGCGCACCCATCTCGACGAGGTACGGCGCCGGGTGCCGGGAGCCCAGGTCGTGCTGCAGCTCGACGAACCCTCGCTCATCGCCGTCCTGCGCGGTCATGTGAAGTCCGCGAGCGGGTACCGCACCCACCGCGCCGTCGACCGTCAACTGGTCGAGTCGACGCTGCGGGACGTCATGGGGGTTCACGCCGGCGGCCCGGCCGTGGTGCACTCGTGCGCGCCCGACGTGCCGTTCGAACTGCTGCGCAGGGCGGGCGCCGCGGGTATCTCCTTCGACCTCTCCCTGCTCACCGAACGTGACGACGACGCGATCGGCGAGGCGGTGGAGGGCGGCACCCGGCTCCTCGTCGGTGTCGTGCCCGGCACGGACGGCCCGTTGTCGGACCCTGCCGGTAGCGTCATGGGTGTCAGGACGTTGTGGCGCAGGCTGGGGCTGCATCCGGGGCTTCTCGCGAAGGCCGTCACGGTCACTCCGTCGTGCGGACTCGCGGGCGCTTCCCCCGAGTACGCGCGCCGGGCGCTCGCCCACTGCGTCCGGGCGGCGAGATCCCTCGCGGACAACCCAGAGTAACGGGAGGACAACACGGTGGCCGGCGACAAGGACGCACAGCCCATTCCCCTGCCCGCCGAGGCGCGCGAGCGGCACGCGCTGCTGGCCGAGCAGATCGAGGAGCACCGCTTCCGGTACTACGTGAAGGACCAGCCGGTCGTCAGCGACACGGAGTTCGACAAGCTGCTGCGCTCCCTCGAGGCGCTGGAGGAGCGGTACCCCGAGCTGCGCACCCCCGACTCCCCGACCCAGAAGGTCGCGGGCGCCTACGAGACCGAGTTCACGTCCGTGCGGCACCGCGAGCGCATGCTGTCGCTGGACAACGCCTTCAGCGACCTGGACCTCGCCGCCTGGGCGGAGCGGGTCGCGAAGGACGTCGGTGCCTCCGAGCACCACTTCCTGTGCGAGCTCAAGGTCGACGGCCTCGCGGTCAACCTCACCTACGAGCACGGCCGTCTGACCCGCGCGGCCACCCGGGGCGACGGCCGCACGGGCGAGGACATCACCCCCAACGTACGGACGATCGCCGAGATCCCGGACCGTCTCCAGGGCGAGCACTTCCCGGACCTGGTGGAGATCCGCGGCGAGGTCTACTTCCCGATGGAGAAGTTCGCGGAGCTCAACGCCCGTCTGCTGAAGGCCGGTGACAAGCCCTTCGCCAACCCCCGGAACGCGGCGGCGGGTTCGCTGCGTCAGAAGGACCCGCGCGTCACCGCGAGCCGCCCGCTGCACATGGTGGTCCACGGAATCGGTGCCCTGGAGGGCTTCGAGGGACTGACCCGCCTCTCCGGGGCGTACGAACTGCTGCACTCCTGGGGCCTGCCGACCACGCGGTACGCGAAGGTGGTCGACGACCTCGACGGCGTACGGGAGTTCATCGCGTACTACGGGGAGAACCGGCACTCCGTGGAGCACGAGATCGACGGGGTGGTCGTCAAGCTCGACGAGATCCGTCTCCAGGGCCGCCTCGGTTCCACGGCGCGCGCTCCACGCTGGGCGATCGCCTGGAAGTACGCGCCGGAAGAGGTCAACACCAAGCTGGTCGACATCAAGGTCGGCGTCGGCCGGACGGGGCGCGTCACTCCGTACGCGCAGGTCGAGCCGGTCACCGTGGCGGGCTCGGAGGTCGAGTTCGCGACCCTGCACAACCAGGAGGTCGTGAAGGCCAAGGGCGTCCTCATCGGGGACACGGTCGTGCTGCGCAAGGCCGGTGACGTCATCCCGGAGATCCTCGGGCCGGTGGTCGATCTCCGCGACGGCAGCGAGCGGGAGTTCGTGATGCCGGCCGAGTGCCCCGAGTGCGGGACGCCGCTGCGCGCCATGAAGGAGGGCGACATCGATCTGCGCTGCCCCAACGGCCGGGGCTGCCCGGCCCAGTTGAGGGAGCGCGTCTCCTACCTCGCGGGCCGGGAGTGCCTCGACATCGAGCACTTCGGCAACGTGGCCGCGGCGGCGCTGACCCGCCCGCTGGAGCCCGCCGCCCCGCCGCTCGTCGACGAGGGAGACCTCTTCGATCTCACGGCCGAGCAGCTGCTCCCCATCAAGGCGTACGTCCTCGACCAGGACAGCGGCCTGCCCAAGCGGGACCCCAGGACCGGTGAGGAGAAGGTCGTCACGGTCTTCGCCAACCAGAAGGGGGAGCCGAAGAAGAACACGCTCGCCCTGCTGGACAACATCGCCGAGGCGAAGAACCGTCCGCTCGCCCGCTTCATCAACGGACTCTCCATCAGACACGTCGGCCCGGTGGCCGCCGAGGCGCTGGCCCGCGAGTTCCGTTCGGTCGACCGCATCGAGCAGGCGACCGAGGCGGAACTCGCCGCGGTCGACGGGGTCGGCGGGATCATCGCGACCTCGGTCAAGGAGTGGTTCGCCGAGGACTGGCACCGCGAGATCATCCGCAAGTGGCGGGCGGCGGGCGTCCGTATGGAGGACGAGGGTTCCGGCGAGGACGAGGGCCCCCGCCCGCTCGAAGGGCTCACCGTCGTCGTCACCGGCACGCTCGAACACCACACGCGCGACGGCGCGAAGGATGCCCTGCAGAGCCGGGGAGCGAAAGTGACCGGTTCTGTTTCGAAGAAGACATCTTTTGTCGTGGTGGGGGAGAATCCCGGATCGAAGTACGACAAGGCCATGCAGCTCAAAGTCCCCGTCCTGAACGAGGACGGCTTCGCCGTTCTGCTCGCACAGGGACCGGACGCTGCCGCGGAAGTCGCGCTTCCGATCGAGGAGTAGCGGTTGAAGGTCACCCGTTCGGCGCATATCAGATGCATACGGGTGGCCGGGTCGCATTCGGGCAACCGTCGTCGACCGCTGCCCGTGGAAGCCTTCTGCGGCCTACTGTTGAGGGGTGCGCCTGCCGTGCCCGGCTGCGGTTGGGGCATCCCCTGCTCCTGAGGAGCCGGGGGAAGAGTTCTTGAGACGCGGTGTCGTTGGCGGTGGTCGCCGTCAACGGGCCGCGTGGCGTGGGCACCGCCGGCTGTGAGAGGGACGGGAATGGAACCGACCGAGAGCGCCGCCCCGGACGTACGGCTGCGACTGCGCCGGACGACCGGCGCGTGGATGGCGGGCCTCCGGACGGGACGGTCGTCGACGCGCCCCGGCGCGGGCGAGCGGGACCACGCACCCTTCACCGTCACCACCGCGGGCCGGTACACCGCCGGGCGCGGCCCGGGCCTGCCCGGTCACGATCCCGAACGGCCCGCCGCCCGGTCCTGGCCGACGCTGCCCGCCACGGTCGTCGCGCTGGCCGCGCTCGTCCTCGGCGGCGGTTTCTACCGGGCGTTCACCGACCATCACGCGCTCTTCCCGTCCGGATCGGTCGGCTGGTCGCTGGCCGTGCTGACCGGTGTCATCGTCGGTCATCTGGTCGCCCTCGGCCGCGCCCGCTGGTGGGGCGGCACCGGCTCCGGCGCCGCCCTGACCCTCGCGGTGCTGCTGCTGTACGGCTGGGTGGCCGCCGGGATGGTCAGCCTGACCGTCGTCGTCCTGGTCGGCGCCGCCCGCCGGGGCCACTGGCGCCAGGGGGTGCTGCACGGCGCTGCCGACATCCTCGGCATCGGCGCCGGCGCGCTGGTCCTCGCCGTGTTCGGGCGGGTGCCCTCGGTCGAGGCCCCCTGGAACCCGCAGAGCTGGGACTTCTACGCCGCGCCCCAGGTGGTGCTGGTCGCCACCGCGTATCTCGCCGTCACCCGCGTCCTGCTCTGGCACCTGCACGCGCCGGGCACCGGCGGTCTGCCGACCGCCGCCCGTACGGCCCTGGTCCGGCAGGGCCTCGTCGCGGTCGCCCTGCTCGGCATCGCGCCGCTGATCTGTGTGGTCGCCGTCGCGCAGCCCATGCTGCTGCCGCTGTTCTCGATCCCCCTGATCGCCCTCGACTCCACGCTGTGGATCGCGCGCGTACGGGCCGAGGAGCAACTGCGGGACCCGCTGACCGGGTTGCCCAACCGGCAGTGGCTGCTCGAACGCACCTGGGCGGCCCTGGACGACGCCGAACGCATAGGCGCGCGTTCGGCGTTGATGCTGATCGACCTCGACCGCTTCCGCTCGGTGAACGACACGCTGGGACACCTCGCCGGGGATCGGCTGCTGCTCCAGATAGCCGAACGGCTGCGGCTGGCGCTGCCGCGCGGGGCGGAGGCCGCGCGGCTCGGCGGTGACGAGTTCGCCGTGTTACTGCCCGTCGCCGACTCCACGACGTCGGCCACCCGGGTGGCCCGCAATCTCGTCGCCGCGCTCGGTTCGCCGCTCGACCTCGACGGGCTCACCCTCGTCCTGGAGGCCAGCGCCGGACTCGCCGTCTTCCCCGACCACGCGCTCGACGCGGAGGGGCTGCTGCGCCGGGCGGACGTGGCGATGTACCAGGCGAAGCGGGACCGTACGGGGGTGGAGGTCTACGAGTCCAAGCGGGACTCGAACACACCGGACCGGCTCGGTCTGCTGGGGGACCTGCGGCGGGCCCTGGACGCCGGTGACGTCGAACTGCACTACCAGCCGAAGGTCCGCTTCGACGGACAGGTGGCCGGCCTGGAGGCACTCGTCCGATGGGTGCACCCCGAGCGGGGCAAGGTCCCGCCCGACGAGTTCATCGCGATCGCCGAGTCGTCCGGGCTGATGCCGCACCTCACCGAGTACGTGCTGGAGACGGCCCTCGCGCAGGTCGCGCGGTGGCGGGCGCAGGGGCTGCGGGTGCCGGTCGCGGTGAACGTCTCGCCGCGCGACGTGCACACCCCCGGCTTCGCCGGCGCGGTCGCCGCCCGGCTCGCCCGGCACGGGGTTCCCGCGGGGGCCCTCCAGTTGGAGATAACGGAGCACGTACTGCTGGAGGATCCGCAGCGCGCGGCGGACACCCTGGCCGGGCTGACCGGGCACGGGGTCAAGATGTCGCTGGACGACTTCGGCACGGGGTACTCCTCCCTGGTCCATCTGCGCAGGCTGCCCGTCAGCGAACTGAAGATCGACCGGTCCTTCGTCGCACGGCTCGCCATCGACAACGAGGACGCGGAGATCGTGCGCTGCACGGTGGACCTCGCGCACTCACTGGGCCTGCTGGTCGTCGCGGAGGGCGTCGAGGACGACGAGACGTGGGAACGCCTGCGGGACCTGGGCTGCGACGCGGTACAGGGCTGGCTGGTCGCCGCCGCGATGCCCCCGGACGAGGCCACGGCATGGCTGCTGGCGCGGGGCTCCCGAGGCTGGCAGCGGCCACGCGCCGCGTTGCCTGCCGCGGAGTAATTTCACCGGTCTGCCGGTCTGCTGGTACGTCGGTACGTCGTCGGGTGCCGACCGGTGGGCCTCCCACCGACGTCTCCCACCCACGCACCACCCGTGACAGCCACCCGAAAGCGGAGCCCTCCCGCGTCCGCGCCCTACTAGGGGCGCGGGGAACTCCGCGACCGGCCACGGGCGGCCCGCAGGTTGATCACGGCGTGACAGCCGTCCCCGCCAGGGGCGCGGGGAACTGCGCGCCCGGCCACGCACGGCCCGCAGGTTGATCACGGCGGGACAGCCGTCCCTACCAGGGGCGCGGGGAACTGCGCGACCAGCCACGCACGACCCGCAGATTGATCACGGCGTCACAGCCGGCCCCGCCGGGAGCGCGGGGAACTGCGCGACCGGCCACAGACGGCCCGCAGGTTGATCACGGTGGGACAGCCGTCCCTGCCAGGGGCGCGGGGAACTGCGCGACCGGCCACAGACGGCCCGCAGATTGATCACGGCGTCACAGCCGGCCCCGCCGGGAGCGCGGGGAACTGCGCGACCGGCCACGCACGACCCGCACGCCACGGCGAGCCCGGCCGGAGGCCCCCGCATGGGCGCAGGGAGGGATCCGGAGGCCCCCCGCGCCAAACCCGGGCGCGGGCATCGGCCCCGGCCCCATAGGATTGGGCCAAACCACACACTCCCACCCAGAGGATCGCTGCATGCCTGGCATCACGCGCGAGGAGGTCGCCCACCTCGCACGGCTGGCGCGTCTGGAGCTGAAGGCCGAAGAGCTCGACCACTTCGCCGGCCAGCTCGACGACATCATCGGCGCGGTCGCCCGCGTCAGCGAGGTCGCCGACCAAGACGTACCGCCGACCTCTCACCCGCTGCCGCTGACGAACGTCATGCGCGCGGACGAGGTCCGCCCGTCGCTCACCCCCGAGCAGGCGCTCTCCGGCGCCCCGGCCCAGGAGCAGCAGCGTTTCAAGGTGCCGCAGATCCTGGGGGAGGACTAATCACCATGACGGACACCAACGTCAACATCATCAGGCTGACGGCGGCCGAGATCGCCGCGCGGATCGCCGCGGGCGAGCTCACGGCCGTCGAGGTCACCGAGGCCCACCTCGCGCGCATCGAGGCCGTCGACGAGAAGGTGCACGCCTTCCTGCACGTCGACCGCGAGGGCGCCCTCGCGCAGGCCCGCGCCGTCGACGCGAAGCGGGAACGCGGCGAGAAGCTCGGACCGCTCGCCGGCGTGCCCCTCGCGCTCAAGGACATCTTCACCACCGAGGGGGTCCCGACCACCGTCGGTTCCAAGATCCTCGAAGGCTGGATCCCGCCCTACGACGCGACGGTCACCAAGCGGCTCAAGGCCGCCGACGTCGTCATCCTCGGCAAGACCAACATGGACGAGTTCGCCATGGGGTCCTCCACCGAGAACAGCGCCTACGGCCCCACGGGCAACCCCTGGGACCTCAGCCGCATCCCCGGCGGCTCGGGCGGCGGCTCGTCCGCCGCGCTCGCCTCCTTCGAGGCGCCGCTCGCCATCGGCACCGACACGGGCGGCTCCATCCGCCAGCCCGCGGCCGTCACCGGCACGGTCGGCGTCAAGCCCACCTACGGCGGCGTCTCCCGCTACGGCATGGTGGCGTTCTCCTCCTCCCTCGACCAGGGCGGCCCCTGCGCCCGTACGGTCCTGGACGCGGCGCTGCTGCACGAGGTCATCGCCGGGCACGACCCGCTCGACTCGACCTCCATCGACGCGCCGGTCCCCCCGGTCGTCGAGGCCGCCCGCAACGGCTCCGTCGCCGGCATGCGCGTCGGTGTCGTCAAGCAGTTCCGCGGCGAGGGCTACCAGGCCGGTGTCGTGCAGCGCTTCGACGAGGCCGTCGCCCTGCTCAAGGACCTCGGCGCCGAGATCGTCGAGCTGGACTGCCCGTCCTTCGACCTGGCGCTCTCCGCGTACTATCTGATCGCGCCGTCCGAGTGCTCGTCCAACCTCGCGCGCTTCGACGCCATGCGCTACGGCCTGCGGGTCGGGGACGACGGCACGCGCTCCGCCGAGGAGGTCACCTCCCTCACCCGCGAGGCCGGCTTCGGTGACGAGGTCAAGCGCCGCATCATGCTCGGCACGTACGCCCTCAGCTCCGGCTACTACGACGCGTACTACGGCTCGGCGCAGAAGGTCCGTACGCTCATCACCCGCGACTTCGACAAGTCGTTCGAGCAGGTGGATGTGATCGTCTCGCCGACCACGCCCACCACCGCCTTCCCGATCGGCGAGCGCGCCGACGACCCGATGGCGATGTACCTCGCGGACCTGTGCACCATCCCGACCAACATGGCGGGCAACGCGGCCATGTCGCTGCCCTGCGGTCTCGCGCCGGAGGACAACCTCCCGGTCGGCCTGCAGATCATCGCCCCCGCGATGAAGGACGACCGGCTCTACAAGGTCGGCGCCGCCGTCGAGGCCGCCTTCGTGGAAAAGTGGGGGCACCCGCTGATCGAGGAGGCTCCGTCGTTGTGAGTAAGGCTCTGACCAAGGCCAAGGGCTTCAAGAAGTCCAAGTCCGGCACGTACCTGTCCATCGCGACCACCGCGTTCGGTGCCCTCGGCGTCGCCAAGCAGGCCAAGAAGGCCCGCACGGAGCACGACACGCTGCGCCTGATCGACGCGGCCGTGTCCGCCGCCGCCATCGTCACCGGCCTCGCCATCCTCTACCGGGAGCTCAAGCGCCTGGGCGACGACGACGTCCTGCTGGGCTGAGAGGGAAGTTTTCACCGTGACCACCACGACCGACGAGCTGGTGTCGTACGAGGACGCCCTGGCGACGTACGACCCCGTCATGGGCCTCGAAGTCCATGTCGAGCTCGGCACCAAGACCAAGATGTTCTGCGGGTGCTCCACCGAGCTGGGCGCCGAGCCCAACTCGCAGACCTGCCCCACCTGCCTCGGCATGCCCGGCTCGCTGCCCGTCGTCAACGCGACCGGCGTCGAGTCCGCCATCAAGATCGGTCTCGCGCTGCACTGCGAGATCGCCGAGTGGTGCCGCTTCGCCCGGAAGAACTACTTCTATCCGGACATGCCGAAGAACTTCCAGACCTCCCAGTACGACGAGCCGATCGCCTTCAACGGCTACCTCGACGTACAGCTGGAGGACGGCGAGGTCTTCCGCGTGGAGATCGAGCGCGCCCACATGGAGGAGGACACCGGCAAGTCCACGCACGTCGGTGGCGCGACCGGCCGTATCCACGGCGCCTCGCACTCCCTGCTCGACTACAACCGCGCGGGCATCCCCCTCATCGAGATCGTCACCAAGCCGATCGAGGGCGCCGGCGAGCGTGCTCCCGAGGTCGCCAAGGCGTACGTCGCCGAGCTGCGCGAGCTCATCAAGGCGCTCGGCGTCTCGGAAGCCCGCATGGAGATGGGGCAGATGCGCTGCGACGTGAACCTGTCGCTGCGCCCGCACGGCCGCGAGAAGTTCGGCACGCGCTCCGAGACGAAGAACGTCAACTCGCTGCGCTCGGTGGAGCGTGCGGCCCGCTTCGAGATCCAGCGGCACGCCGCGGTGCTGAACTCCGGCGGCACGATCATCCAGGAGACGCGCCACTTCCACGAGGACACCGGGTCCACGACCTCGGGCCGCGTGAAGGAGGAGGCCGAGGACTACCGGTACTTCCCGGAGCCCGACCTGGTCCCCGTCGCCCCGTCCCGCGACTGGGTCGAGGAACTGCGCGCGGGTCTGCCCGAGCAGCCGCTGGCCCGCCGCAACCGGCTGCGTGAGGAGTGGGGCGTCAGCGCCCACGACATGCAGTCGATCCTCAACGCCGGTGCCATCGACGCGATCGTCGCCACGACCGAGGCCGGCGCGGACGCCGCGTCCGCCCGCAAGTGGTGGATGGGTGAACTGGCCCGCAGCGCCAACGAGTCGGGCAAGGCCCTGGAGGACCTGCCCATCACCCCGGCGCAGGTCGCCCGGGTGGCCCAGCTCGTGGCCGCCGGAGACCTGAACGACAAGCTCGCCCGTCAGGTCATCGAGGGCGTGCTCGCGGGCGAGGGCACCCCGGACGAGGTCGTCGACAAGCGCGGTCTCAAGGTCGTCTCGGACGAGGGCGCGCTGACCGCCGCCGTCGACGAGGCCATCGCCGGCAACCCGGGCGTCGCGGACAAGATCCGCGGCGGCAAGGTGGCCGCGGTCGGCGCCCTGGTCGGCGCGGTCATGAAGGCCACCCGCGGCCAGGCCGACGCGGCCCGCGTCAAGGAGCTCATCCTGGAGAAGCTGGGCGTCAGCGAGGGCTGAGCGTCCTCATCGCCCACCTGGGGGGACGCACCGAGACCGGTGCGTCCCCCCAGGCCTGTCACGGACCCCCCCGGTGCGGCGGAGTCCGGCCCCTCGACCGGCGCCCGCCCCCGACCGGCACCGAGCCGCCGGAGTGCCGCACCACCCATGAGAGACCGGCCGCCACGACGGGCACGGAGCCGGCGCACACGACGGAGAAGGAGCAGCAAGAGGATGTACGCGATATCCCTCGGTGACGACGGCGCGGAACTGCGCCCCCTGGAGCCCTGGCACGCGGAGGAGTTCCTCGCCCATCTGGACCGGGGGCGGGAGTTCATCGGGCAGTACATCCCGTTCGGTTCGGGCGCCACCGACGCGGCGTCCGCGCGGGAACTGCTCCAGCGGTACGCCGACCACCGCGCCGCCGACACCGGGTCCCTGCACGGCCTGTGGCTGGAGGGAAGGCTCGTGGGCGGCGTGCTCTTCCTGAACTTCGACGCGGCCCAGGGCAACTGCGAGGTCGGCTGCTGGCTGGAACCCGCCGGTACCGGGCGGGGTCTGGTCACGCGCGCGATGCGGCTCCTCATCGACTGGGCCGTCGAGCAACGCGGGATCCACCGGGTGGAGTGGGTCGCGGCCTCGGCGAACGAACCGAGTGTGAACGGCGCCCGGCGGCTGGGGATGACCAGGGACGCGGTGCTGCGGGAGAGCTTCCCGTACCGGGGCGTACGCCACGACATGGAGGTCTGGTCGGTGCTCGCGCCCGACTGGCGGGCGGCCCGCGCGCGGACGAGCGACTGAGCGTTGCCCGACGGTCACGTACGCGTACGCCGATCGTTACCGGCGGGCACAGGGATCATTAAGAGACTTCTCAGACTCCGTCCGTACGGTGCGGGACATGGGAACCAAGACAGTTGACGAAGCCGTGGACGCGAACGGCACCGAGGCGAAGAGCGACAAGGAGACCGTGGACGGCACCGGTACCGGCACCGACACCGGCACCGGCACCGAGGAGACGCCCGACGGCGCGGCCGTGACCGAGGCCGACGCCGAGGCCGACGAGCAGGACGACACCGAGGCCGACGACGAGGCCGGCGAGGACGTCCCCGCCACCGTGGAGAAGGGCGAACCCGGCGTCGGCCAGGGCGCCGCCGCCGTCGTCTCCGCCGGACTCGGCATCGTGTCCCTCACCGGCAGCTGGGTCGCCACCGTGGCCGCCGCCCGCGAGACCCTCGTCGGACAGCTGCGGACCTCGTCGTCCGCGAGCGTCGCCACGCAGGTCAAGGAGGTCTACGGCGACGCCTGGGCGACCACCGCGCTCGTCGGCGGTCTCTTCGCGCTGGCCGCGCTGATCGTCGGCGCCGTGGTCCTGGCCCGGCCCGCCTTCGGGGCGCCCGGCAAGCCGCAGGCCGCCTGGATCAAGTCCGTCGCCTGGGCCGGCGTCTCGCTCGGCGTCGTCGGCCTCGTGCTCGCGGTCGCCAAGTACTCCGACATCCTGCTCGGACTGCCCTCCACCAAGTGAACCTCCGTACCTCTGAGGGGCCTTAGGGCCGGCGCAGGTCATCCGCCGCCGCTCTAAGGCCCTTCGTGCGCGCAAGATGCGGCACTCTCCCGATGTGCCGCACCCCCCTGGGAGACGAAGGTTGAGGCATCGCACCGAGCGAGGCCGAGAACCGGCTCTTCACAAGGGGTACGAAATGTTCGAGTACGAGCTCCACCAGATCCGATCCGCCGAGCTGATCCGCGAGGCGCAGAACCACCGCCTGGTACGGGAGGCCCTCCGCGGCCGTCGTACCGACCGACGCACCACCGCGCGCGAATCCGGCCAGAACGACTCGGAGGGGCAGGCGCATAGCCCGCGTCCCCGCCGGCACCGGTTCGCCCGCGCCGCGTGAACGCCGGGCCGAAGGAGGCCGCCCGCACCGGCGGCGGCCCCCCTCGGACACCGGGGGAGGCCGGCCGTACGGGGGTCGGCCGGCCTCCCGGGAGAACGCTCGCCGCTCTCCCCGCACCCGGCTCCGCACCGATGGCCGGCCGCCCGATAACCAGTGCCGCTCCGTCGGACCGTTGTGCGATGCTCGGGCCCGTGGAGACCAGATCCGTCAGCCCCGTGTTCGTCGGCCGCGCGGACGAACTGGGCGTCCTGCGCGAGGCGCTCGCCCGCGCCGCCGGCGGCAGCGGCGCCCGGGCGCCGGGCACCGGGGGCGAACCGCAGGCGCTGCTCCTCGGCGGCGAGGCCGGGGTCGGAAAGACCCGCCTGATCGAGGAGTTCGCCACCGTCGCCGACCGCGAGGGGGCCGTCTTCGCGTGCGGCGGCTGCGTCGAGATCGGCGCCGACGGACTGCCCTTCGCCCCGTTCTCCGCCGCCCTGCGCGCCCTGCGCCGCCTGCTCCCCGACGAGCTCGCCGCGGCCGCCGCCGGACAGGAGGACGAACTGGCCCGGCTGCTGCCCGAGCTCGGCGAGACCGACCGCGGCCGACGGCCCGACGAGGAGGGCATGGCCCGCCTCTTCGAACTCACCGCCCGCCTCCTGGAACGCCTCGCCGCCGACCGCACGGTCGTCGTGGCCCTGGAGGACCTGCACTGGGCCGACGCCTCCACCCGCCACCTGCTCGCCTACCTCTTCCGCACGCTGCGCACCGGACGCCTGGTCGTCGTCGCCACGTACCGGGCCGACGACATCCACCGCCGCCACCCGCTGCGCCCCCTCCTCGCCGAACTGGACCGCCTGCGCACCGTCCGCCGCATCGAACTCGGCCGCTTCACCCGCGCCGAGGTCGGCCGCCAGATAGCCGGAATCCTCGCCCACGAACCCGACCCGGCCCAGGTCGACGACATCTTCGAACGCTCCGACGGCAACGCGTTCTTCGTCGAGGAACTCGCCGTCGCGGCCCACCAGGGCTGCCGCACCGGCCTCACGGACACCCTGCGCGACCTCCTGCTCGTACGCGTCGAAGGACTGCCCGAGAGCGCCCAGCGCATCGCCCGGATCGTCGCCGAGGGCGGCTCCACCGTCGAGTACCGGCTGCTCGCCGCCGTGGCCCGGCTCGCCGAGGACGACCTCATCGAGGCGCTGCGCGCCGCCGTCGGCGCCAACATCCTGCTCGCCTCACCCGGCGGCGACGGCTACCGCTTCCGGCACTCCCTGGTCCGCGAGGCCGTCAGCGACGACCTGCTGCCCGGCGAGCGCTCCCGCTTCAGCCGGCGCTACGCCGAAGCCCTGGAGGCCGACCCCGGGGGCGGGCCCCCCCCCCCCCCCCCCCCCCCCCCCGCCCCGTTCTTGGTGCACCCCCCCCACCCCCCCCACGCCCGCCCCCCCCCCCCGGGAGCCCCCCGCGCGGCCCCCGGCCCGCC
>NZ_JBHWEL010000043.1:0-18354 GCF_042734135.1 Streptomyces sp. NPDC059668 | reverse complement strand
AACTCAACTTGTTTTGTGGGGGGCCGATTCTGTTGTTTAAAACAGACACCGCCGCCCCCCCGCCGACGCCGGGGCGCCCCCCCCCCCGCCCGCCCCCCCCCCCCCCCCCACCACCCGCCTGGCCAGTTACTGGTACCACGCGCACGACGCCGCGAAGGCCCTGCCCGCCGTCCTGGACGCCTCCGTCGAGGCCCGCTGCCGGCACGCCCACTCCGAACAGCTCCGGCTCCTGGAACGGGCCATGGAACTGTGGGAGGTCGCACCGGAAACCGTACGGGCCGCGCTGCGCCCCATCGACTACGTGGAGGTGTTCCCGCCCTGCGGCCACGACCCGGCGGCCGAGGGACACCCGGCGTCCCCGGTTCTCCCGGCACCCCTGCGCTATCTCGACCTGATGGCCGAGGCTGCCGTCGCCGGCCGGCTGTCGGGGGAGCGCGAACGGGCCCTGAAGATCACCAAACGGGCGCTGCACGTCCTGGAGGACGGGAGCGACCCCCTGCGCGCCGCCTGGTTCTGGGTCCAGCGCTCCCGACTGGTCACGGCGCAGGCCCGCGGCGACGGGTGGCACGAACTCGCCACCGCCCGGGACCTGGTGCGCGGCCTGCCCCCGTCGGAGGTGCACGCCGAGGTGCTGTCCGTGGTCGCCGCCTGGTGCATGCTGCACGAACCGGGCCCCGGTGCCCTCTTCGCCGCCGAGCGCGCCGTGGAGTACGCGCGCATGGTCGGCGCCCGGGACATCGAACTGAACGCCCGGCTCACCCTCGGCGGTCTCATGGTCGACGCGGGGGACATCGAGGCGGGCATCACGGAGATGTACGAGGTCAAGGAGCAGGTCCCGCCGCACGGCGCGTCCCTCGTCGCGGGACGCCTCCACATCAACCTGCCGTCCCACCTGGAGTCCGTCGGCCGCTCCCGCGAGGCCGTCCCGATCCTGCGGCAGGGCACCGAACTCGCCCGCAAGAACGGCCTGCTGGACACCGAGGCCTGGGTGTGGGGCAACCTCGCCGAGTCGCTCGGCTCACTCGGCCGGTGGGACGAAGCCGCCGAGGCGGCCCGCAACGCGCTGGGCGTGGGCGTCAGCGGCAAACCGTCCGGCAGCGGCGCCATGCGCCTGGCGGACATCGCCCTCGACCGCGGCGACCTCGCCGAGGCGGCACGCCGACTGGACGCCGCCCGCGCCCACTTCGGCACCCACGACCCCATGCCGCAGCACGCCCTGCCGCTGGCGCGCAGCACGATCCGCATCGCCGCGGACGAAGGCCGCCTCCTCGACGCCCGCACCGCACTGGAAGAGGCACTGGACACGGGCTTCCCGCCCGGCACCCAGCGCTACGGGTGGCCCCTGCTGCTCGCCGCCGCCACCGCGGAGGCCGACGCCCGCGGACTGCCCGCCGCCGAGGCGGGGCGCGACAGGACCGTTCGGGGCATCCGGGAGGCGGCCAGGAAGCTGGCCACCGGAGCGCCGGTCTGGCACGCGCACGAGAGGTGGGTGCGCGCCGAACTCCGGCGGGCCGAGGGCGTGTCCGACCCCCATGAGTGGGCCGAGGTGGTCGCGGCCTTCGAATGCCTGGAACGCCCCTACGACCTGGCCCGCGTCCGGCACCGGCTGGCCGACTCCCTGCTGGCCGCGGGCGCCGACGAGGAGGAGCGGGCACGCGCCACCGAGCTCCTGCGGCTGGCCCGGGCGGCGGCCGACCACCTCGGCGCCCGCCCGCTCGCCGACGCCGTCGCGCTGCTCGCCCAGAGGGCCCGCCTCGTCCTGGGCAAGGACCCCGGGCCGTACGCCCCGGCCCCCGCCGACCCGGCCCAGGCCCTCGGCCTGACCAGCCGTGAACGCGATGTGCTGCGCCTGGTCGCGGCCGGCCGCAGCAACCGCCAGATCGCCGAGGAGCTCTTCATCTCCCCGAAGACCGCCAGCGTCCATGTGTCCAACATCCTGGCCAAGCTCGACGTCTCGGGACGAGGAGAGGCGGCGGCACTGGCGCACCGGCTCCGGCTGTTCCCCCAGGAGACCCCCACTGCCCGGACGGCGGGCTGAGGCATAACCTGGCAGCGACCCGGGCCGAGGGAGGCGCCGTGTTCAACATGTTCGAGGAGATCTTCGCACCAGGCCGCAAGCACACCGGCGACGAACGCAAGCGGCTGGAACTGACCCGCGTGGACCTGAACGACGGTGATCCGGGCCGCGGCCCCATAGACCTGAGCTCGGGCAAGGTGGTCGTACGGCCGCCCGAGCGGGAACCCGACGGAGCGGACCCCGCGGAGGAACCCGTGCCCGAGCCGGACGAACCCTGAGACCGCGGACCTACCTCACCTCCAGCTCCAGGATCCGGTCGTCACCCTTCCCGGGGCTGCCCCGCCCGTCCGTCTCACTGGTGACCAGCCAGAGCTTGTCACCGCCCGCCGAGACCACGGTGCGCAGCCGCCCGTACCGGCCCTTCAGGAACGACTGCGGAGCTGCGGCGGCCCGTGTGCCGTCCAGGGGGATCCGCCACAGACGCTCGCCCCTGAGCCCCGCCATCCAGACGCAGCCCCCGGCATAGGCGATCCCGCTGGGCGACGCGTCGTCCGTGTGCCACTGGGCGACCGGGTTGTGGTACTTCGGGTCGTCGCTCCTGCCCTCGACCACCGGCCAGCCGTAGTTGTCGCCCGGCTTGATCTGGTTCAGCTCGTCCCATGTGTCCTGCCCGAACTCGGAGGCCCACAGACGCTGTCTGTCGTCCCAGGCGAGACCCTGCACGTTGCGGTGCCCGTACGAGTACACGACCGAGCCGCCGAAGGGGTTGCCCGGCGCCGGGTCCCCGTCCGGCGTCATCCGCAGGATCTTGCCGCCCAGTGCCTTCTTGTCCTGGGCCAGCCCCCGGGTGCCCGTCTCGCCCGCTCCCGCGTACAGCATCCCGTCCGGACCGAAGGCGATCCGGCCGCCGTTGTGGATCATCCCCTTGGGAATGCCCTTGAAGATCGTGTCCGGCGCGCCCAGCTGCTCGCCGGGCGGCTTGTCGGCGTCGTACAGCATGCGGACGATCCGGTTGTCCGACGCCGTCGTCAGGTAGGCGTAGACCATGTGGTCCGAGGCGTAGGCGGGGGAGAGCGCGATACCGAGCAGACCGCCCTCCCCGGCGGGGGCGACCCCCGGCACCTGGCCCAGCTCCGTCGTCCTCCCCGTCTTCTCGTCCACCCGGGAGATCGTCCCCTCGTCACGCGAGGACACCAGGAGACCGCCCTCCGGCAGCGGCGCCAGGCCCCAGGGCGACTTGAGGCCCTCGGCGACCGTGCGCACCACCTTCACCGAACCCTTGGCGGGCGCGGCCGTCCCGGTCGGCCGCGCCGAGGACGCCGATCCCGTGACCGGACCGTTCGCCGACGGGTTCAGGCCCCCGACCGGCGGTCCGCCCCCCGAGCCGCCGGAGGAGCAGCCGGCCGTCACCACCAGCGCTGCCGCGGCCAACGCGGCCTTCACCACTCGACGTTGCACGATCAGAGGTCCCTTCGACGTGGCGGTCCTACTGTTCATACACCGCTCGCGCCCCGCGGGTTCCCGATCAGGAACACCCGATGCGCGAGCGCCGGCCGCGGGAGGTGTCAGTCCCACGACCCCTGCGCCCCGGGCAGCCCCGCCACCTCCGCCAGGTCCTCCGCCGTCAGCAGCAGCCCCGCCGCCCCCGCGTTCTCCGCCGCCCAGCGCGCCCGCTTGGCCCCCGGCACCGGAACCACGTGCCGGCCCTGGGACAGCACCCAGGCCAGCGCCACCTGCGCGGGAGTGACCCCGTCGCCGTGCCGTCGGGCGACCCGCCGCAGCCCGGCGACGATCGGCTGGTTGGCGGCCATCATCTCGGCCGTGAAGCGCGGATGGCGGGCGCGTACGTCGTCGGGTTCGAAGCCCCCGCCCGGCGTCAGCGTGCCGGTCAGGAAACCGTTGCCGAGCGGCATCGCCGCGAGGAAACCCACGCCGCGCGCGGTGCACCACGGCAGCAGCGCGTCCAGTGCCTCGGTCGACCACACCGACAGCTCGGCCTCCACCGCGCTCACCGGGAAGACCTGCTGCACCCGCTCCAGCTGCCGGATCGTTCCGTCGTGCAGCCGCCGGTCCGGCGGGCGCGCCCCCGAGCGGCGGGCCGAACGGGCGCCGACCGCGCACAGCCCGAGCGAACGCACCTTTCCGGCCGCCACCAGATCGGCCATCGCTCCCCAGGTCTCCTCGACCGGCACCTCGGGATCCGCGCGGTGCAGCTGGTAGAGGTCGATCACGTCGGTCTGCAGCCGGCGCAGCGACGCGTCGCAGGCCCGCCGCACATAACCGGGACGCCCGTTGGCCACGAGATGCTGCTCGCCCACCAGCAGCCCCACCTTCGTCGACACGAAGGCCTCCGCACGCCGGTCCCGCAGCGCCCGGCCCACCAGCAGCTCGTTGGTGAACGGCCCGTACATGTCCGCCGTGTCGAGCAGCGTCGTCCCGAGGTCGAGCGCCGCGTGCACCGTGCGCAGCGACTCCTCACCGCGCTGCCGCGAACCGGTGTACGCCCAGGTCATCGGCATGCACCCGAGCCCGATCGCCCCCACATCGAGCGTCGCCGCGCCGATCGTCCTGCGCTCCACCTGGCCGTGACCCTCCCTCTCCTGCCACCCCAACCTAACCTCTGGGCGTCCCGCCGCCTGACATAGCCTCCCGAGCATGACTTCCGATGTGTGGCTTCCCTTTCACGCCGACGAGATCGAGGGCCTGCCCGAAGGCCTCGACTACCGCTTCTGGGACGGCGGCCAGGAGTTCCCCGCGGACCCGGCCGACTGCGTGTTCTATGTGGTGCCCTACATGAAGCCGCCGGCCGTGGCCCAGCGGCCGATGGCCGAAATGACCTCCCTACAGGTGGTGCAGACCCTCTCCGCCGGGGTCGACCACGTCCAGCCGAGCCTCAAGTCCCTGCGTCCGGGCGTGCGGTTGTGCAACGCCAAGGGGGTGCACGAGGCGAGCACCGGCGAACTCGCCCTCGCCCTGATCCTGGCCTCGCTGCGGGGCATCCCCGACTTCGTACGGGCCCAGGACAAGGGGGAGTGGCGCTCCGGGTTCCGTCCGGCGCTCGCCGACAAGTCCGTACTGATCGTGGGCTACGGGTCGATCGGGTCCGCGATCGAGGACCGGCTCGTGCCCTTCGAGGTGGCGCGGGTGGCGCGCGTCGCGCGCTCTGAGCGCACCACGGCGCGCGGTCCGGTGCACCCACTCACGGAACTGCCCGCGCTGCTCCCCGAAGCCGACGTCGTGGTGCTCTCCACCCCCCTCACCGACAGCACGCGCGGCCTGGTGGACGCCGAGTTCCTGGCCCGCATGAAGGACGGCGCGCTCCTGGTCAACGTCGCCCGCGGCCCCGTCGTCGACACCAAGGCCCTGCTCGCCGAGCTGGACAGCGGGCGCCTCACCGCGGCCCTCGACGTCACCGACCCCGAGCCGCTGCCCCTGGGACACCCCCTGTGGCAGGCGCCCGGCGTGCTCATCAGCCCCCACGTCGGCGGCCCCACGTCGGCGTTCCTGCCGCGCGCCGAGCGGCTGCTGGTCACGCAGTTGAACCGTTTCGTGAACCGGGAGCCGCTCGGCAACGTGGTCCTCACCACGGGCACGTAATCCGCCGCAGTCCGCGGCTCCGCCCGGACAAGGACACCCTCCGCGATCCCCCGGATGCGGGTCGTGTCCGCATCTCCACTGGTCGTTACGGAGCGTAGAGGAACTATGTCCCTGAGTGACGAGACTGGTGTATCGTCCCGACAGGGGCTGCGCCGCGCACCGTTCGGCGCCGGGGATGGACATTCGGACTGCGAGGGGGGCGACGGGCGATGCACGGCCTATGGACGAACGATCCGACGCGGCGGGGCCGCCGACGACCCTGGCGGGCGGCCGCGCGCGGACGAGCGCACGGCGGCCATGGTGGTCACGGCGGACATCACCACCGCAGGCACGGCTCCCGCAGGAGGCACACGCACCCAGCGTGCCCGGAGCAGCGGGACCCCGCTGTGCGGACCGGGTGGGACCGGTGAGTTCCCCCGGAGCGCTGCTGACCCGCCGCCCGGTACTCGGCGGTGGGACGGGTGTGGTCTCGCAGCTCGCGCTGGCCCTGGTCTGCGCGGGATACGCGGTCGGCTCCGCCCTCGGCTGGGGCTCGGCGGACCTGGCACTGATCATGGGCGACTTCGGGCTGAGCGCCGCCGCGGGCACCGCGGCCGTCTCCTGCTTCCTCTACGCCCATCGCCGGCGCAGCCGCTTTCGACCGGCATGGCTGCTCTTCGCGGTCTCCTCCGCCATGGCCTCGATGGGCAACGGCGTCTGGGGGTGGTACGAGATCGTCCTCGACCGTCACGTCCCGAGCCCCAGTTTCGCCGACATCTTCTTCCTGTGCTTCGCGCCGCCGGCCATCGTGGGACTGCTGGTGCTCGCCAAGAGGCCGGTGACCAAGGCCGGTTGGATCTGCCTGGCGCTCGACTCCTGGCTGATCGGCGGCTCCCTGATCACGCTGTCCTGGAGTCTCGCGCTCGCCCAGGCGGCGAAGTTCGACGGGCCGAGCGTCGCCCACACCGCGCTCTCCCTGGCGTACCCCCTGCTGGACATCGCCCTGGTCAGCATGGTGCTGGCGCTGCACTTCAGGCGCTCCTCGCTGAACCGCTCGGCGGTGAACACCGCGATCGGCGCACTCGCCCTGACCGTGATGTGCGACGCCCTGTTCACCTCGCCCCTCCTGCACAACAACTACCACTCCGGGCAGCTTCTCGACGCGGGCTGGTTCGCCGGCTCACTGCTCCTCGCGTACGCCCCGTGGGCCGGCACCCGGCACGGACAGCCGGACCCCGACGAACTCGACGGGAACCCAATGTGGGAGAACGGGCGCGCAGGGGGTGGCCACGGGCGGAGCGGGCACGGAGGGGACGGGCACACGCGCGGGGCGCACCCACACGACCCGGGCCGCCGTCCGGACGGCGCACACCCCGTGGGGCACCCCGACCCGGAAGCCACGGGCCACCACCGGTACGCGGCGCCCCGCCCGATCGCCGGATCGCTGGGCGCGCTCACCCCCTACCTCGCCGCCGCCGTCTGCACGCTGGGAATCCTCTACAACGTCCTCAACGGCCGCAGCGTCGACCGCGTGGTGCTCCTCACCGCGGGCCTGGTCGTGCTCGCCCTCGTGGTGCGCCAGGGCATCATGCTGCTCGACAACATCACCCTCACCCAGGAGCTGGCCCAGAAGGAGAACCACTTCCGCTCCCTGGTGCAGGGCTCCAGCGACGTCATCATGATCGCGGCGCCGAACGGCATCCTGAAGTACGTCAGCCCGGCAGCCGCCGGGGTGTACGGCCGCAGCGCGGAGGAGCTCGTCGGCTCCGAGCTGGCCTCGCTCATCCACCCCGAGGACCTCGGCTGCGTGGTGCACGAGGTGCGCCGCTTCCTGGCCGCCAGTCATCCGGAGGAGCCCACCACGCGCATCGAGTGCCGCTTCAAGTCCGGCGAGGGCGGCTGGCTCAACGTGGAGTCCACCGTCAACCGGCACCACGGCGGCCTCATCTTCAACAGCCGTGACGTGACGGAGCGGGTACGTCTCCAGGCGCAGCTGCAGCACAACGCCGAGCACGACCCGCTCACCGACCTGCCCAACCGCGCCCTGTTCACCCGGCGCGTCCAGCAGGCCCTGTCCGGCCGCCGCTCCACCGACCGCGGCACCGCCGTTCTCTTCATCGACCTCGACGGCTTCAAGGCGGTCAACGACACGATCGGCCACCAGGCCGGCGACGAGCTCCTCGTCCAGGCCGCCCGCAGGCTCCAGGACTCGGTGCGGCACGGCGACACCGCCGCCCGGCTCGGCGGCGACGAGTTCGCGGCCCTGATCGTCGGCGACGGCAACCGCGACCGTACAGCGCGTGAGCAACAGATCATGGAACTCGCCGACCGGCTGCGGATCAAGCTCTCACAGCCCTACGCCATCGACGGCAACGATGTCCGGGTGGCCGCCTCCATCGGCGTCGGATTCGCCGAACCGGGTCTGGGCGCGGGGGAGTTGCTGCGCAACGCCGACCTGGCCATGTACCGCGCCAAGGCGGCGGGCAAGGGGCGCGTCGAGCTGTACGCCCCCCAGATGCAGCAGGATGTCGTACGCAAGGCCGAGCTGGCGACAAGGCTGCGCTCCGCTCTTCAGGACGGCGAGTTCGCGCTGCTGCACCAGCCCGTGGTGTGCCTGGAGAACGGCCGGATCGCGACGGTCACCGCCCAGGCCCGCTGGCGCTCCTCCCAAGGAGTGCTCTTCACGCCCGCCGAGTTCCTGCGCGTCGCCGAGGACAGCGACCGGACCGCCGAGCTGAGCCGCTGGATGCTGGAGGAGGCGGTCGAGCAGGCCGCCGAGCGGGCCGCCGCGGGGGTCACGGTGCCCGTCGCCGTCCGGATGAGCGCCCGGCGCCTGCTGGACCGCTCGACGCCCCTCGGCTCCGTGGAGGCCCTCCTGACCCGGCACGGGCTCTCCTCGGGCGCCCTGATCGTCGAACTGTCCGACGCCGATCCCCGGGTCGCCCTGGACGAGCTGGAGCGCCGCCTCAACGCGTTGCGGAGGGTCGGGGTCCGGATCGCCCTGGACGGCTTCGGAGGCGGCTGTGCCGCCATCACGGCACTCAGAAGGCTCCCCGTCGACGTACTCAGGCTCGACCGGGGCCTGGTCGAGGGGGTCGTCGAGTCCGCACGGCTGCATAAGATCACCAGCGGGCTGCTGCGGATCGCCGCCGACCTCGGACTGCAGTCCGTGGCCGACGGTGTGGACCTTCCGGAGCAGGTCGTGGCCCTGCGCGCGATGGGCTGTACGCACGGGCAGGGAATGGCGTTCTCCGGCCCCCTCGACGAGTACCGGCTGCGCAGGGCGCTGTCCTCCGGCCACTACCCCGTCCCCCACGGGCCTGCCGAGCCCGCGTTCGCGGGCGGCGGCGCGGGGGTGTATACGAGTGGTGTGCCCGCTGTTCTCGGGGGCGGTACGGCCCTCCGCTCACATAATGAGACTCCCGTCCCACCTACTTGACAGTCGATGCGTGCCGGGGGGAGGGTCAATGCCATGCGCACCCGAATTCTCGTACTTGGAAAGCGCGTCGGCTGAAGCTGGTGATCACCGGACGGACCCGGAGAACCCAGCGACCGCACCCGGCGCGCTCCCCTCGCTTGCCTCACGGCACGAGGGGTTTTTTGTTGCACAGGTGACTGTCGAGCAACAACCGCACACCGCACAAACCTCGCAAAAACCCTCAGCATCGAGAAGAGAATGACGATGACCGAGCAGGCCACCGGGGCCCACCATCCGCAGCCGCGGCCCCGTTCCGGAGGACAGCAGTCCGCGCCCGAACAGGTGACGGGTGCCAAGTCCCTCATCCGTTCTCTCGAGGAGGTAGGGGCCGACACGGTGTTCGGCATCCCCGGCGGCGCGATCCTTCCGGCCTACGACCCGCTGATGGACTCCCAGCGCGTGCGGCACGTGCTCGTCCGTCACGAGCAGGGCGCGGGCCACGCGGCCACCGGGTACGCGCAGGCCACCGGCAAGGTCGGCGTCTGCATGGCGACCAGCGGCCCGGGTGCCACCAACCTGGTGACACCGATCGCCGACGCGCACATGGACTCGGTGCCGCTCGTCGCGATCACCGGCCAGGTCGCCTCCAAGGCGATCGGCACGGACGCCTTCCAGGAGGCGGACATCGTCGGCATCACCATGCCGGTCACCAAGCACAACTTCCTGGTGACGAAGGCCGAGGACATCCCGAAGACGATCGCGGAGGCCTTCCACATCGCCTCCACCGGCCGCCCCGGACCGGTCCTCGTCGACATCGCCAAGGACGCCCTCCAGGCGCAGACCACCTTCCAGTGGCCGCCCACCATGGACCTGCCCGGCTACCGGCCGGTGACCAAGCCGCACGCCAAGCAGATCCGCGAGGCCGCCAAGCTGATCACCCAGGCGAAGCGGCCCGTCCTCTACGTCGGCGGCGGCGTCCTCAAGGCCGGTGCCACCGCCGAGCTGAAGGTCCTCGCCGAACTCACCGGAGCGCCCGTCACCACCACCCTGATGGCGCTCGGCGCATTCCCCGACAGTCACGAACTGCACGTGGGAATGCCGGGCATGCACGGTGCGGTCACCGCCGTCACCGCGCTGCAGAAGGCCGACCTGATCGTCGCCCTCGGAGCCCGCTTCGACGACCGCGTCACCGGCAAGCTGGACAGCTTCGCCCCGTACGCCAAGATCGTCCACGCCGACATCGACCCGGCCGAGATCGGCAAGAACCGCGCGGCCGACGTGCCGATCGTGGGGGACGCCCGCGAGGTCATCGCCGACCTGGTCCAGGCCGTGCAGAGGGAGCACAGCGAGGGACACCGGGGCGACTACGGCGCCTGGTGGCGGGACCTCAACCGCTGGCGCGAGACGTACCCGCTGGGGTACGAGCAGCCCGAGAACGGCTCGCTGTCGCCGCAGCAGGTCATCGAGCGCATCGGACAGCTCGCGCCGGAGGGAACGATCTTCGCCGCGGGCGTCGGCCAGCACCAGATGTGGGCCGCGCACTACATCCAGTACGAGCACCCCGCGACCTGGCTGAACTCCGGCGGCGCCGGGACGATGGGCTATGCCGTGCCGGCCGCCATGGGTGCCAAGGCGGGGCAGCCCGACCGCACGGTCTGGGCGGTCGACGGCGACGGCTGCTTCCAGATGACCAACCAGGAACTCACCACCTGCGCCCTGAACAACATCCCGATCAAGGTCGCCATCATCAACAACGGCGCCCTCGGGATGGTCCGCCAGTGGCAGACCCTCTTCTACAACCAGCGGTACTCCAACACCGTGCTGCACAGCGGTCCGGGCGCGGACGGCAAGCAGCCGAGCGCGGGCACCCGCGTCCCGGACTTCGTGAAGCTGTCGGAGGCGATGGGCTGCTACGCCATCCGCTGCGAGTCCCCGGACGACCTCGACAAGGTCATCGAAGAGGCGAACTCGATCAACGACCGCCCGGTCGTGGTCGACTTCATCGTCCACGAGGACGCCATGGTGTGGCCGATGGTCGCCGCCGGCACCTCGAACGACGAGATCATGGCAGCCCGGGACGTCCGCCCCGACTTCGGCGACAACGAAGACGACTGAGAGAGAGCCGAGTCCGAACCATGAGCACCAAGCACACCCTCTCCGTCCTCGTCGAGAACAAGCCCGGTGTCCTCGCCCGGATCACCGCCCTGTTCTCGCGCCGCGGCTTCAACATCGACTCGCTCGCCGTGGGCATCACCGAGCACCCCGACATCTCCCGCATCACCATCGTGGTGAACGTGATCGAGGCACTGCCGCTCGAACAGGTCACCAAGCAGCTCAACAAGCTCGTCAACGTGCTGAAGATCGTCGAGCTGGAGCCGGGCGCGGCCGTGCAGCGTGAACTCGTTCTGGTGAAGGTGCGCGCCGACAACGAGACGCGCTCCCAGATCGTCGAGATCGTCCAGCTGTTCCGCGCCAAGACCGTGGACGTCTCCCCGGAGGCCGTCACCATCGAGGCCACCGGCGGCAGCGACAAGCTGGAGGCCATGCTCAAGATGCTGGAGCCGTTCGGCATCAAGGAGCTCGTCCAGTCCGGCACGATCGCGATCGGACGCGGGGCGCGTTCGATCACGGACCGGTCACTGCGCGCGCTCGACCGATCAGCCTGAGTCCTGGAACGGGCGGCCGGTGACCGCCGGCCGCCCGTATGCCGAGACCCCGAAACCTTCCCTCCCCCGCCCGCCGTACGGTGGGACGCGACACCGCACACCAAGGAGAACCCCAGTGGCCGAGCTGTTCTACGACGACGACGCCGACCTGTCCATCATCCAGGGCCGCAAGGTCGCGGTCATCGGCTACGGCAGCCAGGGCCACGCCCACGCGCTGTCGCTGCGCGACTCGGGTGTGGACGTCCGTGTCGGTCTGCACGAGGGCTCCAAGTCCAAGGCGAAGGCCGAGGAGCAGGGCCTTCGCGTGGTGACGCCGTCGGAGGCCGCCGCCGAGGCCGACGTCATCATGATCCTGGTGCCGGACCCGATCCAGGCGCAGGTCTACGAGGAGTCCATCAAGGACAACCTCAAGGACGGCGACGCGCTGTTCTTCGGCCACGGCCTGAACATCCGCTTCGACTTCATCAAGCCGCCGGCCGGCGTCGACGTCTGCATGGTCGCCCCGAAGGGCCCGGGCCACCTGGTCCGCCGCCAGTACGAGGAGGGCCGCGGCGTGCCCTGCATCGCGGCCGTCGAGCAGGACGCCACCGGCAACGGCTTCGAGCTGGCGCTGTCGTACGCGAAGGGCATCGGCGGCACCCGCGCCGGCGTCATCAAGACGACCTTCACCGAGGAGACCGAGACCGACCTGTTCGGTGAGCAGGCCGTCCTCTGCGGTGGTACCGCGGCGCTGGTCAAGGCGGGCTTCGAGACCCTGACCGAGGCCGGCTACCAGCCGGAGATCGCGTACTTCGAGTGCCTGCACGAGCTGAAGCTGATCGTCGACCTCATGTACGAGGGCGGCCTGGAGAAGATGCGCTGGTCGATCTCCGAGACCGCCGAGTGGGGCGACTACGTCACCGGCCCGCGGATCATCACCGACGCCACCAAGGCCGAGATGAAGCAGATCCTCGCCGAGATCCAGGACGGCACCTTCGCCAGGAACTGGATGGAGGAGTACCACTCCGGTCTGAAGAAGTACAACGAGTACAAGACCCAGGACCAGAACCACCTCCTGGAGACCACCGGCAAGGAGCTCCGCAAGCTCATGTCGTGGGTCAACGACGACGAGGCGTAAGCCGAACGGCCCAGGGGCCGGAGCGGTCAGCTCCGGCCCTTCGGCCTGACCCTGGGTAATGCCCGTGCGCGCGACGTTGTACACACCGTCCAGCCACGGACGAGTGATCCTTCCACAGAGGCGCAAGAAGACCCCTGTTGCGGCACTACACTGCTGCACAACATACGCGTCAGGCCCACAGCGTCGTGCGTCTTCCACGCGGCTCGAGCGACCCCGAAGATCTGCAGGCACGCCCCCGCGCCGCCCGGCACGCACACTCGCCGCACCGGTCACAGGCCCTGGTAGCTTCCGCTACGAGAGCCCCGTCCGGCAGACCGAGAGCACGCACCGGACGACGCGAGAACGCACCGGCACCTCCCCGAGGCCGCTACATCCCTCCACTCGCCCGCGGCCGTCGGGACGGCCGTCCGCATTGGACTTGTGAGGACTCACGTGAGCTCGAAACCTGTCGTACTCATCGCTGAAGAGCTGTCGCCCGCGACCGTCGACGCCCTGGGCCCGGACTTCGAGATCCGGCACTGCAACGGCGCGGACCGTGCCGAGCTGCTGCCCGCGATCGCCGACGTCGACGCGATCCTGATCCGTTCGGCCACCAAGGTCGACGCCGAGGCGGTCGCCGCCGCGAAGAAACTGAAGGTCGTCGCACGAGCCGGCGTCGGCCTGGACAACGTCGACGTCTCCGCCGCCACCAAGGCCGGCGTGATGGTCGTCAACGCCCCCACCTCCAACATCGTGACCGCCGCCGAGCTGGCCTGCGGTCTGCTGCTGGCCACCGCGCGGCACATCCCGCAGGCCAACTCGGCGCTGAAGAACGGCGAGTGGAAGCGCTCCAAGTACACCGGCGTCGAGCTGGCCGAGAAGACCCTCGGCGTCGTCGGCCTCGGCCGCATCGGCGCGCTGGTCGCCCAGCGCATGTCGGCGTTCGGCATGAAGGTCGTCGCCTACGACCCCTACGTCCAGCCTGCCCGGGCCGCGCAGATGGGCGTCAAGGTCCTGTCGCTGGACGAGCTGCTCGAGGTCGCGGACTTCATCACCGTGCACCTGCCCAAGACCCCCGAGACGGTCGGTCTCATCGGCGACGAGGCGCTGCACAAGGTCAAGCCGTCGGTGCGGATCGTCAACGCCGCGCGCGGCGGGATCGTCGACGAGGAGGCGCTGTACTCGGCGCTCAAGGAGGGCCGCGTCGCCGGCGCGGGCCTGGACGTGTACGCGAAGGAGCCCTGCACGGACTCCCCGCTCTTCGAGCTCGACGAGGTCGTCTGCACCCCGCACCTCGGCGCCTCCACGGACGAGGCGCAGGAGAAGGCCGGTGTCTCCGTCGCCCGTTCGGTGCGTCTGGCGCTCGCCGGTGAGCTGGTCCCGGACGCGGTGAACGTCCAGGGCGGTGTCATCGCCGAGGACGTCAAGCCGGGCCTGCCGCTCGCCGAGAAGCTCGGCCGCATCTTCACCGCGCTGGCGGGCGAGGTCGCGGTCCGCCTCGACGTCGAGGTGTACGGCGAGATCACCCAGCACGACGTGAAGGTGCTCGAACTCTCGGCACTCAAGGGCGTGTTCGAGGACGTCGTCGCGGAGACGGTCTCGTACGTCAACGCCCCCCTCTTCGCTCAGGAGCGCGGTGTCGAGGTGCGCCTGACGACCAGCTCGGAGTCCCCGGACCACCGCAACGTCGTCACCGTGCGCGGCACGCTCGGCGACGGCCAGGAGGTCGCGGTCTCCGGCACGCTGGCCGGCCCGAAGCACCTTCAGAAGATCGTCGCCGTCGGCGAGTACGACGTGGACCTCGCCCTCGCCGACCACATGGTCGTGCTGCGCTACGAGGACCGTCCCGGTGTCGTCGGCACCGTCGGCCGTGTCTTCGGCGAGGCGGGCATCAACATCGCCGGCATGCAGGTGGCCCGCGCGGCCGCCGGCGGCGAGGCCCTCGCGGTGCTCACCGTCGACGACACGGTCCCGCAGGGTGTCCTCAACGAGGTGGCCGACGAGATCGGCGCCACGTCGGCCCGGTCGGTCAACCTCGTCTGACGTCCGCCGTGGGGGGGGGGGGGGGGCCCCCCGGGGGGGGGCGCCCGCGCGGGGGGGGGGGGGCCGGGGGGGGGCGGGGGGGGGCGGGGCGCGGGCGCGGGCGCCCCCCCCCGCCCCCCGCCGCCCCGGCCGGCCACCCCCGTCGCCCGCCCGCCGTCGCGGCCCGGGCCACCTTCGGGGGCCCGGCCCTCGGTCGTGTGCGAGCACGGGACGGGTCCGCCGGGACCCGCGGGCAGACGGCGTACGCCGCCCGGCGGCAGCGGGGACCGGCGGAGGGTGACCCGCGGGCGTGGACCCGTGCGGAGGGTGACCCGCGGGCGCGGACCCGTGTTCTCAGGCGGAAGCGGTGGGTTCCGGCTCGATCAGGCCCTCGCGGTAGGCGATGGCCACCGCCTCCGTGCGGCCGGCGGCGCCCAACTTGGCGAGGATGTTGGAGACATGGACGCTGGCCGTCTTGCCGCTGATGAACAGCTCCTCGCCTATCTGGCGGTTGGTGCGACCGCGCGCGAGCAGCCGCAGGACGTCGCTCTCGCGGGCGGTCAGGGCCGCGACGCGGTCCGCGGTGAACGGTGAGCCGGCGAGACGGCCGCGTCGGATCAGGGCGTCCACCTCCTCGCGCAACGGCACGGCACCGAGCCGGTCGGCGGTCTCACGGGCGGCGCGGGCCTGCCCGGCGGCCTCCTCGCGCCGGTCCGCGGCGAGCAGCGCCTCGGCCAACCTCCGTCTGGAACGGGCCAGTTCGTAGGGATCGCCGTAGTCGAACGCGGCGACGGCCGTTTCCCACGCGGCGACGGACCGTTCCCGTGCGGCGCCGTCCGTCCGTGGGTGCGCGCGCAGCCACTCCGCCTCGGCCCGGGCGAGCCAGGCGAGGCCTTCCGGGCCCTGCGGTGTCCCGTCCTCGCCCTTCGCGGCGGTGATCCGGGCGACCTCCACCAGTTCGGAGGCGGTGGCCACCTGGTGGAGGGCCCCGGCCTCGTCGCCGGTCAGACGCAGCCGCACGGCCGCGTCGGCGACCGCGGAGAGCGCGAGCGCGGCGAGCCGCACACCGATGTCGGGCCGCTCGCTCCCGGAGCCGTCGCCGAGCGCCGCGAGACTCTCGCGCATGGCCGCGACGGCGCCCTCCGCGTCGCCGCGCAGCGCCGCGGCGTCGGTCAGCACGATGCCCGCGACGAGTGAGGCCATCCAGTCGAACGGCCCGTCCAGCAGGGCACGCGCACGCTCGGCGGCCCCCTGTTCGCCGCGCGCCAGGGCGACGTACAGCGCGGGACCGGTGGCGAACCCGCCCGCCGGCGGCAGCCGTTCGGCGTCGGCGGCGGCCGCCCGGGCGCACTCGTCCCAGCGGCCCAGGGTGTAGAGGATCAGGGACTGGAGGTAGCGCAGCTCCAGCGCGTAGGGCGAGGACAGCAGTCCGGAGCGGTCCGCTCGTTCCAGCCCCTCGGAGAGCCAGGTCAGGCACTCGTCCAGCGCCCCGGACTCGTAGCACCCGATGGCCAGGTTGAAGAGCGCGCGCATCTCGACGGAGACGTTGCCCGCGCGTCGGGCCAGGTCGCGGGCGTGCCGCAGCCGCTCCCGGCCGCGCGGGGTCCGCCGGTTGCCGCCGTCCAGGCCGACCAGGGAGATGATCAGGTCGGCCTGGGCGTCCGGCAGCCGGAGTTCCTCGGCGGTGCGCAGGGCCTGCCGGGCGACACGGTGGGCGTCCTCGTCGTGGCCCATGTACCGCGCCGCCATCACATGGGTGGCCGCGGCCCACACCCAGGTGTGCGAGGGGGGCTCGGCCGGGATCATGGCCAGCGCCTCGCTGCTGTACGTGTAGGCGGCCTTCGTGCTGTCGACGCGGATCAGATTGCCCGCGAGGGTGTAACGGACGCGGGCGGCGAGTTCGGAGTCGGCGTCCGAACCCGCCCGGGCGAGCGCGGCGCGGGTGAGGGAGACCGCCCGGTGGGCGTCGCCCGCGTGGGCGGCGGCCGCGGAGGCGCGCAGCGTGAGCGTCACGGGTCCGCAGGCCCGTGGGCGGGCGGCGGGGTCGACCGCGGACCACAGTTCGAGGACGGACTCCAGGTGGCGCAGCTCCTCCGCGGGCGCGCCGAGGAGCTGGGCGTGGTCGGCGGCCTCCAGGGAGGCGGTGAGCGCGTCCGCCAGGTCGTGGCTCTCCCGCGAGTGGTGGGCCCGTTCGGCCGAACGGGCCTGCCCGGCGAGGAGTCCGGCGAACGTGCCGTGCAGCCTTACCCGTTCGCCCGGCAGCAGATCGGCGTAGACGGCCTCGCGGGTCAGGGCGTGCCGGAAGGAGTACGTGCCGTCCTCGCCGGGGACCAGCAGCTGTCGTCCGACGGCCTCGCGCAGCGCCGACTCCAGGGATTCCTGGGGCAGTTGTACGGCGTCGCGCAGCAGGTCGTGCTCGACGCGCCGCCCGGCGACCGCGGCCGTGCGCAGCACCTGCTGGGCGGTGTCGGAGAGTTGCTCGATCCGGATGAGGAGTACGTCGGCGAGGCCGCTCGGCATGGCGGGGGCGGCCGGGTCGACGTCGCCGGGCAGCGCGGCGAGCAGCTCCTCCGCGTAGAAGGCGTTGCCCTCGGCGCGTTCGACGATACGGCGGACGGTGGTGTCGGAGAGGACCTCGGCCCGCAGGGCGCGCACCAGCCGGGCCACCTCGGCGTCGGCCATCGGGCGCAGTTCGAGACGCTCGACGGAGGACAGCCGGACCAGTTCGGCGAGCAGGGGGCGCAGGGGGTGGCGTCGGTGCAGGTCGTCCGCGCGGTAGGAGGCGAAGACGGCGAGGCGGTGGGCCGGGGCGCCGGGCGCCGCGTTCTGCAGGAGCCCGCGGCTGAGAAGGAAGCGCAGGAGGTCGCGGGAGGACTGGTCGGCCCAGTGGAGGTCTTCGAGGACCAGGAGGAGGGGGGCGATGTCGGCGACGGCGGCCAGCAGGGCGGCCACGCCCTCGAAGAGGCGCAGGCGGCTGCCGGGGTCCGCGCCGCCGTCGGCGGTGCCGGTGCCGGTGCCGAGCAGGCGGTCGACCGCCTGGTGGGCGGCGAACGCGGCCGCGAACCGGTCGTCCGCGGCGAGCGCGCCGAGTATCTCCGTGAACGGGAGGTAGGGCAGGCCCACGTCGCCCAGGTCGACGCAGTGGCCTGTCAGTACCGTCATGTCCGTGCGGGTGGCGTGGGCGGCGGCCTCTGTGAGGACGCGGGTCTTGCCGACGCCGGCGTCTCCGGAGACGAGTACCGCGCGGGGGGTTCCTTCCCGGGCGCGGTCCAGTACGTCGGTGAGGCGGGCGAGTTCGCTCGCGCGGCCGATGAGCGGCGTACCGGATGTCTGTGCCACGACGACCATCCTGGCATGCCGCGCTCGTACGAAGGTGTTCTCGCCCCACCCTTGGGGCTCCGCCCCAAACCCCGCCAAGTGGCTGCCGCCCCCTGGACCCCCGCCATCGCCCGAAGGGCTCGTCCTCAAACGCCGGACGGGCTGAAAAGCATGGCCCTGGCGCCAGCCTTCAGCACCCTGACTACGCAGGCCCGCATCTCCAGCCCGTCCGGCGATTGAG
>NZ_JBHWEL010000042.1:67171-74943 GCF_042734135.1 Streptomyces sp. NPDC059668 | reverse complement strand
GCCGGGGGGGGGTGCCCCCCGCCCCGCTTGGGCGCCGGTTCCCGCTGGCCGGGGACTACAAAACCGGCGGGGGCGGCCCCCCCCCAAAACCCCCCCCCCCCCCCCCGCTCCGGGTTGACGCGTACGAGGGGGTCAGACCTCGACGACGACCGGCAGGATCATCGGCCGGCGGCGGTAGTTGTCCGAGACCCACTTGCCCAGCGTGCGGCGGATGAGCTGCTGCATCTGGTGGGGCTCGACCACGCCGTCCTGGGCCGAGCGTTCGAGGACCTCGGTGATCCTCGGGACGACGTCCGTGAAGGCGGAGTCCTCGATGCCCGAACCGCGGGCGTGCACGTGCGGACCGCCGGTGATCTTGCCCGTACTGGAGTCCATCACCACGAAGACCGAGATGATGCCCTCGTCGCCGAGGATCTTGCGGTCCTTGAGCGCGGGCTCGCCGACGCCGCCGACCGAGAGGCCGTCGACGTACACGTAACCGGCCTGCACCTTGCCGGAGATCTTGGCCTTGCCGCCGATGAGGTCGACGACGACGCCGTCCTCCGCGATGACGATGCGGTCGTGCGGCACGCCGGTGAGCGCGCCCAGTTCGGCGTTGGCGCGCAGATGCCGCCATTCGCCGTGGACCGGCATCAGGTTCCGCGGCTTGCAGATGTTGTAGAAGTACAGCAGCTCGCCCGCGGAGGCGTGACCGGAGACGTGCACCTTGGCGTTGCCCTTGTGGACGACGTTGGCACCCCAGCGGGTCAGGCCGTTGATGACGCGGTAGACCGCGTTCTCGTTGCCCGGGATGAGCGACGAGGCCAGGATCACCGTGTCGCCCTGGACGATGCGGATCTGGTGGTCGCGGTTGGCCATGCGCGACAGCGCGGCCATCGGCTCGCCCTGCGAACCCGTGCAGACGAGGACGATCTCGTGGTCCGGGAGGTCGTCCAGCGTCTTGACGTCGACGACGAGGCCCGGCGGGACCTTCAGATAGCCCAGGTCCCGCGCGATGCCCATGTTGCGGACCATCGAACGGCCGACGAACGCGACCCTGCGGCCGTACTCGTGGGCCGCGTCCAGGATCTGCTGGATGCGGTGCACATGGCTGGCAAAGCTCGCCACGATGATGCGCTTGCTGGCGCCCGCGAAGACCTGGCGCAGCACGTTCGAGATGTCGCGCTCCGGCGGGACGAACCCGGGGACCTCGGCGTTCGTGGAGTCCGAGAGGAGGAGGTCGATGCCTTCCTCACTCAGCCGCGCGAACGCGTGCAGGTCCGTGAGACGGCCGTCCAGCGGGAGCTGGTCCATCTTGAAGTCGCCGGTGTGCACCGCCATGCCCGCGGGGGTGCGGATGGCGACCGCGAGGGCGTCCGGGATGGAGTGGTTGACCGCGACGAACTCGCAGTCGAAGGGGCCGATGCGCTCGCGGTGGCCCTCCGCGACTTCGAGCGTGTAGGGGCGGATGCGGTGCTCCTGGAGCTTCGCCTCGATGAGCGCGAGGGTCAGCTTGGAGCCGATCAGCGGGATGTCCGGCTTCTCACGCAGGAGGAACGGGACCCCGCCGATGTGGTCCTCGTGGCCATGCGTGAGGACGATGCCCTCGATGTCGTCGAGGCGGTCCCTGATGGACGTGAAGTCCGGCAGGATCAGGTCGATTCCGGGCTGCTCCTCCTCGGGGAAGAGCACTCCGCAGTCGACGATCAGCAGGCGGCCGTCGTATTCGAAGACGGTCATGTTCCGGCCGATTTCACCGAGGCCGCCGAGCGGGGTGACCCGCAGGCCCCCCTGGGGAAGCTTGGGCGGCGGGCCGAGTTCGGGATGCGGATGACTCAAAAGACTCTCCTCACCACACACGCCACGTACCTGGCAAGGCACGTGGCGTGCATGACGTTCGTGCAGTAGCTGTTGTCTGTGTGGGGTGCAGGCCACTGGCCTGCGTGGTCGTGCTTATTCAGTTGTGAAGTCTGTACTTAGAGCTGTACCCCGCCGGCAGCAAGATCGATCTTGAGCTGGGCGGTCTCCTCGGGTGACAGTTCGACCATCGGGGCGCGCAGCGGTCCGGCGGGCAGGCCCTGGAGGGTGAGCGCGGCCTTCGTCGTCATGACGCCCTGGGTGCGGAACATGCCGGTGAAGACCGGAAGCAGCTTCTGGTGGATCTCGGTGGCCTTCTGCACGTCACCCGCGACGTAGGCGTCGAGCATCGCCCGCAGCTCCGGGGTGACGACGTGGCCGACGACGGAGACGAAGCCGACCGCGCCCACGGAGAGCAGCGGCAGGTTCAGCATGTCGTCGCCGGAGTACCAGGCGAGACCGGAGCGGGCGATGGCCCAGCTGGCCCGGCCCAGGTCTCCCTTGGCGTCCTTGTTCGCGACGATGCGCGGGTGGGCGGCCAGGCGGACGATCGTCTCGGTGCTGATCGGTACGCCGCTGCGGCCGGGGATGTCGTAGAGCATCACGGGCAGTTCGGTCGCGTCGGCGATGGCCGAGAAGTGCCGGTACAGGCCCTCTTGCGGGGGCTTGTTGTAGTACGGCGTGACGGTCAGCAGGCCGTGAGCGCCGGCCTTCTCAGCGGCCCGGGCGAGCTCGATGCTGTGGTGGGTGTCGTTCGTGCCGACGCCCGCGACGACGTGGGCACGGTCGCCGACCGCCGCCAGCACGGCTCGTACGAGATCCGATTTCTCCGCGTCGCTGGTGGTCGGCGACTCACCGGTGGTGCCGTTGACGATCAGGCCGTCGTTGCCCGCGTCCACCAGGTGGGTGGCGAGCCGCTGGGCACCGTCGAGGTCGAGTGCGCCGTCCGCCGTGAAGGGCGTGACCATGGCGGTGAGGACCCGTCCGAAGGGGGTCTGCGAAGTGGAGGTCGGAGCCATGGGTAACACGCTACTCGCTGCTCAGGGCGGGGTCTGCCCTTGGGGGACACGACAAACTACGACAAATGCGGAGCCCGGCACTGCCTGCTCGGGGGTTCAAGCAGTGCCGGGTCCGTTTGATCAGGCTAGATGAACTTCTCGAAATGCCGCAATACGGACACCTCGCTCGGCTGATCCGTACATCTGTGCCGGAAGGCGCGGGGGAGCGCGCTACGGCGCCACCCGGCCGTTGGTGTTGAAGGCCGCGTACGTGAGCGGCATGAGCCCGGCCCACTCCGCTTCCATCTTCTCGCCGACCATCTCGATCTCCCGCTGCGGGAAGGACGGGACCTTGGCGAGCTCGTGCTGGGTGCGCAGGCCGAGGAAGTGCATCAGGGAGCGCGCGTTGCAGGTGGCGTACATCGACGAGAAGAGGCCGACCGGGAGGACGGCGCGGGCCACCTCGCGGGCGACACCGGCGGCGAGCATCTCCTGGTACGTCCGGTACGACGCGAGGTACGAGTCCTCCATGGCGCCCGCGACGAGTTCGCGCTGCTCGTCGGTGCCCTCGACGAACACGTACTTCCCGGGCCGGCCCTGCTGGACCAGCTTGCGCGACACGTCCGGGACGTAGAAGACCGGCTGGAGCTCCCTGTACCTGCCGGACTCCTCGTTGTAGGACCAGCCCACGCGGTGCCGCATGAACTCGCGGAAGACGAAGATCGGGGCGCTGATGAAGAACGTCATCGAGTTGTGCTCGAAGGGGCTGCCGTGCCGGTCCCTCATCAGGTAGTTGATCAACCCCTTCGAGCGCTCCGGGTCCTTGCCCATCTCGTCCAGGGATTGCTCCCCGGCGGTCGAGACACGGGCGGCGAACAGCACGTCGGAGTCGGCCGCGGAGTGCTTCACCAGCTCGACGGTGACGTCGCTGCGGAGGTCGATCTTGAGATCGTCGGCGGGGGTTTCGGTCACGGTTCGGAGGGTCCTTCCCATCACAGCTCTTAACGCCGCCACTCTACGGGGCGCCGATACCAGGGCGTTCGGGCCTTGCCGCAATGAAGTCGGCGAAACTGGGCACCAAAGAGGGCGTTCGTACGTCTGTATCGGTGAAGGAGATTCCTTCGATACTCCAGAGGAGACGCAGTTCCCATGTTCCGTCGGCGCGAGCCCGTACCCTTCGCCTTCATCGCCGAAGCCGACAACTTCCGCAGCAACGTCACTCCCCCACCGCGTGAGCGGGCCTCCGCCGGCCAGATAGCCGGACGGTGGCTCACCGGGCTCACCCTGGTCGCCGGGCTCGTAGGGTCCCTGATCCTCGGCATGCCCGCCCTGTCGCAGGACCCGTCGCCCGCCCACACGCAGCACTCCGAGGCGTCGGACGGCCGCTGACGCCTCCCGGCCCCCGACCCTTCCGGACCCCCGAGGGTGGTGAGCGGGGACCCGGCTCGATAGCCTCACCGGGCATAGCCCATGCGTGGATTGAGTGAGGAACAGTCGTGCCCCTGCCCTTCCTTACGGCGGACCGTGCTTTTGACGAGGCGGCGGACGACGTCGCCCTGCCGTTCGACGACCGCGACCAGTGGCGCCGCCCCTACCGGCCCGGGCCGTGGCGGGTGGCCTTCGCCGCGCTGATCCTGCTGCTCGCGTCCTACGTGCTCGTGGCCACCGTGATCACCGCGTTCGCCGGAAGCCGCTCGGCGGCCGTGGTCTGTCTGCTCGTCGCCGTGATCGTCGTCCTCAGCGCCTTGCGGCTGCTGCGGATGGGCGTGTGGGTGAGTGCCCGCGGGCTGCGCCGCGTGGGCTTCCTCACCACCAGTACCGCGCCCTGGCAGCAGGTCGTCGCCGTACGCACCGTCCAGCAGCCGGTGCGCTGGCTCGGGCTGCCGCGCACGGTGCAGGGGCAGGCGCTGGTCCTGGTGCGCAGGGACCGGGCGGCCGATGCCGTACCGCCGCTGCTGACCTCGCACAACTCCGACTTCCTGGCGCGTACGGAGGCCTTCGACCGGGCGGCGGACGCCGTCGAGGTCTGGGCCGACGAGTACCGGCTGGGCTGAGTCCTCGGACCGTAGGCACACGTGAGGGGCCGGTCCGCGTTTCGCGGACCGGCCCCTTCGCCGTGTCTCCCGCTCCCTGCCCCCGGCGCGGGAGCGTCGGGGCCGCGGGCGTCGTCTCAGGCCTCCGCCGGAGGCCTGCCCTCGCGCAGGGCGATCGCCCGCTGCATCGCCTTGCGGGCGCGCGGGGTGTCCCGGGCGTCGTGATAGGCGACGGCGAGGCGGAACCAGCTGCGCCAGTCCTCGGGCGCGTCCTCGGTCTCGGCCTTGCGCCTGGCGAAGACCTCGTCGGCCGAGTCGCGGTCGATACGGCCGCCGGCGGTCCGCCGCAGCTCGTCGACCGGCAGTCCGCCCTCGGCGTCGAGCTCCGCCGCGAGCCGGTTCGCCTTGCGCACGAACTGGGTGTTCTTCCAGAGGAACCAGATACCGATGACCGGCAGGATCAGCACCGCGATGCCGAAGGTGACGGTGATCAGGGTGCCGTTCTGGATGAGCAGCACGCCCCGGCTGCCGACCAGGACGAAGTAGACGACCAGGACGGCCGCCGTGACGGCGTAGGTGATCTTCGCGCGCATGTCTGCCAGGTGTCCGTGTCCGTCAGGGTCCGTCGGTGCCGGTCGGCGCCGGTCGGCGCCGGTCGGTGTCTTTGGGTGTCCGTCCGTGCCCGTTCCTCGGCTCAGCCGAGGTCCAGGAAGTGTTCCAGGCCGAAGGTGAGGCCCGGCGTGTTCACCACGCGGCGGGCGCCGAGCAGGATCCCCGGCATGAAGCTGCTGTGGTGCAGTGAGTCGTGGCGGACGGTGAGGGTCTCGCCTTCGCCGCCGAGCAGGACCTCCTGGTGGGCGAGGAGACCGCGCAGCCGGACCGAGTGCACCGGCACACCGTCGACGTCCGCCCCGCGGGCACCGTCCAGCGCGGTGGCTGTGGCGTCGGGCTGCGGGGCGCTGCCCGCCCGCTCCCGGGCCGCCGCGATGAGCTGGGCGGTGCGCGTGGCGGTGCCGCTGGGCGCGTCCACCTTGTTCGGGTGGTGCAGCTCGATGACCTCGACGGACTCGAAGTACGGAGCGGCGATCTCGGCGAACTTCATGGTCAGTACGGCGCCGATGGAGAAGTTCGGGGCGATGAGCACCCCGGTCTCCGGCGACTCGGCCAGCGACGTGGTGAGCTGTGCGAGGCGCTCCTCGGTCCAGCCCGTGGTACCGACCACCGCGTGGATGCCGTTGCGGACGCAGAAGTCGAGGTTGGCCATCACCGAGTCCGGCGTGGTCAGCTCGACCGCGACCTGGGCGCCCGAGTCGACGAGGGTCTCCAGTCGGTCGCCCCGGCCGAGCGCGGCCACCAGCTCCATGTCCTCGGCGGCCTCGACGGCTCGTACCGCCTCCGCCCCGATCCGGCCCTTGGCACCGAGGACCGCCACGCGCAGCTTGCTCATTGCTTCGTTCCTAACAGAGACGGGATTTACGCGACCGCTTCGTGCAGACGGGACGCCTGCTTGTCCTTGAGCGGGCCGATGACCGAGAGCGAGGGCCGCTGTCCCAGGATGTCGTGGGCGATCGAACGGACCTCGTCCGGGGTGACCGACGCTATCCGGGCCAGCATGTCGTCGACCGACATCTGCTCGCCCCAGCACAGCTCGCTCTTGCCGATACGGTTCATCAGCGCGCCAGTGTCCTCCAGGCCGAGGACGGTGGAGCCCTGGAGCTGGCCGATGGCACGGCCGATCTCGTCGTCCGACAGTCCGTGCTCGGCGACGTGGTCGAGCTCGTCGCGGCAGATCTTGAGCACGTCGTGCACCTGGCTCGGCCGGCAGCCCGCGTACACCCCGAAGAGGCCGCAGTCGGCGAAGCCCGAGGTGTACGAGTACACGCTGTAGGCCAGACCGCGCTTCTCGCGGACCTCCTGGAAGAGGCGGGAGGACATGCCGCCGCCGAGGGCGGTGTTGAGGACGCCCAGGGCCCAGCGGCGTTCGTCGGTGCGGGCGAGGCCCGGCATGCCGAGGACGACGTGGGCCTGCTCGGTCTTGCGGCCGAGCAGCTCGACGCGTCCTGCGGTGCGGATGGCCCGGCGGCCGTCGCGCGGGGCGATCGGCTCGGCCGCGGCCTCCCGGAGGGCGCCCGCCTTCTCGAAGGCGGCACGGACCTGGCGTACGACCTTGTTGTGGTCGACGTTGCCCGCGCAGGCCACGACCAGGTGGGTCGGGTCGTAGTGCTTCTTGTAGAAGCGCCGGATGCGGTCGGCGCCGAGGGCGTTGACCGTGTCGACCGTGCCGAGGACCGGGCGGCCGAGGGGGGTGTCACCGAGCATGGTGTGCGCGAACAGGTCGTGCACGCAGTCGCCCGGGTCGTCCTCGGTCATCGCGATCTCTTCGAGGATCACACCGCGCTCGGCGTCCACGTCGGCCTGCTCGATCAGCGAGCCGGTCAGCATGTCGCAGACCACGTCGATGGCGAGCGGGAGGTCGGTGTCGAGCACGCGTGCGTAGTAGCACGTGTACTCCTTGGCCGTGAACGCGTTCATCTCGCCGCCGACGGCGTCGATGGCGGACGAGATGTCCAGGGCGGACCTGCGGCTCGTGCCCTTGAAGAGCAGGTGCTCCAGGTAGTGGGTGGCGCCGTTCAGGGTCGGCGTCTCGTCGCGGGAGCCGACGTGCGCCCAGATCCCGAAGGTCGCGGAGCGGACGGAGGGCAGCGTCTCGGTGACGATGCGCAGGCCGCCGGGGAGGGTGGTCTTGCGGACCGTACCGATGCCGTTCTCGCCCTTGATGAGGGTTTGGGTACGGGCGAGGGGGGGGGGGGGCGGGGGCGGGGGGGGGGGGGGGGGCCGCGCGGGGGCGAGTCGCTAGGCGGCGGGAGGGCGCGGGTTGGGCGAGAGTCTGAGGGCCTCAGCCGCA
>NZ_JBHWEL010000042.1:63488-67161 GCF_042734135.1 Streptomyces sp. NPDC059668 | reverse complement strand
CCGGGGCGCGGGGCGGGGGGGGGGGGGGGGGGGGGGCCCCCCCGGGGGGGGGGGCCCCGGGGGGGGGGGGGGGGGGGCGGGGCGCCCCCCCCCCCCCCCCCCGGGGGGGGCCCCGTCGTCGTGGAGCTACGAGACGTCACTGGTCGGTGTCGTCCTTCTTGTCGTCGTCGCCTTCGCCCTCGATCACGGGGATGAGGGAGAGCTTGCCGCGGGAGTCGATCTCGGCGATCTCGACCTGGACCTTCTGGCCCACACCGAGCACGTCCTCGACGTTCTCCACGCGCTTGCCGCCGGCGAGCTTGCGGATCTGCGAGATGTGCAGCAGACCGTCCTTGCCCGGGAGCAGCGACACGAACGCGCCGAAGGTCGTCGTCTTCACGACGGTGCCCAGGTAGCGCTCGCCGACCTCCGGCATGGTCGGGTTGGCGATGCCGTTGATCGTGGCGCGGGCGGCCTCGGCGGCCGGTCCGTCGGCGGCACCGATGTAGATGGTGCCGTCGTCCTCGATCGTGATCTCGGCGCCGGTGTCCTCCTGGATCTGGTTGATCATCTTGCCCTTGGGGCCGATGACCTCACCGATCTTGTCCACGGGGATCTTGACGGTGATGATCCGCGGGGCGTTCGGGGACATCTCGTCCGGCGTGTCGATCGCTTCCATCATCACGTCGAGGATGTGGAGGCGGGCGTCGCGGGCCTGCTTGAGGGCCGCGGCCAGGACGGAGGCCGGGATGCCGTCCAGCTTGGTGTCGAGCTGGAGGGCGGTGACGAACTCCTTGGTGCCGGCGACCTTGAAGTCCATGTCGCCGAAGGCGTCCTCCGCACCGAGGATGTCGGTGAGGGCGACGTAGTGCGTCTGGCCGTCGATCTCCTGGGAGATCAGACCCATGGCGATACCGGCGACGGGGGCCTTCAGCGGCACACCGGCGTTCAGCAGCGACATGGTGGAGGCGCAGACCGAGCCCATGGACGTCGAGCCGTTGGAGCCGAGGGCCTCGGACACCTGACGGATCGCGTAGGGGAACTCCTCGCGGGTCGGCAGGACCGGCACGATCGCGCGCTCGGCGAGCGCGCCGTGGCCGATCTCGCGGCGCTTCGGGGAGCCGACGCGGCCCGTCTCACCGACGGAGTACGGCGGGAAGTTGTAGTTGTGCATGTAGCGCTTGCGGGTCACCGGGGAGAGGGTGTCCAGCTGCTGCTCCATGCGGAGCATGTTGAGGGTGGTGACGCCCAGGATCTGGGTCTCGCCACGCTCGAACAGCGCCGAGCCGTGCACGCGTGGGATCGCCTCGACCTCGGCGGCGAGCGTACGGATGTCCGTGACGCCACGGCCGTCGATGCGGATCTTGTCCTTGATGACGCGCTCGCGGACCAGCTTCTTGGTCAGCGCGCGGTACGCGGCGGAGATCTCCTTCTCGCGGCCCTCGAACTGCGGGAGCAGCTTCTCGGCGGCGATCTCCTTGACGCGGTCCAGCTCGGCCTCGCGGTCCTGCTTGCCGGCGATGGTGAGCGCCTGGGCCAGCTCGCTCGTCACGGCGGCGCTGAGGGCCTCGAAGACGTCGTCCTGGTAGTCCAGGAAGATCGGGAACTCGGCGGTCGGCTTGGCGGCCTTCGCGGCGAGGTCCGACTGCGCCTTGCACAGGACCTTGATGAAGGGCTTCGCGGCGTCGAGGCCGGAGGCCACGACCTCCTCGGTGGGCGCCTCGGCGCCGCCCTTGACCAGCTGGATCGTCTTGTCGGTGGCCTCGGCCTCGACCATCATGATCGCGACGTCGCCGTCCTCCAGGACGCGACCGGCGACGACCATGTCGAAGACGGCGTCCTCGAGCTCGGTGTGCGTCGGGAACGCGACCCACTGGCCGTTGATCAGCGCGACGCGGACGCCGCCGACCGGGCCGGAGAAGGGCAGACCCGCCAGCTGGGTGGACGCGGAGGCGGCGTTGATCGCCACGACGTCGTACAGGTGGTCGGGGTTGAGCGCCATGATCGTCGCGACGACCTGGATCTCGTTGCGCAGGCCCTTCTTGAAGGACGGGCGCAGCGGGCGGTCGATCAAACGGCAGGTGAGGACGGCGTCCTCGGAGGGGCGGCCCTCACGGCGGAAGAAGCTGCCGGGGATCTTGCCGGCGGCGTACATCCGCTCCTCGACGTCCACCGTGAGGGGGAAGAAGTCGAGCTGGTCCTTGGGCTTCTTGGAAGCGCTGGTGGCCGACAGCACCATGGTGTCGTCGTCCAGGTACGCGACGGCGGAGCCGGCGGCCTGCTTGGCCAGGCGGCCCGTCTCGAAGCGGATGGTGCGGGTGCCGAAGGAACCGTTGTCGATAACGGCCTCGGCGTAGTGGGTCTCGTTCTCCACTAGCGTTTTCTCCTCGTCTTCGTCCCGTCCTGCCCGTGTGGCAGGGGGACGGTGGCGGAGAAGCGCTCCTTCTGGTGCGGGCCGGTCTTCGATCGAAGCACCCGGGGTCGCAATCTCCCGGGGGCCACTACCGAGGACCGGCGGCGGCGAGGTGCGCTTCTCCTCGTTCGTCTGTCATGACGGTCCCTACCCGGCGGGTGGGGCGTCGTCACGCTGTGTCGTACGTGCTGGGTCGTGCGTGTGTCGTTGTGCTACCACACTACAAAGCGTCGGTGACACTCCGCACGTAGAGGGCACGTACAGCAAAAGGAGCGGCTCCCAAGAGGTGGGAACCGCTCCCTTCACGGCGTCTTACTTGGCGCCCGCCGCACCGCGGCGGATGCCCAGGCGCTCGACCAGCGCACGGAAGCGCTGGATGTCCTTCTTGGCCAGGTACTGCAGCAGCCGGCGGCGCTGACCGACCAGGATCAGCAGACCACGACGGGAGTGGTGGTCGTGCTTGTGGGTCTTGAGGTGCTCGGTCAGGTCCGAGATGCGGCGCGAGAGCATGGCGACCTGGACCTCGGGGGAGCCGGTGTCGCCCTCCTTCTGGCCGAACTCACTGATGAGCTGCTTCTTCGTAGCGGCGTCGAGCGACACGCGTACTCCTCGTAGTCTTTGATGTGCCACCGAGTGCCCCTGGTCCACATCTCAGGGGAGCTTCCGTTACTCGGGAGGCGGGGATCCGCTGGGCGCGGCCTCCAGAGCGATGGGCTCCGGGGGTGCGTACACAAACGGCCGTCACACAGCGTACCAGCCTGGCCGGATGCGTCCGCCCGGGTCCTGGAACCTCACGGGCGGTGCCGGTCCGGCCACTAGGGTGACGGCAGGGTCAACCGTACGTGGGGAAGGGGCCGTCCGAACATGGCCGAGGCAGCAGCGGACAGGGACGTCGACGTCAGGGACGCGGAGGTCAAGGCGCGCAAGGAGCGGGAGCGGGACGAGCTCTACGCGCTCGACATCTCGGACGTCGAGTGGCAGAGCGCGCCGGGCACCGAGGAGCACGAGGAACGGGTGGAGATCGCGTACCTGCCCGCGGGAGCGGTGGCCATGCGTTCGTCGCTCGAACCGGACACGGTCCTGCGCTACACGGAGGCGGAGTGGCGGGCCTTCGTGCTGGGGGCCCGGGACGGCGAGTTCGATCTGGAGCCGGCGCCGCACAACGGCGGGCTCGCGACGGAGTAACCCGCGCGGACGACAGCGGAGGGCGGCCGGGGTTCTCTTATAGACAACCCCGACCCCCCCCAACCCCCGGAGCACTGGGTTTGACCGAGGGGGGCT
>NZ_JBHWEL010000042.1:41322-63478 GCF_042734135.1 Streptomyces sp. NPDC059668 | reverse complement strand
CCCCGCCCGGGCGGCCGCTGCGCCTCCGGGGGCGGGGGGGCGGGGGGCGGGGGGGGGGGCGGGCGCGCCCCCCCCCCCCCCTCCGCTGTCCCTGTCGCCTTCTCCGTCTCTCTCGCCTTCCCTGTCCCTGTCGCCGGCGCGGTCGAAGCGCGTGGCCGGTCAGCCCGTCATCGAGCGGGCCGTGCCGTAGACATCGAAAACCGCGAGCGCCAGCGGGATCAGGGTGAGCAGCACGAAACTCTCGGCGATCTCCAGGAAGCGGCCCCAGAACGGGGTGAGGCCGCCGCGCGGCAGGATCAGTCCGAGCGCGGTGACCAGCGCCGCGGCCGCCGCGATCGCCGCGACGAGCCAGATCGTACGGATGTCCAGGTCCGCGCGGTCCCCGGCGAGGGCGTCGCGCACCAGGGAGTGCGGCGGGTGGAGGGCAAGGCCGAGGCCCAGCAGGACGAGGGCGCCGAGACCCGCGCCCAGCACCGGGGCGACCTGCGCGGTGTAGCGGAAGAGGTGGGCGCGCATCAGGAGGGCGACGCCGGTCGCGAAGGCGAGGAGCTGCCCCCAGAGGTCGTCGGAGAAGCCGAGCACCGCGCAGGCGCCGACGGCGAGCAGCGCGCACCCGCCGACGAGACCGACGAGGAGTTCGTGGCCGCGGCGGGTCTGCGCCTCGATGCGGTCGGCGTCGACCGGCTCCGGAGGAGCGGGCTCCGCTCCGTACGCGCTGCGCGGGGTGGCGTTCGGGGGGTCGAAGCCGATCGGGATGCGGGCGAAGCGCATGGACATGCCCGGCAGGAAGGCCAGGGCTCCCACGGCGACCGGTGCGCACAGCGCGGCGGTCTCGGTGGGCGTCCAGTGCACGAGCAGGGCCACGAACACGGTGACCAGGCCGACGCCGGAGGCGAACACGAAGGCGACGAACGGGCCGTCGCCGCGCGGCGAGCACACGGTCAGGACCACCGAGGCGACCAGCACCGCGGCGCAGGCGAGCAGGAACTGGAGCTTGCCGATGCCCTCACCGTGCGCGACAGCGAGCAGCCCGGAGCCCGCGACGCCCACGTTCGGAAGCGCGCCGAGCCCGAGCGCGACCGCGGAGGCGCGGTCGTCGTAGATCCGGGCGCGGACCGCCGCGAGGACGACCAACAGCACGCCGGTGACGCCCGCGAGGATGCCGGGCAGGCTGTGCATGTCGTGGCGGGGATCGGCGGTCCAGGCCACGAAGGCGAGCAGCGTCGGCAGGACCGCGCCGCCGACGAGCCCCGCGGCCCGTGTCAGGTCGCCGCTCCACAGGCTGCGTTCACGGGTCACCGCGGACGCGACGGCCTCGGAGACGTCGTCGAAGACGGCGGGCGGCAGCGACTCGGAGAAGGGGCGCAGGGTGAGGAGTTCGCCGTCGAGGATCCGTTGGGCGGCGAAGGAGCGCGAGCTGTCGAGGACGGTTCCGTCGCGGCGTACGAGGTGGTAGCCGACCGGGGCGCCCTCGGCGGGGCTCTGCTGGGAGAGCCGCAGGATCTCCGGGTAGATGTCGGCGACCGGGATGTCGTCGGGCAGTGCCACGTCGATCCGGCTGTCGGGCGCGACGATGGTGACCCGGCAGAAGCCCAGGCCGGTGCCCGCCCCCTGGGGGGCTCCGGGGCCCGGCCCGCCGGCTCCGGTGGTTGTCGCGGAGGCCGTCATGCTCACCTGCTGCTCCCCCTCAGTGATGGTCCTGCGTCTGCGGTGGTTCCGGGTCTTCGGCGATCGCGCCCGCGCGGTGGTGCCGCGGCTGCGGTGGTTCTGCGTCCGCCGTGTGAAGGTCCTGCGTCTCTTTGCTCCGCACGCCGGGCCGGCTGCGCGGCAAGGCGGCGGAAAGCGGCCCGTGCGACCGGACGGAAGGCCTCACGCGCCTCCACATCGCGCGAAATGCCCTGATTCTCCGGCCCTGTTCGCGTGTGCTCACGCGAACATCCGGCACCTTACCGCCCACCCGTCTCCTGTGACCTCAGCGGGAAGTCAGTAGGATCGCGCGGCGGCCTCCGCCCGCCTGACACGGGGCGGCGGGCGGAAGACCCTGGGGCCGGCAAGGGAATTGGTGAGCAGTGAGCCAAATCATCGTCAAGCGCCCGCCCAGGGCGCTGCCGTCCGAAGTACCCACCGCCGAGGTCGTCCTGCAGCCACCGCCGGAGCTTCCGCGCGGGCACCAGGAGAGCGTCCTGATGCAGTTGCTGCCGACGCTCGGCATGGGCGGTTCAGTGGTCTTCTTCTTCACCAACGGGCAGCCGTTCATGAAGATCATGGGCATGGTGATGATCGCGTCGACGGTGGCCATGTCCATCGCGATGGTGGTCCGCTTCCGCCGCGGCTCCCAGGGGCAGTTGGCGGACATGCGCCGCGACTATCTCAGCTATCTGTCGCAGACCCGGCGAGCGGCGCTGGACACGGCCCGGGCGCAGCGCGACGCCCAGTACTTCCAGCACCCCTCCCCCGAGCAGTTGTGGGCGCTGGTCGCCGAGGGCAGCCGGGTGTGGGAACGGCGGCCCGGCGACGAGGACTTCGCCCAGGTACGCATCGGCCTCGGCCCGCAGTCGCTGGCGACCCCGCTGGTCTCCCCCGACACCGGGCCGGTCGACCAGCTGGAGCCCCTGACCGCGGGGGCCATGCAGCGTTTCGTGGCCACCCACAGTGTCCTGGACGCCCTGCCGATGGCCGTCTCGCTGCGCGCCTTCTACCACGTCACGGTCAGCGGCGACCCGCGGTCCGTACGCGCCTCGGCGCGCGCCCTGACCGGCTCGCTGGCCTCACTGCACTCCCCCGAGGACCTGACGATCGTGGTCGCGGCCGGGCGCGAGGAGCTGCCGCACTGGGAGTGGGCGAAGTGGCTGCCGCACGCGCAGGCGTCCGGCGTGGTGGACGGCGCGGGCAGCCGCCGGCTGATCGGCGCCGACACCCGGGAGCTGGAGGACCTGCTGGCCACCCGGCTGACCGGGCGCCCGCGCTTCCACCCGGGCGCCACCCCGCTCCCCGACGAGCCGCACATCGTCGTCGTGCTCGACGGTCTGTCGCTGCCGCCGGACTCCGTCCTCGCCACCCCGGAGGGGTTGCAGGGCGTGACGGTCGTCGAGGTCGTGCCCGGTGAGCTCACCGGAGCGCGCGGCGACCTCTCCATCGTCGTACAACCGCAGGCGCTGCACCTGGAGTCGGGGCACGGTCTCGTCTACGAGGGCACGCCGGACGTCCTGTCGTACGAGTCCGCGGAGGCGCTGGCGCGGCAACTGGCGCCGCTGCGCATGGCCTCGGGCGGGGACGACGACGAACCGCTGCTCGCCAACCTGGAGTTCACGGATCTGCTGAGCCTCGGTGACGCCGCCTCGGTGGACACCAAGCGCACCTGGCGGCCGCGTTCGCTCGCCGAGCGGCTTCGGGTGCCGATCGGTGTCGGCGAGGACGGCCGGCCCGTGATGCTGGACCTCAAGGAGGCCGCGCAGGAGGGCATGGGTCCGCACGGGCTGTGCGTGGGCGCGACGGGTTCCGGCAAGTCGGAGCTGCTGCGCACGCTGGTGCTCGGTCTCGCGGTGACGCATTCCTCCGAGACGCTGAACTTCGTCCTCGCGGACTTCAAGGGCGGTGCCACCTTCGCGGGCATGGCGCAGATGCCGCACGTCGCGGCCGTCATCACCAACCTGGCGGACGACCTGACGCTGGTCGACCGCATGGGCGACTCCATCCGCGGCGAGCTCAACCGGCGTCAGGAGATGCTGCGCGACGCGGGCAACTACGCGAACATCCACGACTACGAGAAGGCTCGTGCCGCGGGTGCCGCCCTCCAGCCGATCCCCTCGCTCGTCCTGGTGATCGACGAGTTCAGCGAACTGCTCACCGCCAAGCCGGACTTCATCGAGATGTTCGTGCAGATCGGCCGTATCGGCCGCTCGCTCGGCGTGCACCTGCTGCTGGCCTCGCAGCGCCTGGAGGAGGGCAGGCTGCGCGGTCTGGAGACGTATCTCTCGTACCGCGTCGGCCTGCGGACGTTCTCGGCCGCCGAGTCCCGCGCGGCGCTGGGTGTCCCGGACGCCTACGAACTGCCGAACGTCCCGGGTTCCGGCTTCCTCAAGTTCGGCACCGACGAGATGGTGCGCTTCAAGGCGGCGTACGTCTCCGGGGTGTACCGCACGGGTCCGGCGCAGGCGGCGCTCGGCGGAGCGCTGCCGGTCGACAGGCAGCCGGTGCTCTTCACGGCGGCGGAGGTGCCGGTGCGGTACGTGGCCGTGCCCCAGCAGCGCCCGGCGACGGCACCGGAGACGGACGACGCCCTCGCCGACACCGTGCTCGACGTGATCGTGCGCCGGCTGGAGGCGCAGGGCCCGGCCGCCCACCAGGTGTGGCTGCCGCCGCTGGACAGCCCGCCGTCGCTGGACGGACTGCTGCCGGGACTGGCCGCCGTACCGGGGCGCGGGCTCACCCAGCCCGGCTACGAGGGGGCGGGGCGGCTCGTCGTTCCCGTCGGTCTCGTCGACAAGCCGTACGAGCAGCGCCGCGACCCGTTGTGGGCCGACTTCTCGGGCGCCGCGGGCCACATGCAGATCATCGGCGGCCCGCAGTCGGGCAAGTCGACGCTGCTGCGTTCGCTGATCGCCTCCTTCGCCCTCACCCACACCCCGCACGAGGTGCAGTTCTACGGTCTCGACTTCGGCGGTGGCGGTCTGGCGGCCGTCGCCGGACTCCCGCACGTCGGCGGGGTCGCCTCGCGCCTGGACCCGGAGAAGGTGCGGCGCACGGTCGCCGAGGTGTACGGCGTCATGACCCGGCGCGAGGAGTACTTCCGCTCCTCCGGGATCTCCTCGATCGCGGAGTTCCGTACCAAGCGGGCGCGTGGCGAGGTCTCGGTGACCGACCAGCCGTGGGGGGACGTCTTCCTGGTCATCGACGGCTGGGGCAACTTCCGCGGCGACTACGAGGCGGCGGAGGGGGTCGTCCTGGACATCGCGGCGCGCGGCCTCGGCTACGGCATCCACCTGGTGCTGACCGCGTCCCGGTCGATGGAGGTCCGGGCGAACCTCAAGGACCACCTGATGAACCGTCTGGAGCTGCGTCTCGGCGACACCATGGACTCGGAGCTGGACCGCAAGGTGGCCGCGAACGTCCCGACCGGGGTGCCCGGACGCGGCCAGTCGCCGCAGAAACTGCACTTCATGGGGGCCGTCCCGCGCATCGACAGTCTGACCTCCGACACGGACCTCGCCGACGCGACGGCCGCGCTGGCGGCGGAGGTCTCCCGGCACTGGCAGGAGCCCGGTGCCCCCGAAGTCCGGCTGCTGCCGCGCGAGTTCCCGGCGCAGCAGCTGCCGCCGGGCGACAGGTTCCCGCGCCGGGGCGTCGCGTTCGCGCTCGACGAGGACAACCTCGAACCCGTCTACGTCGACTTCGAGCAGGACCCGTTCTTCCTCGTCTACGGCGAGAGCGAGTCCGGCAAGTCGAACCTGCTGCGGCTGCTGATCAAGCAGCTCACCGAGCGCTATCCGGGCGACGACTGCAAGCTCTTCGTCGTCGACAACCGGCGCTCGCTGCTGGACGTCACCCCGGCCACCCACCTCGCCGAGTACATCCCGATGTCCAACGCCATGGACCACCACATGGCGGCGCTGGTGGACCTGATGCAGCGCCGCACCCCCACGGCGGAGGTCACCGCGCAGCAGCTGCGGGAGCGGAGCTGGTGGCGGGGACCGACGGTGTACGTCGTCATCGACGACTACGATCTCGTCGCCACGTCCAGCGGCAACCCGCTGAGCGGTCTGACGGAACTGCTGCCGTTCGCACGGGACGTGGGCGTGCGGTTCATCATCGCCCGCTCCACGGCGGGCGCGGGGCGCGCCTCGTACGAGCCCTTCATGCAGCGAATGAAGGAGCTGGGCGCGCAGGGTGTGGTGCTCGCCGGTGATCCGGGCGAGGGCGACATCCTCGGCGGGGTGCGGCCCCGGCCGATGCCCGCGGGGCGGGGCGTCTTCGTGTCACGCCGGCGGGGGAAGCCGTTGGTGCAGACGGGGCTGGTGCCGGAGGGGACGTACTGACCGGCGGGTGCTGACCGGGCACGGGTCACCGGCGGCACGAGGTGACCGTCACGGGGTGCCGGACGGCGAACGGCGGCGAGGTGGGCGGGTGTTCCGCTCTCCTCGCCGCTCGTGTGCGGAGCCCCGCGGCGGTGGTCGTACGGCGGTGGTACGGAACGGGGTGGGCACCTCCCGTGCGTGCCCACCCCGGTCGTCCGTGCCGTCGGGTCCTACTGGAAGTAGCTGGCTCCCTTGAGGTCGCCGCCCCGGTAGTCACCGCCGGCCTGGTGGACCTTCTGCGAGATCGACAGCAGCGCCTGGTGGACGGCGGTGGCGTGGTTGTCCCACTCCTTCGACTGCGCCTGAAACGCGTCGTAGGCCTCGCCGCCCCAGCCTTCCGCCGCGTCGAGAACGGCCTGCTTGAGCGCCCCGAGGTCTTCCTCGAGCTTCTTGGCCTGGTTGCCGAGTTCCGTGGTGAGCGCGTCCAGGGTGCCGTACTTGACGGCGAGGTCCTGGTAGTGGACGCCGGACATGTTTCCTCATCTCCTTGACGATTTCGGACGGACCTCGCGGTCCGGGGAACGGTGCGGCTCGGCGCGGTCAGTAGCTGTTGAGCGCCGAGGTCTTGCCGCCGAGGTCCACCTGGATGTTGGTGATCGTCGAGTGGAGTTCGTCCTCGAGCTTGATCTTGTCCGACTTGGTGAGGTGCAGGTTCTCGAGGAACCGGTCGAGCATCCGGCCGATCTGGGCCATGTTGTCGTTGATCTCGGTCTGCTTCTTGTTGAAGGCGTTGGCGCCGACACCCGTCCAGCTGGCCTCGATCATGTCGATCGTCCCCTGGAGGGCGGCGAGTTGCTTCTTGATGGACTCGTACCGGTCCAGGACGTTCGTCTGGAGTTTCTGTACCCGGTCGTCGTCGAACTTGCGGCCGTCGGCCATGTCCGCACTCCCTTTCGTGGGTTGTGGTTCGTCTTTCCTGCACACACGTCACCGAGCGGTCCGGACGTGCGAGGTGGTCATGCGCGGCGCCGTGAACGGATCACCGCGAAGGCGCCGCCCGCGATCACCAGCACGGCCGCGGCACCGGCGAGAGCACCCCAGGGGGTGCCGCCGGACGATTCCGTGTTCGATCCCGCCGCCGAACTCCGGTCACCAGTGGTGGTTTTCGGGGGCTGCGTCGCGGTCGACGCGGTGGCGGACGGGGAGGCGTCGATGACGCCGACCCCGTTCTCGTAGCTGAGCGGGTCGGTCTTGGCCGGTCCGGGGTCGATGCCGGTGTTCTCCAGCACCTTGCGGGGCCGGATGAGGCCGTATCCGAGGTAGTTGCTCGGCTCGTTCTTCGGCCAGTCGCGTCCCGCGGTGTCTATGAGGCTCGCGAGGACCTGGTTGGCCGTCCAGTCGGGGTGGGCGGACCAGACGAGGGCGGCGGAGGCGGAGGTGATGGCGGTGGACATACTCGTTCCCACGCCGGGGCAGTACGACTTGAACGTCGCGTCGCACCAGGTGGGCACGTCGAGGCCGGGGGCGGCGAGATCGACGTAGTTGCCGTGCTCCGAGAACTTCCCGACCTTTCCGGTCTTGTCCGCGGCGGCGACTCCGACGACGAACGGATACGAGGCCGGGTACCCGATCAGGTTGAACTTCTCCGCGTTGTTGCCGGTGCCGGCGATCAGCAACTTGCCCTTCGAATAGGCGTACTTGACGGCCGCCTCTTCATCCGGGTCACTGGCCGGGCTGCCGTAGGACATGCTGATGATCTTGGCATCGCTGTCGGCGGCCGCCCTGATCGCCATGGCGGAGGTCGATGTCTTCTTCCTCTCCGCCTCGCCCTTCAGGTCCTTGGTCACGATCCGGTACGGCACGATCTTCGCCCCCGGGGCCAGACCTTTCAGACCACCTCCGGCACCTGTACCGGCGATCAGTTCGGCCATGCTCGTCCCATGGCCCGTGTAGTCCTCGGTGACGTGGTACGAGACGGCTTTCGGCACCTCGCCGACGAGCACCTGTCCCTTGAGTGAAGGAGTCTCGGGGTTGACACCCGAGTCGATCACGGCCACCTTCACGCCCTTGCCCGTGCTCACCTTCCACATCTCGTCGGCCTTCATCGGCCCCAGGTACCACTGCTTGGACTGGACATCATCGGCTGCCGCGCTCGGAGCCAACCCGGCCGACAGAACGACCACCGCGCCAAGCGCTGCGCATACGGAGGACACCCGCCTCCTGTCACGCCCCACGGAGGTAGCGGTCCGCCTGCCATCTCGGCTGATCCCTGACACCATGCCTCTGTCTGTCCTCGCTCGTATCCGGTCAGTCTGTCGTCGGCGGCACATCGCGCCGCGGGTCCTCACGCGAACGTGTCTCGTCCTCGGCGTCGTCATCGTTCGGTCGCTCCCGACGTGACGCGCTCTTGCCACGTGCGGGATCTGGAGCCTGCTTGCCCCCTGGGCCCCTCACCAAGCCGGTGCCACCGGAGGTGAACCCCTTGTTCTTCGCTCCGGAGGTCCGGCCCCTGGGTGCCCCGACCACGCCGTCAGGGTTGCTTGTGGATCGGCGGGGCGTCTGTCCTGGCCCTGCGCCTCTGGTCTGATTGGGAGCTCCGATCACTCCCCGCTGACCGAGCCTGTCGCCGGACGCGGGTGATTCAGCCGCGCCCTTGCCGCCGACGACTGTGCCGCGCGGCAATCTGGAACTCGGCTTGCCGGGCGTGGCCGCCGTGCTGGGCTTCCCGCCGACAACACCACCGGCGCGTCCCGTACTTGCGGCTCCTGTGCCACCAGGACGCCCGCCCGGCACGTTGCCGGCTCGTCCGGCTGCCGTGCCTCCGGTCCTCGGCATCCCGCCGGTGACGCTCCGCCCCATCGGCGACCTGCCCGTGGCCGATCCGACGCCACGTGCCCCGGCCTGACCGGTGGTGGCAGCGCGTCCGACCTGCCCTACCGGGCCGCGCCCCGCCGTCTTGCCCGGCGTACCGCCGGGGTTGGTGCCGACGCGTCCCTGTGTCGAGAGGGGCGGCCTGGCCCCGTTCGCTCCGCCCGATCCCGGGATACGCCCGACCGGGCCGCCGAAGGCGGGGGGTGCCGAGCCGGTACCGATGACTGGGACGGTTCCCGCAGGGCCTCCGCCTGGCCCCGTCACCGACGGAGGCACCGCGGTCACGTGGTGGGCGGTGTCCTGCGGCAGCGTGCCGACGCTGTCGATCTCCGTACCGACGTGGGAGTCCGGGTACGAAATCGGGTCGTCCACGCTCTTGGCGGAGTGCGGGATGTCCGCCGGGTGCCGTGTTTCCACCAGTGTGTCGGCAGTGGAGTGGTGCACCGAGCCGGGCTCGCTCTTGGCCCGGAGCGGGGCGCCTCCCGGCCCTCCGTTCTCCCCGCCCCCATGGAAGAACCCGGGATCCGGCTTCGGCACCCCCACCCTCGGCATAGGCTCGAACACCGGTGGCTGCTGGGCCGCCAGCGTCTCCTCCGAGACCGCGTAGAACGACGACAGCCGGTTCATCTGGTTGATCGCCTCTTGGCGGTGGTTCTCGGCCGTCACCGCCGCCGTGTACTCGTGATTGCCCTCGACCCGCTTGGGTGCCGGGATGTCGGCGACCTTCTTGGGGGACAGCCGGGCGTCGCGCGGCGGCATGGACTTGCGTACGGACGCGAGTCCCGTGGCCGCCGCGGTGATCTGCGTGCCCGCGACCTCCGCGAAGGTGGCGAGGTCACGCGCGTGGGTGACGAGGTTGCCGCCCCACGTGCGGAACGCGCTGCCCGCCTCGCCGTCCCAGTCGACCCGGCCGATGTGACCGCTCAGTTCCTCGGCGGCGTCGTTGATCGCGTCCCGGGCGTCCCACAGGGCCTTGCCCGCGGTCTCCAGGTGCTCCGGGTTCGCGGACTCGACCATGTCGACCATGGTGTTGAGCTCGTGGCCCTCGAAGTCGGTCTTGCCGAAGAAGCGGACACCGCCACCGAGGAAGGTGTGGTTGAGCATCTCGGACACGGCGGTGGTCGCGTCGATGACGCCGACCTGCTGGTTCACGTGCTCCAGGTCGGCCTTGTGGTCCGGCTTGTTCTTCTCGTCACCCATCAGTACCCGGCCTCGGACTTGGTGTCGTCGGAGCGCTTCTCCTCGGGCTTGCCGTGCTTCGCGGCCTCGGCCTCGGCCTTCTCGCGCTGCGCCTGCTCGTGCTCGTGGCGGACCTGCGTCTGGATCTCCCAGAAGCGGTGCCGGAGTTCCTCCTCCAGGTTGTCGAAGCCGACGTCCGCGCCGTGCACGGCGATCCGGAGGGCCTCGATCTGCAACCCGAGGGACTTGGAGAGGGAGGTGAGACGTTCGTGGACGCGCTCGTACTGCGTGTGGAGGCCCTTGGCCTCGCCGAAGTCGCCCCGGCCGCAGAACGACGCCTGGGAGATCGTGTGGGCGCCGACCTTCGTCGCGCTGCCCGGTGAACCCTCGAAGTTCGAGAGCACGCCGTCCACACGCTTCTTGAAGGTCGTCAGCGCCTCCATGCCACGCCTCAGGTCGGCGCCCCCACTGCCAGCCATGTCCGCAGGAAGCACGATGCTTTCCCTCCCCGTTGTCGTCGCCTGCCCGGGGATACCGCGCCCCCGAGCGTTCCTGTCTGCAACGCAACCACTCTAGTCAATTCATGTGACAGCCCCAACTGCCTTATGCGGCAGCTCTGCTACGACTGTGCGAGGCTTCACTCCTCCTTCACCATGCCCGGTGCGCCACGATGATCACTCCCGCAACGCGAGGCTAGTCGTGCAACGGGCAGCCGGGCATGAGTACTTCTACTCAGTCCCCGGGATCCGCCGCCCGCGACGCCGCGCGTCCCGTATCGCCACCGCGCCCCCGGCCAGCCCCGCGACCAGCACCACCGCGCCCACCGCCACGTACGTCGCCAGACGGGCGTTGCGCTCGTCCGGGGTCTCGCCCAGTTGCAGGGCGGCGGGGACCGGGGCCTCCGCCTCGGAGAGCCCCTCCAGGGGATCGGGGAACTCCCGGGGGTGGTCGTCCTCGGTCAGGGCGCGGACCGGGTCGACGACGCCCCAGCCGACCAGCCGGTCGCGGCCGGGTACGGAGCGTTCCGCGGTCTGTTCGATCTGCGCCACGATCTCGCGCGGGGTCCAGTCCGGGTGTTCGGCCTTGATCAGGGCCGCGACCCCGGCCACGTACGGGGCCGAGAAACTGGTGCCGTTGTCCGGGCAGTGGCCGCCCTTGGGGACGGTGGAGATCATGTCCACGCCCGGAGCGGCGACGCCGACGAAGTCGCCGGACTGGGAGAAGGAGGCGCGCTCGTTGTTGCGGTCCGAGGCCGCGACGGCCAGCACACCGGGGTACGACGCCGGGTAGGTCTCCTTGACGTTGCCCCCCAGGCCGTCGTTGCCCGCGGACGCGACGACCACGACGTTCGCGCGCAGCGCCTCGTCCACCGCCCGCTTCAGGTCCAGGTCGGGCGCCACGGCGTTGGCGGTGTCCTGGGAGATGTTGATGACATCGGCCCCGACCTTGACCGCGTGGCGGATGGCCGTCGCCAGTGTCGACGCCGTGCCGTGGCCCTCGGCGTCGTTCTGCTCGATCGGGATGATCGTCGCCTCGGGGGCCAGGCCCACGAATCCGGTCTTCGGCGCGGGCCGGGCCGCGATGATGCCCGCGACGCGTGTGCCGTGGCCGACGGTGTCCGTCGTGCCGTTCTCCTTGCCGCGCGGGATCGGATCCCCGTTGTCGTCCTTCAGCTTCTTGGGAAGGAAGTTGCGTCCGGCCGTCGTGTCCACCGCGTGGGTGAGCTGCGGGTTGCGCACGTCCACGCCGGTGTCGATGACTGCCACCCGTACGCCCTTGCCCTTGGACCGGCTCCACAGCTCGTCGAGGAGGACGCGTTGCAGGGCCCAGGGGCGGCCCGCGTACATCTTGTTCGGGAAGGTGCACTGGTCGGTTGACGAGTCCGCGGTCGCGGGCGGCGCGAGGGCGGCGGTGACGGTGGAGGCGAGCAGTGTCGCGGCGGCGAGGGCCGCTGCACGCGGAGACCTCACGGCGGGCGCGTACGGCATGGACTGACCCCCGAATCCCTAGGAGCCCTGCGGCTGGCGGGCCGCCGACGTCGACAGCCGGGGGCCGGTGGACAGGAACGAGGACCACGCGACGGGGATCGGTGCCGGATCCACGCCCGAGTAGCCCAGGCGGACCTGGGCCAGTTGGGCCTCCTGTTCCAGCTGCTTGCGTTCCTTCGCCGTGGTGCCGATGCCCGCGTCGTCCGTGGCGCTGTCGTCGTTGGACTGCATCGCGTACCGCAGTCCGGTGTCGGTCACGAGGAAGACGCCGCCCGCCCTGGTCTCCTCGCCCTGGAACTGGCGGTAGAGCTGGCCGGAGCCGGGGGTGACGTACGCGCTGGTCGAGCCGGTCGGGAGGGGGGCCGGGAAGTCGGTGCCCGCCCAAGTGCTGAGCGTCGTCGTGCCCTTGTCCTTGTCGACGCCCCGCAGGACGTTGCAGACGGTGTTGCGGCTGCTCGGGCCGGTGCCCGCCTCGTTGACGGTCGACGGGGACTCGGCCGGCCAGTCGAAGTCGGCGGCGAACTCCCGGGAATCCGGGGTGAAGTCGGAGATCCGGACGTCCAGCGCGTCGGTCTGGTCGAGTCCTCCCAGGTCCGGGCTGCTGAGCAGCAGCTTCTCGGTGAAGTCCGAGACGGGCACCACCTTGCCCGGCTCGACGACGTAGTACTGGTCCCGGTCGCCGTTCGGAGCCTTGAGCAGCATGCCGACCTTGTCCGCCGCGGCGGGCAGTCCGCCCCCGACGCCGGCGTCGGCACCGACCTGCCCGTCGACCTTCGGGAAGGTGATCGGGTCACCCTGGTGCAGGGTCTCCAGCCACTCCTTGGACACCCGTTGGGGTTCCCGGCCGGAGCCGACGAGGGTGCGCAGCAGGAACTCGTCGTTCCTGTCCACCTGGTACGAGGTGCCGTGCGCGTCGACGACGTAGCGGTTCTTGTCCGGTGCGACGACGTACAGCAGGTCGCCGCCGTGCAGTTTCTCCCGGCTTCCCTCGGTCCGGTCCGTGTCGCGGGAGGCGAGGACGAAGGCTGCCTTCTGGATGGACCCGCCGCCCGCGCTCGGGCGTTCGCAGACGGCCCAGCGCTTCGCGGAGCCCGCCTCCGAGGCCGCGGGCAGGCGGTCGGGCGCGTAGGGGATGCCGATCGTGACACCGCGCGGGATGGTGCCCTTGTCGAGGATCGACTCGTCGACGGTGACGACCTCGCCCTTGCCCGTCTTGAGGAGGAGTTTCGCGGACGCCATGTTGAGGACCGGGTGCAGCTGCACCTTGCCGTCCGTCCTGAGCACCACGTAGCGGGTGGTGGAGTCGCTGGCGATGATCACCTTCTCGCCGACGGTGTCCCAGCCCTGCGGGGCGGTCGGTTTGAACATCCCCCACGCGCCGAACGCGGCCAGGATGACGACCCCCACGATGGTGCCCGGCAGCACGGCCCGCAACGGGCGCGGTGCCCCCTCCTCGGAACCGTCCGGGGACGACTGGACGAAGGACGCGAGCATGCGGCGCTTCGCGAAGGTGTAGGCGTTGAGCTGGTCCCGCCGAGATGCCATGTGTGCCTGTGTCTCCCCGTGTCTCGCCCTGCCCGCGCCCGGGGGTCCCGTCCCCCGCCCTCCGCTGTCGGACCGGCCCCCTACTATGCCTGGTAAGGGAGCGGTCCGGTGGTGCGGGTAGGGTATCGGCGCCTCAAGGGCCCTGTGTGGTGGCGTTGTTCCAGTGAGTTGTGAGGAAAACGGGGGGATGAAGTGATGGCTTCCGGAGCGCGGTTCCGGTCGCGTGACCGGTCGCGGGAGCGGGGCTCCACCGCGTCCCGGCCGCAGCCGCCAGAGACATCCGGCCGGTCCGGTCGATCCGGGCCCCGCACAGGTGCGTTGCACCTCAAGGTCCGTGCCGGACGGTCCGGATCGTTCCGGTTGCAACGAGTCGTCCTGCTGGAGATCGCCGCCGCCGCACTGCTCGTCGGATGGGTCGTCTCCCCGTTCGCCCTGGTCCCCGCGGCCGCGCTCGCGGTCGTGCTGGTCCTGCTCGCCCTGGTGCGCCGCCGGGGCCGCTCGCTGCCCGAATGGCTCGCCACGGCAAGGGCGTTGCGCGTCCGGCGCCGCCGCGCCGCCGGTACGCCGATACGGCCCGGTACGGAGCCGGGCCTCGCCCCGGCCGTGGAGTGCGACCCCAGCCTGCGCACCTCCGCCTACAGCGCCCGCGACCGGCGCCCGGTCGGTGTCATCGGGGACGGCACGTTCGTGACCGCCGTCCTTCAGGTGGAGGCCGACGCGACCGCGCTGCGCGCCGAGCGGAGCCGCCAGCCGCTGCCCCTGGGACTGGTACGGGACGCGCTGGAGGTGGACGGTGTCCGCCTGGAGTCGGCGCAGATCGTGCTGCACACACAGCCCGCGCCCGCCCTGCATCTGCCGCAGCAGTCCGTCGCGGTCAGCAACTACGCGCCGTTGCAGGAGCAGACCGGGGCGCCCGCCGTGCGCATCACCTGGATCGCGCTGAAGCTCGACCCGGAGCTGTGCCCGGAGGCGGTGGCCGCGCGCGGAGGCGGACTCGTCGGCGCGCAGAAGTGCGTCGTACGCGCCGCGGACCACCTCGCGAGCCGGCTCACGGGTGCGGGATTCCGTACGACGCTGCTGAACGAGGAGGAGCTGACCGCCGCGGTGGCGACCTCGGCGTGCGCGAACCCCCTGGTGACGGCGGAGGCCGGACGGACGGACCTGCCGGCACGCCGGACGGAGGAGTCCAGCCGCAGTTGGCGCTGCGACAACCGCAGACACACGACGTACTGGGTGCGGCGCTGGCCCCAGTTGGGCGGCTCTGGCGGGCCGTCGCTGCCGCAACTCGTCGCCCTGCTCACGGCCGTGCCCGCGCTGGCCACCACCTTCAGTCTCACCCTGCGCCGCGGGGAGCGTCAGGACGTGTCGCTGTGCGGACACCTTCGGGTGACCGGGCGCGGCGACGACGAACTGGTCGCGGCCCGGCGCTCGCTGGAGGACGCGGCGCGCCGGGCCGGCACCGGACTGACCCGGCTCGACCGCGAGCAGCTTCCCGGTGTGCTCGCCACGCTGCCGCTCGGAGGTGTTCGCTGATGTCCATGACCTCATCCGGTGCCACCGCGGCGGGGGCGTACGGGACTTCGGGGGCTGCCGGGGCCGGCGCTCCGGGCTCTCCGGGCATGCCGGGGGCCTCGGGCCCGGAGCGTCGGCGCGGCCTGCTGCGCAGCGGATTCGGTCTGATCGGGCCGCGGCACGGACGGCATGTGCTGTCCGTGGACCAGGTGGACTCGCTGGCCCTGCCCATCGGGGACGACGGGGTCGTCATCGGGGTGGACGCCGCGGGGCAGCCCGCCGTGCTCGGGCTCAACCGGCCGACTCCGTACGACGTCGTCCTGATCGGCGGCCTGTGGACGGCGCAGGTGCTCGCGCTGCGGGCGGCGGCCACCGGGGCGCGCGTCGCCGTCGAGACGGGGCGGGCGCAGGCCTGGATGCAGATGGTGCACGCCATGGGCGGCGGGCAGAACGGCATGAGTGTGCACGACGTGGGGCGGGTCCCGCCGCAGGGTGCCTCGGCGGGCAACCCGGTGCTGGTGGTGCGCGACTGCGGAATGCGGCCACCACGCGGGCGGGTGGTGGCCGGACCCTGGCAGTCGATCCTGACGCTGTTGCCGTATCTCAGCCCGGTGGCCCCGCGGCTGTTGCGGCAGGCGCGGCTCGTCGGTGTGCAGCGGGTCTCTCCGGACGAGGCCGCGGAGATCGGGCGGGCGCTGGCGCTCCCCCGGGGCGACGTGGAGTCGCTGCCGACGCTCACCGACGGCGTCACCCTGTGGTGCGCCGACCGCGACCGGCAGTACGTGATGACGCAGCCCACGGACGCCGAGACCGGATTGTTCGGTACGCCGCGAAGGATGGACTGACCGGGCGCGACCCCGGCAGCGCCCCGGACCAACCCCGTTCCGCACTCCGGTACTTCCGGAGCGGGCCCGGGCGTTTCGGCCCGATTGCCTCCTCTCACCACCGACTTGTTCACCAGGATTGCCCGATTTGTTTCGCCCTGTGACGCGTGCGTACGCCGCTTCTGGGCAGGGTGTGACGAAGTGGGCCTGTGCGGAGGGGTGGACGGGCCTGCCGTCGTGGCGCCCGTGGTGATTAGGCTGGGGCCGGACGCGACACCCCGCCGTCGGCCGACCCGTCGGCGGACCGCCCGCGTCCGGCGGGGACGGTCCGGCGTGCCGGACGGCGTCGGACGGTGTCCGACCAAGAGATCCAGATGAAGAGAACGGTCGCCCCAGCTCGGTATCGAGGGTGCTTGACCACACCAGGAGGAACTGTGAACAGCGATCGGGACGGGATCCGCGGGGGCTGGGCCACACCCGGCGATGACCAGTCCGACGCGGAGTCCGCCGTCGAGGCGACGGGCGAGTTCACCATCGACTACGCGCCGCCCGCCTGGTACACGCAGAACGCGTCGGCCGGTTCGGCCCAGGGGGCGCAGGCTCCGGTCCCCGAGGTGCCCGCCGCTCCGGCTCCGCCCGCTCCACCGGCCCCTCAGGGACCGCCGCTGCCGCCGGTGGCCCAGGTCCCCCCGGCGCCGCCCGCGCCGATGCCGCAGGCCGCCTGGTCTCCGCAGGCCGCACCGGCCGACCGGGCGGGTGCCGCGGCCGGTGACATCGAGAGCGGCGCGACCATGCGTATTTCCGCCGCCGCGCTCAAGCGGGAGTTCGCGGAGCGGTCCGCGGGAGAGCACGTCGCCGAGGCCGGGAGCCGGGTCGCGGGCGGGGCGAGCGGTGACGCCGTGGCCGTCCCCGAGCAGGAGCCGGCCGGTGCCGGGCCGGACGGCGGTGACGCGACCGGCGGGGACTTCGAGTTGAGCGCTCCGGTGGTTCCGGTGGTTCCGGTGGCTCAGGTCGCCGCGCCGGTTGCCGCGTCCGGGTCGGACGCCGAGCCGAGGTCGGACGCCGAGTCGGAGTCGGAGTCGTACGAAGGTTCCGGTGCGTCCGCGGTGAGCGAGGGCGCGCCCTCGCGACCGGAGAGCACGGACACCGATCCGAGCGGGCGGGACGGCGCCGGGAGCGGCGCCCGCCCGGACTCCCCCGCCGATGACGTGGAGCCCGTCGCCGGGCAGGAAGAGGACTCCGCGGACGCGGATGCCGGAGCCGAGGACGCCCTGTCCCCGGCGGAGTCGGCGGAGGCCGCGCACCCCGAGGCCGGCGATGACGACGCGGAGGCCCGGGCACTCGATGCCGCCTCCTCCCCTGAGGCGCCGTCCCGGCACTCCGCGGGCCAGGACACGGAAACGCCGGACGCGGGGGCCGAGGCCACCGACCCGTCGGGCACCCCGCCCGAGAGCGCGGCGCCGGACGCCGGAGTGGACGTACCCGTGGACGCGCCGGAAGCGGCGCCCGCCTGGACTCCCCCGCCGATGGCGCAGGGCGCGCTGCCGCCCCTGCCGCCCGCGTACCAGCCCGCCGCCCCCGCGCCCGCCGCGCAGTGGCCCGCGCCCGGGCCGGTGGCACCGCCCGCGCCCGAGACGCAGCCGCAGCCGTCGGCCGTGCAGGGGCAGCCGCCCACGCAGCCTCCCGCACCCCCGCACCCCTCGGACGCCGGGGCGCAGCCGCCCACGCCGCCCCAGCACGCCCAGGTCCAGTCGCACCAGCCGTCGGCCCCGCCGCAACCGCCGTTCCAGCCGCCCACCGCGCAGCCCGCGCCCACGGCCTGGGACCCGCAGGCCGCGCCGCCCGCGCCGGGCCCGGTACCCCCGGCGCCCGCACCGGCGGCCCCGGTGCCGCCGACCGCCTACGGCTTCCCGCAGCAGGACACGCCTGCCCCGCCCGCGCCGCAGCCCGCGTACGGTTTCCCCCAGCCGGGCGACCCGGTCCCCCAGCCGCCCGCGCCGCAAGCCGGCTACGGGTTCCCGCAGCCCGGGATTCCGGCTCCCGCAGCCCCCAACCCCCCGGCCCCGCCGACCGGTTACGGCTTCCCGCAGCAGGGCCCACCGGTCCCGCCCGCGCCGCAGGACGGCTACGGCTTCCCGCAACCCGGGATTCCGGCTCCCGCTGCCCCCAACCCCCCGGCCCCGCCGACCGGTTACGGCTTCCCGCAACCGGGCGACCCGGCTCCCCAGCCGGCCGCACCCGAGGCGCCGGGCCCGCAGCCGGGCTACGGCTTCCCGCCGCACCCCCAGCCGCCCGCGCAGCCGCAGCAGCCGCACATCCCCGCACAGCAACCGCACCCGGCGCAGCCGAACATCCCCGCGCAGTACCAGCCGCACCCGGGCGTGCCGTCCGAGGCCCCGCACCCCTCCCCGCACCAGCAGCCCCCGCCGCAGGCCCCCGTGGATCCCCGCAGCGGAACCGCCTGGCCGCAGCCCGTCCGGCACGACCAGCGGCAGCCCACCAACCCCTCGGCGGCGCCTCTCGGGTACACCGCGGCGGTGGAGCTGTCCTCCGACCGGCTGCTCAACAACAAGAAGCAGAAGGCCAAGAGCGGGCGTCCCGGCGGCGGTTCCTCCCGGTTCAAGCTGGGCGGGAAGAAGGAGGAGGCCGAGCGGCAGCGGAAGCTGGAGCTGATCCGGACGCCGGTGCTGTCGTGCTACCGGATCGCGGTCATCAGCCTCAAGGGCGGTGTCGGAAAGACGACGACCACCACCGCGCTCGGCTCCACGCTCGCCACCGAGCGGCAGGACAAGATCCTCGCGATCGACGCCAACCCTGACGCGGGAACGCTCGGGCGCCGGGTACGGCGGGAGACCGGGGCCACCATCCGCGACCTCGTGCAGGCGATCCCGTACCTCAACTCGTACATGGACATCAGGCGGTTCACGTCCCAGGCCTCGTCGGGGCTCGAGATCATCGCCAACGACGTGGACCCGGCCGTGTCCACGACCTTCAACGACGAGGACTACCGGCGCGCGATAGACGTGCTGGGCAAGCAGTACCCGATCATCCTGACCGACTCCGGGACGGGTCTGCTCTACAGCGCCATGCGCGGGGTGCTCGACCTCGCCGACCAGCTCATCATCATCTCCACGCCGTCCGTGGACGGCGCGAGCAGCGCGAGTACGACGCTGGACTGGCTGTCGGCGCACGGGTACGCGGATCTCGTCTCGCGTTCCCTCACCGTCATCTCCGGAGTGCGCGAGACCGGCAAGATGATCAAGGTGGAGGACATCGTCAGCCACTTCGAGACGCGCTGCCGCGGTGTCGTGGTGGTGCCGTTCGACGAGCATCTGGCCGCGGGCGCCGAGGTCGACCTCGACATGATGCGGCCCAAGGTGCGTGAGGCGTACTTCAACCTCTCGGCGCTGGTCGCCGAGGACATCGTGCGTCATCAGCAGTCGCACGGTCTGTGGACGAACGACGGCAACCCGCCGCCGGTGGCCGCCCCTCCGATGCCGACCCGGCCGCAGTACTCGTACCCGCCGCAGGACGTACCCGTACCGGGTGCCCAGCCCGCCGCCCCCGGCCAACCGGCCCCCGGGCAGCCCTACCCGTACCAGCCGGGCGGCCCCTACACGCCGCAGCCGGGCGCGCCCCTCCCGCCGCAGCAGCCCCAGCAGCCGCAGCAGCCGCAGCAGGGCCAGGCATACCCGCCGCCCCCGGCCCCGCCTCACCCACAAGCACCAGCACAGCCGCAGCCGGGGCAGGGGCAGGGGCAGCCCACCACCGGCCGGCCCTTCGAGGACGGCCAGCCCTACCCGCCGCACCAGGGCCACACTCCTCCCCCGCCGCCGCCTCCCGCGTCTCCTCAGCAGTAACCGGAGACCATCACCCGATCGGCCGCTCCCGAGGGGCCGTTTCCCGCCAGGGCCCGCACCGTCCGTCCACGGTGCGGGCCTTCGTGCGTCCAGGGGCCGAAGGGAGCGTCACCCCCTGGCCAGGGGGGCTTCACCGGTCTGAACCAATGAGCGAATATTCCACGCCAACTCGTTATTTCCGCAGGCCACATGGGGTCCACCTGCCGTTGACTCGCGGAGACCGGCGCTGATAGACACACACATCAACCCCGCCGGCACCCCCCGTTCATCCCTGATCCAGTAGTTCAACCAGCCATCCCCGTGCGAGCGATGACGCGAGGTCACCGACCCATGAACAGACAAGATCAGCTCACCGGAGGACGCCCGCGTCTCAGGCTCCTCGCCACCGCGGGCGCCGCCGCCCTCACCCTCACGGCCGGTCTCGCGAGCCCCCTCAACCCGGCCCCCCAGCAGGCCCGGGCCGAGGAGGGCAAGAACGTCCTCACCGTCGCGGTCGCGCAGAGCGTCGACTCGCTCAGCCCCTTCCTGGCGTCGCGCCTGGTCAGCACGAGCATCCACCGGCTCATGTACGAGTACCTGACCAACTACGACGCGGCGGACAACCACGCGATCCCGGGCCTCGCCACCAAGTGGGCGCCGTCCGCCGACAAGCTCACCTGGACCTACACGATCCGCTCGAACTCCAAGTGGTCGGACGGCCGGCAGGCCACCGCCGAGGACGCGGCGTGGACCTTCACCAAGATGATGACCGACCCGAACGCGGCCACCGCGAACGGCAGCTTCGTCGGCAACTTCAAGAAGGTCACGGCCCCGAGCCCCACCAAGCTGGTCATCGAGCTGAAGAAGCCGCAGGCCACCATGGCCGCCCTCGACGTCCCGATCGTGCCCCGGCACATCTGGGAGAAGGTCGGGGACTTCTCCAAGTTCAACAACGACAAGAGCTTCCCGATCGTCGGCAACGGGCCGTTCATCCTGACGGACTACAAGCCCGACAGCTATGTCCGGCTGAAGCCCAACAAGACCTTCTGGCGGGGCGCGCCCAGGTTCGACGAGCTGGTGTTCAAGTACTACAAGGACGGTGACGCGGCCGTCGCGGCCCTGCAGAAGGGCGAGGTGTCGTTCGTCTCCAATCTGACGCCCGCCCAGTCCGCCGCGCTCAAGAGCCAGCCGAACATCAAGGTCAACGACGCCCCCGGCCGCCGCTTCTACGCCCTCGCCACCAATCCCGGCGCGCAGGCCGCGAACGGGGACCGCTTCGGCGACGGAGCGGCGTCGCTGCTCGACCAGAGGGTGCGCCAGGCGCTGTTCATGGCCGTCGACCGGAGCGCCCTCGTCGACAAGGTCTTCCAGGGCCACGCCGTCGAGGGCGAGGGATACATCCCGCCGCGCTTCTCCACGTACTACTGGAAGCCGTCGGCGAGCCAGAACCTCGGCTACGACCCGGCGAAGGCGGCCCAACTCCTCGACCAGGCCGGGTACAAGAAGAACGGCGACGGCAAGCGCGTCGAGAAGAACGGCAAGCCGATCAACTACCGGGTGCTGTGCCACGCCACCGACCCCAACGACAAGGCGGTCGGACAGTACCTGAAGGAGTGGTTCGGCAAGCTGGGCATCGGCGTCACCCTCGACTGCCTGGACAACGTGACGGACCCATGGCTCGCGGGCAAGTACGACCTGGCCTTCGACGGCTGGTCCGTCAACCCCGACCCCGACTTCGTGCTGTCGATCCACACCTGCGCGGCGCTGCCCGCCACGCCCAAGGACACGGGTGCGACGGACAACTTCATCTGCGACAAGAAGTACGACGAGCTGTACGGCCGGCAACTCGCCGAGTACGACACCGCCAAGCGGGCGGAGATCGTCAAGCAGATGGAGTCGCGGCTGTACGACACCGGGTACATGAACGTCATGGCGTACCCGAACGCGGTGGAGGCCTACCGCACCGATCAGATCAAGTCGATCGAGACGATGCCGAAGGCGGCCGGGAACATCTACGGCCAGGACGGCTACTGGAGCTGGTGGTCGGCGGTTCCGGCGGGCTCCTCCGGTGCGTCCTCCGACGGTTCGAGCTCGACGGGCGTCATCATCGGCATCGTCGCGGGCGTGGTCGTCCTCGTGGGCGCCGGGGCGTTCTTCGCGATGCGTCGCCGTGCCACGGCCGAGGACCGCGAATAGCGCGCCCCCACGCCCCCCGGGGCACTCCATGGACGTACGAGCGAATGAGTAGTTCATGACCGCTGAGGCAACACCCTCGCTGGTCGAGGCGAGGGGGGGGGGCGCGCCCCGCGCCCGCGGGGCGCGGCGCCCCGGGCGCGCCCCCCCCCCCCGCGGGGGGCGGTGTGTGGGGGGGGATGGGGGGGGCG
>NZ_JBHWEL010000042.1:0-41312 GCF_042734135.1 Streptomyces sp. NPDC059668 | reverse complement strand
CCCCTTGGGCTGTCGGGCCTTTTTTTTTGTTATCCCCGGTGGCCCAACCCCCGGGGGGGGCCGGGCCCCCCCCGGGCCCGGCCGCCGCCGCCCCGTCGGTCCGCGGGCCACGGGCGCGCACCACGACCGCGTATCTGCGTTATGTGGCGGGCAAGTTGGGCGGCGCGGCCGTCTCGCTGCTCGCCGTCCTCGTCACCAGTTTCTTCCTCTTCCGGCTCATCCCCGGCGACCCGGTCAAGTACATGACCGGCGGTCGTCAGGTGTCCGCCGAGCAACTGGCCCACTACCGAGCGGAGTTCGGGCTCGATCTGCCGCTCTGGGAGCAGTTCACGGACTACTGCGGCAAGGCGCTCACCGGTGACCTGGGCACTTCCTACCAGTTCCGGGCCCCGGTCATCGACAAGATCACCGAGGCGCTGCCGAACACCCTGCTCCTGACCGTCACGGCGTTCGTCCTGTACACCGCGCTCGGCATCTTCCTCGGCACCCGCTCCGCCTGGCGCAACGGCGGGGTGAGCGACCGTCTCAACACCGGTCTGGCGCTGACGCTCTACTCGATCCCGTCCTTCTGGCTCGGGCTGCTGCTCATCATCGTCTTCTCGGTGGGCATGGGACCGGTCCCGGGTCTGTTCCCGACCGGCGGCATGGAGTCGGGGGGCAAGGAGGGCTTCGCGTACGTCCTCGACGTCGCCCATCACCTGGTTCTGCCGGTGGTGACGCTGGTCGCCGTCGAGTACGGGCAGACACTGCTGGTCACCCGCTCGGCGCTGCTGGACGAGATGGGCAGCGACTATCTGACCACGGCGCGGGCCAAGGGCCTGCGCGACGATCTCGTACGGCGCCGTCACGCCGTGCCCAACGCACTACTCCCGACGGTCACGCTGATCTTCATCAACCTCGGCCGGACGGTCGCGGGCGTGATCCTCGTCGAGACCGTCTTCTCCTGGCCGGGCCTCGGCGGCCTGTTCTACCAGGCGCTGAGCGTGCCCGATCTGCCGTTGGTCCAGGGCCTGTTCTTCGTCTTCGCGGCGGCGGTGGTCGTGATGAACACGCTGGCAGACCTGATCTATCCGCTGCTGGACCCACGGGTGGGCCGATGACCACGACCGAGTCGGACGGGCCGATGACAACCGAATCCACGACGGCCGAACCGGCCGTCACGGCGGGCGCGAAGAGCCCCCGCACACTCGCCAGGCAACGCCGCCGCAACTCCGCCGTCCGCTTCTGGCGGCAGTACCGCACCCACCGGGCGGGCGTCCTCGGGCTCGCCGCGCTCACGCTCTTCGCCCTGATCGCCCTGACGGCGCCGCTGACCGTCGGCTCCCACGTGCAGAGCGTGACCGACGCGCCGGGCCGTCCGATGGAGAGTCCCAGCGCCCGATTCCCGCTGGGCACCGACCAGTTCGGACGCAATCTGCTCGGACTCGTGGTGTGGGGCGCCCGGGTATCCCTGCTGGTCGGGCTGCTCGCCGCCGTGCTCTCGGTGGCGATCGGCGCCCTCATCGGGATCACCGCGGGCCACTTCCGCGGCTGGTACGCGACCGTGCTGATGCGGATCACGGACTGGTTCCTGGTGATGCCGACCCTGGTCCTCGCGATCGCGCTGGCGACCGTGATGACCCGCTCGCTCGGCACGATCATCCTGGCGATCGGCGTCACCACCTGGCCGACGACGGCCCGGCTGGTCCGCGCGCAGACCCTCGCCGTCGAGTCGCGGCCCTACATCGAGCGGGCCAAGGCACTCGGCGGCGGCCACTGGCACATCATGACGCGGCACGTGCTGCCCAACGTGATGCCGCTGGTACTGGCCCAGACGACCCTGATCATCTCGTCCGCGATCCTCGCCGAGGCGACGCTCGCGTTCCTCGGCCTGGGCGATCCCACGATCGTGTCGTGGGGCGGGCTGCTCCAGGACGCCCGGGAGGCGGGCGCGGTCAGCGCCGGCAAGTGGTGGTACCTGGTTCCGCCGGGGATCGCCATCGCGGTGGTCGCCCTCGCGTTCACCCTGTGCGGGCGTGCCGTCGAGTCGGTCCTCAATCCCAAGCTGGGGGTGACCCGTTGAGCACTCCGGTGCACACTCCCGCCAGGCAGCCCCTGCTGGCGGTCAGGAACCTCGAAGTGACGTACCCGGGCGGGGCGGCCGCCGTACGCGGTGTGGACCTCTCGCTCGACGCCGGGCAGAAGCTCGGCATCGCGGGCGAGTCCGGCTGCGGCAAGTCCACGCTGGCCCTCGCGCTGCTGCGGCTGCTGCCCGCGGGCACCCGCACGAGCGGGGAGATCCTGCTCGACGGCGAGGACGTGCTCACGATGAAATGGGGCCGGGTGCGCGCGGTCCGCTGGGCCGGCGCCTCGATCGTCTTCCAGGGGGCGATGCACTCGCTGAACGCCGTGCACCGCATCGGCGACCAGATCGCCGAGCCGATCCTGCTGCACAAGAAGGCGACCCCGGCGGGCGCCAGGAGGAAGACCGGCGAGCTGCTGGAACACGTGGGCCTGCCCGCCGCCCGCGCGGACGCCTACCCGCACGAACTGTCCGGCGGGCAGCGCCAGCGCGTCATGATCGCCATGGCGCTGGCCTGCGACCCCCGGCTCGTCATCGCCGACGAACCGACCACGGCGCTCGACGTGATGATCCAGGCGCAGATCCTCCGCCTGATCGAACAGCTCGTCAGCGAGCAGGAGTTGGGCCTCCTCATGATCAGCCACGACCTCGCGGTCCTCGCCGACACCTGCGACCGGCTCGCGGTGATGTACGCGGGCCGCGTCGTCGAGGAGGGCCCCGCCCGGCAGGTGTACGACAACGCCCGGCACCCGTACGGCAAGGCCCTGTCCGCGGCCTTTCCGCGCATCGGGGACAGCGCCTCGCGGTTCGCGCCGCGCGGCCTGCCCGGCGATCCCCCGGACCCGTCCGCGCTCCCCTCCGGCTGCACGTTCCACCCCCGGTGCCCGGTGGCGCTGGACTCGTGCGCCGACCAGGACCAGGCACTGCGGGACGCGGGCGCGGGACGGTGGGCGGCCTGCGTGCACGTGGACACGGCCGTGGGAGCGGCAGAGCCAGTCAGGAGCACGCCATGACGAACCCGCCCGCGCCGCCGGCCCCCGTACCGGCGGCGACACCGGCGCCCGCGCCCGCGCCGCCACTGCTGAGCGCGGAGGGACTGCACGTCTCGTTCCCCGGACGGCACGGCGCCGCCCGCGCCCGCGCCGTCGACGGGGTCGACCTCGACATCCGCCGCGGCGAGATCGTGGCGCTGGTCGGCGAGTCCGGCTGCGGCAAGTCGACGCTCGCCCGTTCCCTCCTCGGCCTCGTCCCGCCCACCGGCGGTCGCGTCACCTTCGACGGCGGACCGCTCGACTACTCCTCGCGCGCCCTGAAGGCCTACCGCAAGCGGGTCCAGCTGGTCCTCCAGGATCCGAGCGGCTCGCTCAACCCCCGGCACACCGTGTACGACGCGGTGGCCGAGGGGCTGCGGATCCACGGGTACGGGGGTGACGAACAGGCGGCCGTCGCGGGGGCCCTCTCACGGGCCGGCCTGCGTCCGCCGGAGCGATTCTTCCTGCGCTACCCGCACGAACTGTCCGGGGGCCAGCGCCAGCGCGTCGTCATCGCGGGCGCACTCGTCCTGGAGCCCGAACTCATCGTCGCCGACGAACCGGTGGCCTCCCTCGACGCGTCGGTACGGGGCGAGATCCTCGCCCTGCTCCTGCGGCTGCGCGCCGAACTCGGCCTGTCCGCTCTGGTGGTCACCCACGACCTGGGCCTGGCGTGGAACATCGCCGACCGGGTCGCGGTCATGTACCTCGGCCGGATCGTGGAGACGGGCGAGGTCGCCGAGGTGCTGACGGCACCCCGACACCCGTACACCCAGGCCCTGTTGTCCGTCCTCCCGGAGGCGCCGGGCGCTCCGGTCGTGCTCACCGGCGAGCCCCCGGACCCCTCCCGCATCCCCTCCGGCTGCCGCTTCCACGCGCGCTGCCAGATCCTGGCGGCCGGCGAGGCCGAACGGGCGGGAGTCGCGGACGCGTGCCGCGGGCAGGACCTGCCGGTCCTGGGCGGCGGCGGGGAATCACAGGTGTCGTGCCACTGGGCGGGGGCGCGGATCGGTACGTGAGGCACGTACCGATCCGTGAGGCGTGGGCCGGTGCGTGATGCGCGGATCGGCCCGTGAGGCACGGGCCGCTCCGTGAGGCACGGGCCGCTCCGTGAGGCACGGGCCGCTCCGTGAGGCACGGGCCGCTCCGTGAGGCACGGGCCGCTCCGTGAGGCACGGATCGCTCCGTGATGCGCGGGCCGGTGCATAAGGCGCGGGCCGCTCCGTGATGCGCGGATCGGTACATGAGGCACGGGCCGGTCCGTGAGGCGTGGGCCGGTGCGGGCAACGGGATGACCGGTGGCGGTGGCTCAGGTGGGCGCCTGCCGGGTCGAACGGCAGCGGCCGGCGCCGGGTCGGGTACCGGTGCCTGGTCCAGGTTCGAGTCCTGGACCAGGTCCGGGTCCGGGTCCGGTGCCGGGTCCGGGTCCGGGTCCGGTGCCGGGTCCGGGTCCGGGTCCGGTGCCGGGTCCGGGTCCCGTGACACCGGCGTGGGACCGTCCGGGGAAACAGTCGTGGCCGGTGCCCGGTGAGGGGCGCCGGCCACGCGGCTGTGTGCCGGACGCCTACAGGGTTCCGTACGCCTCGATCAGTTCCAGGGACCGCTTCACGTCGTCGGCGATGGCTTCCAGCAGCGCCTCGATGGAGTCGAAGCGGGCCTGGCCGCGGACGAAGGCGAGGAAGTCGACCGCGACGTGCAGGCCGTACAGGTCGAGGCCGACACGGTCGATGGCGTAGGCCTCCACCGTGCGCTCGGTCCCGTCGAACTGCGGGTTCGTGCCGACGGAGATCGCCGCGGGCATCGCTTCGTCCCCGACGTGCAGCCAGCCCGCGTAGACGCCGTCGGCGGGGATGGCGGTGTGCGGGAGCGTCTCGACGTTGGCCGTGGGGAAGCCGAGCTCGCGGCCGCGCTGGGCGCCGCGGACCACGATGCCCTCGACGCGGTGCGGGCGGCCCAGGATCTCGCGCGCGCCCTCCACGTCGCCCTCGGCGACCAGTCGCCGGGTCATGGTCGAGGAGAAGGGCTCACCGCCGCCGGCCGCACCGCTCACGTACAGCTCCACCACCTCGACCTCGAAGTCGTACGTCTCGCCCTGTTCGCGCAGGAAGTCGACGTTGCCGGCGGCCTTGTGACCGAAGCGGAAGTTCGGGCCCTCCACGACGGCCTTCGCGTGCAACTTGTCGACCAGCACCTTCGCCACGAAGTCGGCGGGCGACAGCTTCGAGAACTCGGTCGTGAAGGGCAGGATCAGCAGCGCGTCGACGCCCAGCTCGGCCATCAGCTCGGCGCGGCGGTGGTGCGGGGCGAGCAGCGGCGGGTGGCTGCCCGGCCGGACGACCTCGCTCGGGTGCGGGTCGAAAGTGACCACGACGGAGGGAACGCCCAGCTCCCGGGCCCGGTCCACCGCGTGCTTGATGATCAGCTGGTGTCCGCGGTGCACCCCGTCGTAGGAACCGATGGTGACGACGCTGCGCCCCCAGTCCTGGGGGATGTCCTCCAAGCCACGCCAGCGCTGCACTGTGACCGCTCCTTGTCGAACCCGTGTCCGTGATTGCCTCATTCGCAGCTCTAAGGGTGCCATGCCGCGTGCTCCCGGTTCGCATCGGCATCGAGCTGTGACGCGGAGCACGAGAACCTGACCAAGGCCTGACTCAGGCGGGGACCCGCACACCGGCCAGATTCTCGATCATGCGGCGGGTGCTCGGGCCGACGACTCCGGCCCACTCCTCGGGGGCGCCGGCCAGCCAGCGGGCGACCACGGCGGCGAATCCCGGCACCTGGCGGGCCAGCTCGACGAGGCCGCGGTCGAAGCCGGTGGCCCCGGTGGGCGTGCGCACCATCAGCCGGCCCACCCGGTTCACCAGCTCCCTGGTGGGTTCCTCGCCCCGGCGGGCCAGGCCCTCCGCGGCGGCCCGAAGCAGGGTTTCGAGGACGGCCGGGTCGCGCTCGTGCGCGAGCAGCAGATCCAGCAGTTCACGCCGCAGCTCCTGGGAGGCACGGCTGCCCGGCGCGGCCAGCACGGTCGCGAGGGCCGCCCGCACCGAGGCCGGACAGCCGATCAGCAGCCCCGTGACCAGCGGGAAGAGCGCCGTGCGTGCGACGGACCCGTGGGCGAGACGACGGTCGACATAGGCGGCCATGTGTGTGGCGGCCTCCGGGCGCAGCTCCACCATCTCCCGTACGAGGGCGGCGACGCGGTGGGCGAGCGCGGGCGTGGTGACGTCGGCGAGCGTGCGCAGCGCCTCCGCCGGGTCCGCGCCGGGCTGCCGCAGCCGGGCCCGGAACGCGGCGATCACCGGGTCGGGGTGCGTGGCGAGGGCGGGCACCAGGGCGCGGGCGGGGAGCTGTGCGTCGCCCGCGGCGAACCGCTCCAGCGCCTGTGGCAGGTAGGCGGCCCGGCTCCGCGGATCGCGTACGAGCAGGCCGAGCGCTCCGCCGTGCAGTGTGCAGTCGGCGGGGCGGGCCAGCAGGGCGAGCGCCGCGTAGCGCAGCAGGGCGCGGTCGGCCTCGGTGCGTACGTGCGGCGCGGCGCGCAGTCCGTACGCCACCGCCGCGACCCGCCGCGCCGGGCGCGTGTCGTGCGCCCACCGGTCGACGGCCCGGCACACCGCCGACGGTTCCTCCTCGGCGAGCGCGGCGAGCAGTTCGTCCGCCCGGCGGTGCGCGCTGTCCACGAGAGCCTCCGCCAGGTCGTCCAGCGCGCGCCGCCGGTGCGCGTAGAGCAGCGCCTGCGCCGCGGTGGCCACCGTCGCGTGGGGCGTCGCGGGCAGGGGGCGGTCGTCGTCGAACCAGGTGATGAGGTGAGGTGCCACGCCGGCGGGATCGGCGGCGAGGAGCCGGGCCACCGCGTCCAGGTAGCGGGGGGTACGGGGGTCTCCTGGCACGGGGAGGCCTTCCGGTACACGGGGGCTTTCCGGTGTGCGGGTGCTCTTCGAGGCCCCGGCGACCACCGGCGTGGGGGTGTCCACCGGCGTGCGGATGTCCTCCGGCGCGCGAGTGCCCGTCGGCGTGCGGCGGAGAGCGATGGTCCGTTCGTCGGGGGCCTCTTCCAGGAGGGCAGTCCCGGCCTGCACCATCGCGGCTGGAACGGTGTCCTTGGGACCCATATCCTCCGGCCCCATGTCGGCCGGAGCCATGTCGACCCCACCCATATCGGCCGGCCCCATGTCGATGGCACCCATGTCGACCCCAGCCATGGCGACCCGAGCCATGGCGACTGGTGCGGCCTCATCCGCGGTGGTGCCGTCCAGCGCCGTCCGACGTGGTGCCTCGTCCGCGACGACCAGGCTCCTGAGCAGGTCGAACCGCTCCGCCGGCGGCAGTGCCAGCGCCTCCCAGAACGCGGGCCCGAACTCCGCCGGCACCCGCCGTCCCTCCGCACGCCACCGCACGATCCGCTCGGCGAGCAGCGCGAGGGTCCCCGCGTACGGGGACGTGTCGGGCAGCCGCACCACGACGTCGCCGAAGAGGCGCGTGGCCCACCAGGCGGGGTCCTCCGGCGGGGCGGGCACGTCCGGCAGGAGGGCGTCCAGGGCGTGGACCAGTTCTTCGAGTCGAGGGGTCAGTGCCGCCGCGCCCTGTTGACGGGCCAGGAGCAGCAGGGCCTCGACGACCGGTCCGATGCGGTGCCGGGGGACGGGGAGGAGACGCGGACCGGTGCGGACGGCGGGCCGGGAGCCACGGGACCGGCGGCGGCGCGACGCGCCCGGCCCGGTCACCGGTCCCGGCGCGGACCGTGGGCCCGTCCCGGCCGGCGACGGTGTCCGCTGGGCGGGAACCCGCTCGGCGTCGGCCCCACGCGGGGACGGCGCGCGGACCCCGGTGGACGGGGCCGTGTCACGGCTCCGGTGGACCAGGGCGTGCAGGGCCGCGTCCAGGTCCAGGTGGGTGCCCTGGATCCAGTCGGCGAGTTCCTCGTGGGCGAAGCGGTAGCCGTTGCCGGCGGGGACCAGGAGGCGCTCGGTGAGGACGGCGGAGGCCCAGCCGGTGGTCCGGCCGGAACGGCGCCCCGGAGCGGGACCCCACGGGAAGACCGCTTCGAAGGACTCGCGGTCCAACTGGCCCTGCCCCGGACCCAGACACCGCCGCGCGGCCTCGTGCACCCGACCGGAGACCTGCGCGGCGAGGCGCCGTACGGCGTTGCCGCGCAGCCCGTTCGCCGCCGCGAGCCGGACCGCGACGCGCAGGCACATCAGGTCCAGATGGGCGCCGAGGACGTCGTGCCGGTCGAGCCGGCCGGGCGGGGCGTCCGGCAGCGCGGCGCGCACCTCGGCCAGCAGGCGCAGGGTCAGCGGGTGCCGCGCGTCGGCGGCCCCCAGCGTGCCCTCGGGGATCCCGGCCCCGGCCCGGATCCGCCGTGCCTCCTCCTCCGTGAGATCACCCAGCAGGACGCACGGTGGCCCCGGCGGCTGCGGCTCGGCCCAGGCTCCCCGGTGCAGGAGCTCCGCGGGGAAGTGCTCCCCCGTCTGCTCCCAGTACTCCGGCCGGCAGGCGACGACGAGCCGCGCCCCGGTCTCCCCCAGCCACTCGGCCGTCCCCGCCGTCCAGTCGGACATCCGGTGGGCGAGGGCGGACGGCATCTCCTCGGGGCCGTCGAGCAGGAGCAGCAGCGGCCGTCCGGCGCCCCGGGCGAGCGAGGCGACGCGCTCCGGGCCGATGTCGCCCAGCTCACCGCCGTACCCGCCGGGGGGCAGCACCTCCGAGTCGCCGGGCGTCCCTTCCCGCGAGGCCGCCACGATCCGTCCCGCCCGTTCCAGCGCCCGTGCCGCCGCGTCGGCGACGGAGGTGTCCGTGGCGAGAAGGTCGGCTCCCCGCAGCCAGAGCGTGGGGGCCGGTTCCGCGCCGCCGGTGCGGCGGGCGGCGAGGGCGGCCAGTTCCGTCGTACGGCCGCTGCCGGGTGGGCCGACCAGCCCGAGTACGGCGGCCGGACCGCGCACGAAGGCCTCGAACTCCCTGACGACGGCGCTCCGTTCGACGATGGTGGACGATTCCGCACCGGTGCCGGACGGGGGCACCGCACCCGGCCCGTCCGAGCCGACCGAGGTCGCCGTGAGCTCCAGCACCCCGGCCGGATTGAGGTCGGCGCCGTACGCGGGCACGGTCGCGGCGTTGCGGGCCAGCAGCGCGGCGAGCGGGCCCCGCACGCCGGGTGTCCGCAGGGGCACGGCGAACCGCGCCGCGGGGTGCTCGCCGTGCAGCGCGGTGCCCACGACGCCGATCACCGCCCCGGTCGACAGGTCGAGCACCGGGCCTCCGGCCGCCCCGCCACCGAGTCGGAGCGCGTCCGCGCCCGCCGTGCCGATGGCCAGCTCCAGCGCCTCGCCGAGGACGTGGAATCGGTCGGTGGCGGTGTACGTCACGGCGGTGGTGCCGAGCACCCGTGCCTCGCGCCAGCCGCCCGCGGCGAGCCGGACGTACGCCCCGGTCCCGACCCGGTCCCGCACGGTGACGGGGAGCGGATCGAGGCCGAGTCCCTCGGTGCGGACGAGTGCCAGATCCACGGCGGGCAGGGGGGTCACGGCGTCGGCGTCCACCACGCAGCTGCGGTCGCCGGGGGCGTGGAGGACGAGGCGGGCCAGACCGTCCACGGCCTCGTGGCTGGTGATCACCGTGCCGAGGTGGTCGGCGACGAAACCCGTACCGCGCGGGCGTCCGGCCAGGTCGCAGATGCGCACCACGCCTTCGTCCCGCGCGCGGCCGATGGCGTCCGCCGCCTGCTCGTCCCCGGTCCGCGGGCCTCGTCCCGCCATGTTCGAACCTCCCCGCCGCGCTCCGATCCTCCGACGGTAGGCGCGAGGTGATCAGCGGGACAGATCGCATGGTGAACGCGCCCCCTTCCGCTCCCTCGGTTCACTCCGAGCGCCTGCCCGAAGGGGTGAACAGGGCCGTGCGGATGGATAGACCCTTGGGTGGGGGAACCGAGGGGGGACCATGGAGCGGCGGGCACGAAGCCCCGTGACCGCCGCTCCACGGGCGAGTGCCACTTCGCCGGCGCGCCGAGGGCGCCTGGGCCCGCTCGCGCGAAAGCCGTGGAGCCACACGGGCTTCGCGGGCACCGCCGGCTTCGCGGGACGGCGCGGGCCTCAGCCGAAGACGGCGAGGCTCTTGGCCTTCCCCTTCTGCTCCTCCACCAGCGCCAGGAACTGCCCCGCCGGATCGAAGACGGCCACGGCGCCCACCCCCGCGTACTCCTCGGGGATCTCCAGACGCACGCCGTTGAGCAGCAGCCGCGCCCGTCTGTCGTCCACGTCCCAGCGCGGGAACGCGGCCGTGGCGGCCTCCGCGACCGGCATCACGGTCAGCTCCTCCTGGAGCTGGTCGAGGGTGCGCGCGCCGTCCAGCTTGTACGGGCCGACGCGGGTGCGGCGCAGGGCGGTGAGATGGCCGCCGACGCCCAGGTCCGCGCCGAGGTCGCGGGCGAGCGCCCGGATGTACGTCCCGGACGAGCAGACCACGGAGACGACCAGGTCCAGGACGGGCGTGCCGTCCTCGGCCACGGCCTCCCGGACGTCGTACACGGTGAACGACGAGATCGTCACCGGGCGGGCCGGGATCTCGAAGTCCTCGCCCTCACGTGCCCGCTTGTAGGAACGCACGCCGTCGATCTTGATGGCGCTGACCTTGGACGGCACCTGCATGATGGCGCCGCTGAGCTTGGCGATCCCGGCGTCGACGGCTTCCCGGGTCACCCCGGAGGCGTCGGTGGAGGAGGTGAGGTCACCCTCGGCGTCGTCCGTCAGCGTGTTCTGGCCGAGCCGGATCGTACCGAGGTACTCCTTCTCGGTGAGCGCGAGGTGCCCGAGGAGCTTGGTGGCCTTCTCGACGCCGAGGACGAGCACGCCCGTCGCCATGGGGTCGAGGGTGCCGGCGTGGCCGACGCGACGGGTCTTCGCGATGCCCCGCATCTTGGCGACCACGTCGTGCGAGGTGAAGCCCGACGGCTTGTCCACGATGACAAGCCCGTCGGGCGTCCGGAGCTTCTGGGTCATTCGGCGGCGTCGTCCTCGTCCTCGTCGCCCGGCTTCTTGTACGGGTCCGCTTCACCGGCGAAGGTGGCTCCCGCCGAGACCTCGCGGACCTTGGCGTCGGAGGCCCGTGCCTTGTCGAGCAGGTCCTCGATGGTCTTGGCGGTGTCCGGCAGGGCGTCCGCGACGAAGGTCAGGGTCGGGGTGAACTTCACGCCCGCCGCCGCGCCGACCGCGGAGCGGAGCACGCCCTTGGCGCTCTCCAGGCCCGCGGCCGCGGCCGCGCGCTCCTCGTCGTCCCCGTACACCGTGTAGAAGACGGTCGCCTCCCGGAGGTCCCCGGTGACCCGGGTGTCCGTGATGGTGACGTGGGTGCCGAGCCGCGGGTCCTTGATCCCGCGCTGCAGCTTCTGGGCCACGACCTCTCGGATGAGGTCCGCCAGCCTCTTGGCACGCGCGTTGTCGGCCACTGGTCCGTCTCCTTCTTCGCCTTGCTTGTTTCGTCAGTCTTCGTCTGTGTGGAGCCTGCGCCGTACCGACAGCAGTTCCACCTCCGGCCGTGCAGCGACGAACCGTTCGCACCGGTCCAGTACGTCGGTGAGGTGCTCGGTGTCCCCGGAGACCACCGCGAGGCCGATCTCGGCCCTGCGGTGAAGGTCCTGGTTGCCCGTCTCCGCCACGCTGACCGCGTACTTCCGCCGGAGTTCGGCGACGATCGGGCGGACGAGAGAGCGCTTCTCCTTGAGCGAGTGGACATCGCCGAGGAGCAGATCGAAGGACAGCGTCCCCACATACATGTGTAACCGGATGTCCCGCCGGTACGGGATAGATGGCCTGCCAACAACACTTGGCAGGGACATCAGAACCGTACAACGAACCGGTGGGATGCTCGCCGGGGTTTTCCGCCCCTGCATCCTCGCGGGGCTCCGCCCCGGACCCCGTGGGTCGTTTCCCGGTCGCGGCCTGGAGGGGCCGGTCGCGCAGTTCCCCGCGCCCCTCGGAAGGGGCGCGGGGAACCGCACGGCCTTTTGAACGGCGAGCCGGCCGGCGGTGACTTCTCACCACCGGCCGGCTCGCGCCACTGCCTTACGACCGCGGCTTCTCGCGCATCTCGTACGTCGCGATGACGTCGTCGACCTTGATGTCGTTGAAGTTGCCGAGGTTGATACCGCCCTCGAACCCTTCGCGGATCTCGGTGACGTCGTCCTTGAAGCGACGCAGCCCGGAGATGTTGAGGCTCTCCGCAATGACCTTGCCGTCGCGGATGAGGCGCGCCTTGGTGTTGCGCTTGACCTCGCCCGAGCGGACCAGGACACCGGCGATGTTGCCCAGCTTGGACGACTTGAAGACCTCGCGGATCTCCGCCGTGCCGAGCTCGACCTCCTCGTACTCCGGCTTGAGCATGCCCTTGAGGGCCGCCTCGATCTCCTCGATGGCCTGGTAGATCACCGAGTAGTACCGGACGTCGACGCCCTCGCGCTCCGCCATCTGCGCCGCGCGGCCCGCGGCGCGGACGTTGAAGCCGATGACGATGGCGTCGGAGCCGGTCGCCAGGTTGATGTCGGACTCGGTGACCGCACCCACACCGCGGTGCAGGACACGGATGTCGACCTCGTCGCCGACGTCGAGCTGGAGCAGCGAGGACTCGAGAGCCTCCACCGAACCGGACGCGTCGCCCTTGATGATGAGGTTGAGTTCCTGCACCAGACCGGCCTTGAGGGCCTCGTCCAGGTTCTCCAGGGAGAACCGGACACCCCGGCGGGCGAAGTTGGCGTTGCGCTCGCGCGCCGCCCGCTTCTCGGCGATCTGACGCGCCGTGCGGTCCTCGTCGACGACGAGGAAGTTGTCGCCGGCGCCCGGGACGTTGGTGAGACCCAGGACCAGGACGGGGGTCGACGGACCCGCTTCCTCGACGTTGTTGCCGTTGTCGTCGAGCATCGCCCGGACACGGCCGTACGCGTCGCCGACCACCATGGTGTCGCCGATGCGCAGCGTTCCGCGCTGGACCAAGACCGTCGAAACGGCACCGCGGCCGCGGTCGAGGTGGGACTCGATCGCAATACCCTGCGCGTCCTGCTCCGGGTTGGCCCGCAGGTCGAGCGAGGCGTCCGCGGTCAGGACCACGGCCTCCAGCAGGGCGTCGATGTTCAGACCCTGCTTCGCGGAGATGTCGACGAACATCGTGTCGCCGCCGTACTCCTCGGCCACCAGACCGAACTCGGTGAGCTGACCGCGCACCTTCGTCGGGTCGGCACCCTCGACGTCGATCTTGTTGACCGCGACCACGATCGGCACGTCGGCCGCCTTGGCGTGGTTCAGCGCCTCGATCGTCTGGGGCATCACGCCGTCGTTGGCCGCCACCACGAGGATCGCGATGTCGGTCGACTTGGCACCACGGGCACGCATGGCGGTGAACGCCTCGTGACCGGGGGTGTCGATGAAGGTGATCCTGCGCTCTTCACCGTTGACCTCGGTCGCGACCTGGTACGCACCGATGTGCTGCGTGATACCGCCGGCCTCGCCCGCGACGACGTTCGTCTTGCGGATGGTGTCGAGAAGGCGGGTCTTACCGTGGTCGACGTGACCCATGACGGTCACGACCGGCGGACGGACCACGAGGTCGTCCTCGTCGCCCTCGTCCTCGCCGAACTCGATGTCGAAGGACTCGAGCAGCTCGCGGTCCTCCTCCTCGGGGCTGACGATCTCGAGGACGAAGTTCATCTCGTCCGCGAGGAGCTTCAGCGTCTCGTCGGAGACGGACTGCGTGGCAGTGACCATCTCGCCGAGGTTCATCATCACGCCGACGAGCGACGCCGGGTTGGCGCCGATCTTCTCGGCGAAGTCGGTGAGGGACGCACCGCGCGACAGGCGGACGGACTGTCCGTTGCCGCGAGGCAGCATCACGCCGCCGACCGACGGGGCCTGCATGGCCTCGTACTCCTGGCGCCTCTGCCGCTTCGACTTGCGACCACGACGCGCCGGACCGCCGGGACGGCCGAACGCACCCTGCGTGCCACCACGGCCACCGGGACCACCCGGACGACCGCCGAAGCCGGGACGGCCACCGCCGCCGCCACCCGGACCACCGGGACGACCGGCGAAACCGCCGCCACCGCCACCGGGACCGGCCGGACGACCGGCGAAACCGCCACCGCCGCCACCCGGACGACCGGCGAAGCCGCCGCCACCCGGACGACCGCCGCCGCCACCGGGACCACCGGGACGACCGCCGCCGCCACCGGGACCGCGGCCACCGGGGCCGCCACCGGGACGCGGGCTGCCCGCAGCGGGACGCTGCGGCATCATGCCGGGGTTCGGACGGTTGCCACCGGGGCCACCGCCGGGACGCGGAGCGCCACCCTGCGGACGGGGCATGCCGCCCGGGGTCGGACGGGCACCGCCCGGACCGCCCTGCGGACGCGGAGCGCCGCCGGGACCGCCCTGGGGACGGGGACCGCGGTCCTGACCGCCCGCGCCCTGCGGACGCGGACCACCGGGAGCACCGGCACCGCCGGGACGCGGGGCGCCACCCGGACGGGGCGCCTGCGGGCGCGCCATTCCGGTGGAGCCACCCGAGGTGAAGGGGTTGTTGCCCGGACGGGGACCGGCCGGACGGGCGCCGGGACGCGCGGACTGGCCGCCGGGACGCGGGGCGCCCTGACGGTCGCCGCGCTCGGGGCGCTCGGGACGGTCGCCACGGCCCTGGCCACCCTGGCCGGGACCACCGGCGGGACGGGCACCGGGACGCGGAGCCTGGCCACCGGGACGCGGGGCGGAACCCGGACGGGGACCCGCGGCCGGAGCCGAGGGAGCCGACGGGGCCGACGGGGGCGCGGTGAACTCGGGTGCGGCCGGCGCCGGAGCCGCGGGAGCGGGCTTCGGAGCGGGCTTGGGACCCGGGGTCGGACGCGGACCCGGCGCGGCCGGGGTGACCGGCGCGGCGGCGGGCCGCTCGGAAACGGCCGGCTTCGGGGCCGGCGGCCGCGGGGCGGCCGGACGGGCCGCCTGCGCGGGAGAGGGGGCTGCCGGCCTAGCCGGGGCAGCCTTGCGTGCGGCGGGCTTGCCGCCACCGTTGCCCTGCTGGAGGGCGTCGGTCAGCTTGCGTACTACGGGCGCCTCGATCGTCGACGACGCCGAACGGACGAATTCACCGAGCTCCTGGAGCTTGGCCATGACGACCTTGCTCTCAACCCCGAACTCCTTGGCGAGTTCGTATACCCGGACCTTAGCCACTTCGCTCCTTTTAGGTCCGGGTTGCGTCCGGACCGTCGCTACTTCATGGGCGTACTCATCGCGTGCTCATCGAGTGCTCATCGCAATCTCGACCTACTTCCAACTCGCGGGGTACCAGGGCCGTACGGGGGTTCCGCACGACACGTCTTACGGTGTTGCCTGCTCGACGCAGAGGCGCAACGCCGCTGTGTCGAGCACTCCCTGGGCACGCAGCGCCCTTGGGAACGCCCGGCGGCGTACCGCCAGGTCCAAACAGACCAGGGCGGGGTGTACATACGCACCCCGGCCGGGCAGCGTACCGCGATGATCGGGGACGCATTCACCCTCGATCGCCACGACCCGCAGCAGATCAGTCTTGGCCGCTCGCTCCCGGCACCCCACACAGGTGCGTTCAGGGCATGCGCGGGCTCGCGTCCGGCCAGACACTCTTAAGTCTACCTCTCCGCACCGACCTCACCCCTTTGGGGCAAGAATCGAACAGTTGCTGTGCAGATAACTGTCGTGATCCAAGCCACTCGCGGCTCGGATCTATTCCCCGTTCCGGTCCCCGCGCCGCTCGGCGGGCTGCTCCGAGGGCTGCTCGGTGTCCGGACGGATGTCGATACGCCAGCCGGTGAGGCGGGCCGCGAGGCGGGCGTTCTGGCCCTCCTTGCCGATCGCCAGTGACAGCTGGTAGTCGGGGACCGTCACCCGCGCGGAGCGGGCCGCAAGGTCGACGACCTCGACCTTGGAGACACGGGCCGGGGACAGCGCGTTCGCCACCATCTCGGCCGGGTCGTCCGACCAGTCGACGATGTCGATCTTCTCGCCGTTCAGCTCGGCCATCACGTTGCGCACCCGGCCGCCCATGGGACCGATGCAGGCGCCCTTGGCGTTCAGGCCCGAACGGGTGGAACGGACGGCGATCTTCGTACGGTGGCCGGCCTCGCGGGCGATGGCGGAGATCTCGACGGAACCGTCGGCAATCTCCGGCACCTCCAGCGCGAAGAGCTTCTTCACCAGGGCCGGGTGCGTACGCGACAGCGTCACGGACGGACCGCGCACACCCTTCGCCACCCGGACGACGTACGAGCGCAGCCGCAGGCCGTGCTGGTAGGTCTCGCCGGGGACCTGCTCCTGCACGGGCAGGATGGCCTCCAGCTTGCCGATGTCGACGAGCACGTTCTTCGGGTCGCGTCCCTGCTGGACCACGCCCGTCACGATGTCGCCCTCACGTCCGGCGTACTCGCCGAGCGTCGCGTCGTCCTCCGCGTCCCGCAGACGCTGCAGGATCACCTGCTTGGCGGTGGTCGCGGCGATCCGGCCGAAGTCCGACGGGGTGTCGTCGAACTCGCGGATCTCCTGCCCCTCCTCCAGGTCCTCGGGGTCCTCCTTCGCCCACACGGTCACATGACCGGTCTCCCGGTCGAGCTTCACGCGCGCGTGGCGGCGGCTTCCCTCGGTGCGGTGGTAGGCGATGAGGAGGGCCGACTCGATCGCCTCGACCAGCAGGTCGAAGGAGATCTCCTTCTCCCGTACCAAACCCCGCAGGGCACTCATGTCGATGTCCACGGCTACGCCTCCTCTGCGTTCTCTTCGGTCTCTTCGTTCTTGCTCTTGCGGTTGAACTCGACCTGGACGCGGGCCTTGGCGATGTCCGTGAGGGCGAGTCGCCTGGTGGTGGGCCTGCGCCCCTTCACACCCGGCACTTCCAGGTCGAGGCCGTCGTCGTCGGCCTTCAGGATGCGGGCGACCAGCTCCGCGCCGTCCCCCAGCTGGAACTTCACCAGCCGGTCCGTGGCGCGTACGTAGTGTCGGTGCTCCTTGAGCTCACGCTCGGCACCGGGGGTTCCGACCTCGAGGGTGTACTCGCCCTCGCCCATCGCGTCGCTCTCGTCGAGCTTCGCCGAGAGCGCGCGGCTCACATCGGCGATCTGGTCCAGGTCCGCACCGGCGTCCGAGTCGACGACCACACGCAGCACGCGCTTGCGTCCGACCGAGTCCACCTCGATCTCTTCCAGGTCGAGTCCCTGGGAGCTGACGAGCGGTTCCAGAAGTTCTCGCAGCCTCTCGCTCTGGGTGGTGCTCATCCGGGTGACTCCTCGGCCGCGTGTGCTGTTGTGGGTTGGTCGCGTGTCTGGTCAAAGGGTATCCGGTCGCAGGGGGTGTTGCCGTCCATCGGGGCGGGCGGGGGAAGGGCCGGCGGCCGCGCGGGAACCGGCCCGGCGGAGGCGGGGGAGAGCCGCTGGCGGGCGCCGGGTCCCGGCGCGGGTACCGTGATCACGGGCGCGCCGCCCTCCCGTTCGTACGAGCCTTCCGAGGACGTCTGCCGTGTCGTTCACCCCGCCGTCCCGCACCCCGTCGGGTCCGCGCCGCAGGAGCCTGCTCACGTCGGCCGCGGGTGCCGCCGTGCTCGTGGGCTGTTCCCCTCCCGAGTCGTCGTCCCCCGGCACCGCGGACCGCGGCCCCTCGGCCGCGGACGCCGCACGCGCGCGCGCCGCCCGCGACAGCGAGACGCTCGCGGCGCGCTACGCCGCCGTGATCGCCGCCCATCCGTCGCTGGCGAAACGGCTGGACCCGCTGCTGACCGAGGTCGTGCGGCACGCGCAGGCGTTCGGCGGCACCGCGCACCGGCCGTCGGCCTCACCGTCCGCCTCTCCGTCCCTCTCGCCGTCCACCCCTCCCTCCGCGTCCTCCTCGGGCTCCGCTTCCGCGTCCGCGTCGGCCTCCCTCTCCGCCACCGCCTCCTCCTCCGCTCCGGCTTCCGCGGGTGCCTCGCCCGCCGTGCCGGCCCGCGGGAAGGACGCCCTCGCCGACCTCGCGGCCGCCGAACTCGCCCTGGTGGACCGGCGGACGAGAGCCCTGCTGGACGTGCCGGGAGAGCTGGCCCGACTGCTGGCCTCGGTGGCGGCGGCCGGGGCGGCCCACGCGTTTTTGCTGACCAAGGAGGCGAAATGAGCTCGACGGGGGCGACGGAACCGGCCGGGAAGGCCGAGGAGAGCCGGAGTGCCGGGACGGCCGGACCGGCCGGTCACGGGAGCAGGACGGCGGAGCTGACGGCCCTGCAGGCCGCCCTGTCCGCCGAGCACGCCGCGGTGTACGGGTACGGAGTCGTCGGCGGCAGGATCGGCGGGTCCCGCCGGACCGAGGCCCGCGCCGCGTACGACGCGCACCGTGCGCGCCGCGACGAACTGGCCCGCGCCATAAGGGACCTGGGCGGGCAGCCCGCGCCCGCGGCGGCGGCGTACGCGCTGCCCTTCGCCGTCGAGGACTCCGGCGCGGCCGTACGGTTCGCCGCGGAGCTGGAGGAACGCGTGGCCGGGATCTACTCCGACCTGGTGCGCGCCTCCTCGGGCGACCGGCGGCGCTCGGCGGCCGAGGCGCTGCGGGAGGCGGCAGTGCGGGGCGTGCGCTGGCGCGGGGAGAGCGTAGCCTTCCCTGGTCTCGCCGAGCGGACGGCCGCCTCGTTCGCGGCGGCACCCTCGCACACGTGACGCGACTCTCGGAAGGAACCCCTCCCCCATGGACTCCCGCATGGCTTTCGAACCGCCGCAGCGCCTGGTACGGGCGCTCGGCGAGGCGCAGCGGGGCGGGGCCGACGGGACCAAGGCGGACGACGGGTCGGGCAAGTGGCTGGACGAGCTGGCCGGAGCGGTTCAACAGACGGTCGCCCTACGCGAGTTGACCGTGGAGCGGGTGCAGGCGCCCGGCGGCCGCAGCAGTCTGGTCGTGCTGGTGCGGCAGGCCGACGGAACGCCCGCGGTGCTGAAACTGGCGCCGGAGCGGGCTCGTCCGGAGAGCGAGCGGGCCGCGCTCGCGCACTGGGGCGGGCGGGGCGCCGTGCGGCTCCTGCCTCCGCTCGGCGCGGTGGGCGACGTCCACGGAAGTCTGCTGCTGGAGCGGTTGCGGCCCGATCTGTCCGTGCGGTCGCTGCCGGAGGCGAAGGCGTTGCTGGAGGCGGCCGGTACGCTGCGGCGGCTGTGGGTCGAACCGCCCGCCGCGCAGGTGCACGCCTTCGAGACGGTGGCCGAGCGGACCGGGCGGCAGGCCGAGGCGATGCGGGCCGCGGCGGACACCGACGCCGAGGTCGTGGAACTGGTGGACGCGGCGCTCGCGGCCCGCGCGGAGCTGATCGCCGGCCCGCCCGAGGAGCGGCTGCTGCACGGCACCTTCCGGCAGAGCAAGGTGCTCGCCGGTGAGCGCATGCCCTGGCTGGCCGTGGGCCCGGACCCGGTGATCGGTGAGTGCGCCTTCGATCTGGCCCGGCTGGTCCGTGACCGGGTGGAGGACCTGATCGCCTCGCCCTCGGGGGCCTCGATCACCCGGCGGCGGGTGAAGCGGCTCGCCGAGTCGCTGGAGGTGGACCAGGAGCGGCTGCGCGGCTGGACCCTGTTCCGGGCGGTGGAGTCGGGGGTGCGGGCCCGGCGGGTGGGGCGTGAGCAGGACGCCGAACTGCTGCTGGAGTTCGCCGGCTGGCTCTGAACCGGCGGACCTGGCGGCCTGTTCCGGCCACCCGGCGAGCACCCCCTGGCGGCGGCTCGCAGGACGGACCTCCGGCTGCGGCCGGGGCCGTGGTGACCCCGGCCGGACCGTCCGTCCCGCCGTCCTGCCCGCCCGGCTCGGTCAGGCCGTCAGCCGCGCGATCGCCTCGTCGACGGTCAGTTCCTCGCGCTCGCCGGTGCGGCGGTCCTTCAGCTCCAGGACGCCCTCGGCCGAGCGGCGCCCGGCGACCAGGATCTTCGGCACGCCGATGAGTTCGGCGTCCGTGAACTTCACGCCCGGGGAGACACCGGCGCGCTCGTCCACCAGGACCCGCACGCCCGCGGCGCCCAGCTTCTCGGAGACGTCGAGGGCCAGCTCGGTCTGCAGCGCCTTGCCCGCGGCGACGACGTGGACGTCGGCGGGGGCGATCTCCTTGGGCCAGCACAGACCCTGCTCGTCCGCCGACTGCTCGGCGAGCGCCGCCACCGCGCGCGAGACGCCGATGCCGTAGGAACCCATGGTCACGCGGACCGGCTTGCCCTGCTGGCCGAGGACGTCGAGCTGGAAGGTGTCGGCGTACTTGCGGCCGAGCTGGAAGATGTGGCCGATCTCGATGGCGCGGCCCAGCTTCAGGCCGGCGCCGCAGGACGGGCAGGGGTCGCCCTCCTGCACCACGACGACGTCGAGGTAGTCGTCGACCTCGAAGTCACGGCCCGCGACGACGTTCTTCGCGTGCGTGTCGGCCTTGTTGGCACCGGTGACCCATGCCGTGCCCGGGGCCACCCGCGGGTCGGCGATGTAACGGACCTTCTCCAGGCCCTGCGGGCCCACGTAACCCCGGACGAGGTCGTCGCGGCCTTCGAAGTCCTCGGCCGTCACCAGTTCCACGACGGCGGGCGCGAGGTGCTCGCCCAGCTTGCCGAGGTCGACCTCGCGGTCGCCGGGGACGCCGACGGCGACGATCTCGCCGTCGACCTTGACCAGCAGGTTCTTGAGGGTGGCGGAGGCCGGGACGCCGAGGTGCCGGGCGAGCGTCTCGATGGTCGGGGTGTCGGGGGTGTCCAGCTCCTCGACCGGGCCGTGCTCGCCGGCGACGGGCGTGAGCTTGAAGGTCACGGCCTCCGTGTTGGCGGCGTAGTCGCAGGCCGGGCAGTCCACGAAGGTGTCCTCGCCGGCGTCGGCGGGGGCGAGGAACTCCTCGGAGGCGGAGCCGCCCATGGCGCCCGAGACCGCCGACACGATGCGGTAGTCGAGACCCAGCCGGGCGAAGATCTTCTGGTACGCGGCGCGGTGCAGCGCGTAGGACTCGGCCAGACCCTCGTCCGTGGTGTCGAAGGAGTACGAGTCCTTCATCTGGAACTCGCGGCCGCGCAGCACGCCGGAACGCGGGCGGGCCTCGTCGCGGTACTTGGTCTGGATCTGGTACAGCATGACCGGCAGGTCCTTGTAGGACGCGACCTGGTCCTTCACCACCAGGGTGAAGATCTCCTCGTGCGTGGGGCCGAGCAGGTACTCGCCGCCCTTGCGGTCCTTGAGGCGGAACAGCAGGTCGCCGTACTCCTCCCAGCGCGCCGAGGCCTCGTAGGGCTCCTTCGGCAGGAGGGCCGGCAGCAGGACCTCCTGGGCGCCGATGGCGTCCATCTCCTCGCGCACGACCCGGGAGATGTTGTCGAGGACCTTCTTGCCGAGCGGCAGCCAGGTCCAGATGCCCGCGGCGTTGCGGCGCACATAGCCGGCGCGGACGAGGAGCTTGTGGCTGAGCGTCTCGGCGTCCGCCGGGTCGTCACGCAGTGTCTTGACCATCAAACGGGACATGCGCTGGACCTGGGCCATGGTTCTCGACTCCTGCTGCGTAAGGGTGATGGCAAGGAGGTTAGCCGGGGGGCCGCCGTCCCCGGAAATCCGTTTCGCCCCGGGCCGCCCGTCAGGGACGCCGCAGGGGCAGGGGCGCGCCCATCACGGCGTACGGTTTCGGCGCGCTCGGGAAGTGGACCTGCCGTGCCAGGTCCTCGTAGCCAAGCGAGTGGTACAGGCCGCGGGCGGGACTGTCCGTGTCGATGGCCGAGAGGATCGAGCGGGGCTGGGCCGCGCTGTCCGTGATGCCGGTGATCAGGGCGCGGCCCGCGCCGCGGTTCTGGTAGCGCGGGTGGACGTGGAGCTCGGTGATGACGAAGGAGTCGTCGAGCCAGGTGTCGTTGCCCCGGGCGCGCAGATAGGGCTCGACGACGGTGGACCACCAGTGCCCGCGGTCGTTGGGCATGCCGTAGACGAATCCGACGAGCCGTCCGTCGACGGTGGTGGCCCCCAAAGCGCGGGCTCCCGGACTGGTGAGGTGGCGCAGCACGATCTGGCGGCGGACGGCGATCTCGTCGGCGCCCAGTCCGAAGGCGAGCGCCTGGACGTCGAGCGCCTCGTCGACGCGCGCGGCGAGATCCAGCGGGCCGATGACCACGTCGTCGGGGGTGCGGGGCCCCTGACCGGGAAAGCGCAGCATGCCGGGGAGACTACAGGGCACCTACGAGGGCCGGAGCGGCTCTTCGGGGCGGTGGCCGCGGGTGCGGTGGGCGGCGTGGCTAGAACAGGACGCTCATGAAGGCCCCGATCTCCTGGAAGCCCACGCGTCGGTAGGTCGCCCGGGCGGCCGTGTTGAAGTCGTTGACGTAGAGGCTGACGAGGGGGGCGACGTCGGCGAGGGCGTAGCGCAGGACGGCCGCCATGCCGGGGGCGGCGAGTCCCTGTCCCCGGTACTCGGGGGCGACCCAGACGCCCTGGATCTGGCAGGCCTGGGAGGTGGCGGCGCCGATCTCGGCCTTGAAGACGACCTTGCCGTTCTGGTCGACGCGGGCGAACGAGCGTCCGGTGCCGACGAGTTCGGCCACGCGCGCCTGGTAGAGGAGGCCGCCGTCACCGGCGAGCGGCGAGACGCCGACCTCCTCGGTGAACATCGCCACGCACGCCGGCATGATCGTCTCCATCTCGTCCTTGCGGATGCGGCGGAGGTAGGGGTCCGGGGCGATGTCCGCGGGGAGGCGGTCGGTGACCATCAGGGGCTGGTGGGCGCGGACCTCGCGGGCGGGGCCCCAGCTCGGTTCGAGCAGCCGCCACAACTGGGCGGTGGCCTCAACGGGGCCGACGATCGAGGAGCAGCGGCGGCCGGCCCGGCGGGCGCGGTCGGCGAAACCGCGGACGGCTCGGGGGGTGGCGCAGATCGGGACCAGGTTGGCGCCGGCGTAGCAGAGGGACTGGAGCATGCCGTCCTCGTACCAGCCCCACATCTCACCGCCGAGCCGCCAGGGGTCGAGGCCGGCGATCTGCACCCGGGACGCGACGAAGGCGTTGGCGACCGGCTCACGGTCGAGCACGGCGAGCGCGGCGTCCAGGTCACTCGGTTCGAGGACCCTGGTGGTGGTCTGGGTCAACACGTACGGGGGCCTCACCCTGGGGTCTACTGATCTCCGCACTTTACCTGGCGAGGTTCTGGCCCGCCGCCCCTTGTGCGGGACGGCGTCCGGCCGCGGGGTGGGCCGGTTCGGCCGGGGGCGTCCGGGTGCGGCGTGGTTCGGTTCGGCCGGGGGCGTTCGGCCGCGGGTGGGTGGGGGCTGGGCGCACGGTCCCCCGCGGCCCCGGAGCGGGGGCCGCGCCTCGGAGCCAGCCACTGCCCGGAGGTGTCCGGGTGCGGGTCGGCGAGGGCTCGGCGCGTAGTCCCCCGCGTCCCCGGAGCCGGGACTGCGCTCCGGAGCCGGCCGCTGCCCGAGAACGTTCGGCCGTGGGTCCGTGAGGGCTTGAGGCGCAGTCCCCCACGCCCCCGGAGCGGGGGCTGCGCCCCGGAGACAGCCACTGCCCGGAGGTGCCCGGGTTCGGGTGGGAGGAGGGTCAGCCCGCCACGGCCACCGAAGGCTCGCCGGAGGCGACCCCGTCGGCCTCCATCTGCTCGGCGAGCTTCATCGCTTCCTCGATGAGGGTCTCGACGATCTTCGACTCGGGCACCGTCTTGATGACCTCGCCCTTGACGAAGATCTGCCCCTTGCCGTTGCCCGAGGCGACGCCGAGGTCGGCCTCGCGGGCCTCGCCCGGTCCGTTCACCACGCAGCCCATGACGGCGACCCGCAGCGGGACCTCCATGCCGGTCAGACCCGCGGTGACTTCCTCGGCCAGCTTGTAGACGTCGACCTGGGCGCGGCCGCAGGACGGGCAGGAGACGATCTCCAGGCCGCGCTGCTTGAGGTTGAGGGACTCCAGGATCTGGAGGCCGACCTTGATCTCCTCGACGGGCGGGGCCGAGAGGGAGACGCGGATCGTGTCGCCGATGCCCTCGGACAGCAGTGCGCCGAAGGCGACCGCCGACTTGATCGTGCCCTGGAAGGCGGGTCCCGCCTCCGTGACACCGAGGTGGAGGGGGTAGTCGCAGGCGGCGGCCAGCTGCCGGTAGGCGTTGACCATGACGACCGGGTCGTTGTGCTTGACCGAGATCTTGATGTCCCGGAAGTCGTGCTCCTCGAAGAGGGACGCCTCCCACAGCGCCGACTCGACGAGCGCCTCCGGCGTCGCCTTGCCGTACTTCTGGAGCAGACGCCGGTCGAGCGAGCCCGCGTTGACGCCGATCCGGATCGGGGTGCCGGTGTCCTTCGCGGCCCGCGCGATCTCCTTGACCTGGTCGTCGAACTGCTTGATGTTGCCCGGGTTGACGCGGACGGCCGCGCAGCCGGCGTCGATCGCGGCGAAGACGTACTTGGGCTGGAAGTGGATGTCCGCGATCACCGGGATCTGCGACTTGCGGGCGATCGTCGCGAGGGCGTCCGCGTCGTCCTGGGTCGGGCAGGCGACCCGGACGATCTGGCAGCCGGACGCCGTCAGCTCGGCGATCTGCTGGAGCGTGGCGCCGATGTCCGACGTACGCGTGGTCGTCATCGACTGCACCGAGACGGGTGCGTCTCCACCCACGGCCACGGTTCCGACCTGGATCTGCCGGCTCTTCCGGCGCTCGGCGAGCTTGGTCGGAACGGACGGCATGCCGAGAGAAATCGCAGTCATCTGCTGTGCAACCCCAAGTTGTGGATCAAGGTCCCGGAATCGTGGGCTCCAGGCTCCGAGATTACGGCACCGGCGCGCGCCCGGGCACATCACGCCCCTAAACCCACTCGATGGAGAACGGCCGGACACCCAGGGTGCCCGGCCGCCGCCAACAGAGCCCTGCTAGGAGATTTTGACCGGGTTAACTACGTCCGCGATCAAGACGAGAAGGGTGAAGCAGACGAAGATCCCGGCCACCACGTAGGCCACCGGCATCAGCTTCGCGACGTCGAACGGACCCGGGTCGGGCCGCTTGAGCACCTTCGCCGCGTTCCGCCGCAGCGACTCCCACAGCGCGCCCGCGATGTGCCCGCCGTCGAGCGGGAGCAGCGGGAGCATGTTGAACAGGAAGAGGGAGAGGTTGAAGCCCGCGACCAGCAGCAGCATCATCGCGACCTGCTGGGACGCCGGGATGTCGAGGGTGAAGACGTCACCGCCGATCCGGGCCGCTCCGACGACGCCCATCGGGGAGTCCGCCTTGCGCGGGCCGTCGCCGAAGGCCGCGTTCCACAGGTCGGGGATCTTGCCGGGCAGCGAGACCAGCGACTCGACGCCGTTCTGCATCATGTCGCCCATGCGGTTCACGGACTGTCCGAACGACTGCTGGACGATGCCGGAGGCCGGGGTGAAGCCGAGGAAGCCGGCGTACACGTACTTGCCCTCGACGTAGCCGCCGTTGCCGTCGGTCTTGCTGACCTGGTTCTTGATCAGGTGGGCCTTGAGGTCGAGCCGCTGTCCCTTGCGGTCGACCGTGATGGTGACGTCCTTGCCGGGGTTGGAGCGGATGTCGGACTGCAGTGCGGACCAGTCGCCGACCGCCCTGCCGTCGAACGCGACGATCTTGTCGCCGCCCCTGAGCCCGGCGGCCTTGGCGGGCGCGGCCTCGTCGCTCGCCGCGCACTTGGAGCGGTTCTCGCTCTGCTGGATGACGCAGTCCGAGACCTTCCCGACCGTGGTCGTCTGGGTCTGCACGCCGAACGTCATCATCACGCCGAGGAAGATCACCACGGCCAGGATCAGGTTCATGAACGGGCCCGCGAACATCACGATCACGCGCTTCCACGGCTTGCGCGTGTAGAAGAGGCGGGTCTCGTCGCCGGGCTTGAGCTCTTCGAAGGCCGCGGACCTGGCGTCCTCGATCATGCCCCGGAAGGGGGAGGTCGAGCGTGCCTCGATCCGGCCGTCGGGTCCCGGCGGGAACATCCCGATCATGCGGATGTAGCCACCGAGCGGGACCGCCTTCACCCCGTACTCGGTCTCGCCCTTCTTCCGCGACCAGATGGTCGGTCCGAAGCCGACCATGTACTGCGGCACACGGATGCCGAAGAGCTTGGCCGTCGAGAGATGTCCCAGCTCGTGCCAGGCGATCGAGATGAGCAGGCCGACCGCGAAGACGACTATGCCGAGGATCATCATCAGGGTCGTCATGCACGAGCCTCCGCGGTTGTCGTCTGTGCCGTCAGTTCACGGGCCCGGGCACGCGCCCAGGTCTCCGCTTCGAGGACGTCCGCCACGGTCAGGGAAGTTCCCGATCGGGGCGTTCCGTGTTCCTCGACCACCCGTGTGACGGTCTCCATGATCCCATTGAACGGCAGTGTGCCGTTCAGGAACGCGTCGACGCACTCCTCGTTGGCGGCATTGAACACGGCCGGGGCCGTGCCCGCGAGCCTGCCCACGTGCCGGGCGAGTCCGACCGAGGGGAACGCCTCGTTGTCGAGCGGGAAGAACTCCCAGCTCGACGCCTTGGTCCAGTCGCAGGCCGGGGCCGCGTCGGGGACGCGCTCCGGCCAGCCGAGACCGATGGCGATCGGGCCCCGCATGTCGGGGGGCGTCGCCTGGGCCAGTGTCGATCCGTCCATGTACTCAACCATCGAGTGGACATACGACTGCGGGTGCACCACCACCTCAATGCGATCGAAGGGAATGTCGTAGAGGAGGTGCGCCTCGATGACTTCAAGTCCCTTGTTGACCAGGGTCGCGGAGTTGATGGTGATGACCGGTCCCATGGCCCAGGTGGGGTGGGCCAGGGCGTCGGCCGGTGTGACATCGGCCAGCTCCGCCTTGGTACGGCCCCGGAAGGGCCCTCCGGAGGCGGTCACGACCAGTTTGCGGACGTCCGCGCGGGTGCCGGCCGCCAGTGCCTGGAACAGGGCCGCGTGCTCGGAGTCGACGGGAATGATCTGTCCCGGCTTGGCCAGCGCCTTCACCAGCGGGCCGCCGACGATGAGCGACTCCTTGTTGGCGAGCGCGAGGGTGCGGCCCGCCTCCAGGGCGGCGAGGGTGGGGGCGAGGCCGATGGAGCCGGTGATGCCGTTGAGGACGGTGTGACCGTCGGACCCGGCGAGGTGGGTGGCGGCGTCGGCTCCCGCGAGGATCTCGGGGAGCGGCTCACCGGCCGAGTACTGGGCGGTCAGGGCCTCCCGCAGCGCGGGTACGACGTCCTCGCGCGCGACGGCGACCGTGCGCACCCGCAGCCGGTGGGCCTGCTCGGCGAGCAGTCCGACCCTGCCGCCGGCGGCGGAGAGCCCGGTGACGCGGAAGCGGTCGGGGTTGCGCAGCACGAGGTCGATGGCCTGGGTCCCGATCGACCCGGTGGAGCCGAGGATCACGACATCCCTGACTCCGTCCACGGGGTCGAAGACGAGATGCGGATCAGCGAGGGGGGCTGGACTGTCGCTCATCCCCCCATTGTGGCCGCAACGCGGGCCGCGCAGGACAGGGCTCCCTCTTCCGGTCCGGCTCTCGTATCACCCCCCGTGCACCGGACGGCACGAAATCACCCTTTGTGAATCTCGCGTGAAGATCACGTGATAACACTTCATCACTGGCCGGTGGACGACCGGCCGGGGAACGACACCCTGGGGGGTTTCTCATGCGGACTCGCGCCGCCCTGCCCGCGCTCGCGGGCGCCGTCGCACTGACGGGCTCTTTCCTTCTCAGCACTCCGGCGCAGGCCGCCGGCGGTGTGACCATCCATCACGTCTGGTTCGACAGCCCGGGCTCCGACAACCGCTCCAACGCGAGCCTCAACGGCGAGTGGGTGCAGATCAAGAACACCAGTTCGGCGGCGGTCTCGCTCAAGGGCTGGATCCTGAAGGACGTGTCGAACCACCGGTACACCTTCCCGAACGTCAAGATCGGCGCGGGCCGGACCATGAAGGTGCACACCGGAAGCGGTACGGACACCACGACGGACAAGTTCCAGCACCGCCGCGCCTACGTGTGGAACAACACCAGTGACACGGCCACGCTGACGAAGGCGAGCGGCTCGAAGGTCGACTCGTGCTCGTGGACGACACGGGATCCGAGCGACAAGTACTGCTGATCCCGGGCGTTGGGGGGGCGGCGGGGGCCCCGCCCCGGCGGGGGGGGGGGGCGGGGGGGGGGGGGGGGGGGGGGGGGCCCGCCCCCCCCCCCCCCGGCGCGCCGGGGGGGGGGGGGGGGGGGGGCGCGGCGCGCGCGGTCTCTCGGTGGGCGCGGGGGCGCGCGCCGCCGGGGCCCCCCCCCGCCCCGGGGGGGGGGGGGGCGGGCCCCCCGCGCCCGCGGGGGGCGCCCACCGCCCCCGCCTGCCGGGACCGGGGTCAGCGGATGGGCCGGCGCACGTTCTCCCGCTGAGCGGGACCGGGCGTCGCGTCCGCGATCCACGGACCGTCGCCGGACGGGTCGACGACCCCTTCCTCCAGCCAGGTGTACGTGCCCGACATCACACCCTTGACGACCCTGCGGTCGAGCTCGTCGGTGTTGGTCCACAGCCGCCCGAAGAGTTCCTCGACGCGGATGCGGGACTGCCGGCAGAAGGCGTCGGCGAGCTGGTACGCCTCGCGGCCGTGCTCCCCGCTGGTGCGCAGGAGTTCGGCGCGCACACAGGCGGCGCTCATCGCGAAGAGCTCGGCGCCGATGTCGACGATCCGGCCCAGGAAGCCCTGCTTGGTCTCCATCCGTCCCTGCCAGCGGGACATGGCGTAGAACGTGGAGCGGGCCAGTTTGCGGGAGCTGCGTTCGACGTAGCGCAGGTGCGGCGAGAGGTCGACGCCGTGCTGGAACTCGCCGTACGAGCGCGGGAGCTGACCGGGTCCCGCGACCAGCTTCGGGAGCCACTTGGCGTAGAAGACACCGGCGTTGGCGCCCGCCTTCGCCTTGTCCGAGAGGGACTTGTCGGGGTCGATCAGGTCACCGGCCACCGAGAGGTGGGCGTCCACGGCCTCACGGGCGATCAGCAGGTGCATGATCTCCGTCGAGCCCTCGAAGATGCGGTTGATGCGCAGGTCCCGCAGGATCTGCTCGGCCGGGACCGCCCGTTCGCCGCGGGCCTTGAGGGACGCGGCGGTCTCGAAGCCGCGGCCGCCGCGGATCTGGACCAGTTCGTCGGCCATCAGACAGGCCATCTCGGAGCCGTACAGCTTGGCGAGGGCGGCCTCGATACGGATGTCGTTGCGGTCCTCGTCGGCCATCTGCGAGGACAGGTCGACGACCGCCTCCAGGGCGAACGTCGTCGCCGCGATGAAGGAGATCTTCGCTCCGACCGCCTCGTGGAAGGCGACCGGCTTGCCCCACTGCTCGCGTGCGGCGGACCACTCGCGGGCGATCTTGAGGCACCACTTGCCCGCTCCCACGCACATGGCGGGGAGCGAGAGCCGGCCCGTGTTGAGCGTGGTCAGCGCGATCTTCAGACCCGCGCCCTCCGGGCCGATCCGGTTCGCGGCGGGGACGCGCACCTGGTGGAAGCGGGTGACACCGTTCTCCAGACCGCGCAGACCCATGAAGGCGTTGCGGTGCTCGACGGTGATGCCGTCGGAACCGGCCTCCACCACGAACGCCGTGATGCCGCCCTTGTGACCCTCGGACTTCGGCACTCGCGCCATGACGACGAGGAGATCGGCGACGACACCGTTGGTCGTCCACAGCTTCACACCGTCGAGCACGTAGTCGTCGCCGTCCGGCACGGCGGTCGTGGCCAGCCGCGCCGGGTCGGAGCCGACGTCCGGTTCGGTGAGCAGGAAGGCCGAGATGTCGGTACGGGCGCAGCGGGGCAGGAAGGTGTCCTTCTGCTCCTTGGTGCCGAAGATCTTCAGCGGCTGGGGTACGCCGATCGACTGATGCGCGGAGAGCAGCGCGCCGATCGCCGGGCTCGCGGAGCCGACCAGGGCGAGCGCCTTGTTGTAGTACACCTGGGTGAGGCCGAGGCCGCCGTACTTGGTGTCGATCTTCATGCCGAGGGCGCCGAGCTCCTTGAGCCCGTCGACGACCTCGTCGGGGATCCGCGCCTCGCGCTCGATACGGGCGGAGTCGATCTTCGTCTCGCAGAAGTCGCGCAGTTTGGCGAGGAACTCCTCGCCACGCTGGACCGCCTCGTCGGGCGGCAGGGGGTGCGGGTGGATCAGGTCGAGCCGGAAGCGTCCGAGGAACAGTTCCTTGGCGAAGCTGGGCTTGCGCCAGTCCTGTTCCCGCGCCGCCTCGGCGACCTGACGGGCCTCACGTTCGGTGACTGTGGGCCGGTGGGGTGTTGCGGACAAGAAGCTCACCTCGCCGCGAATAGGGATCACTGGGGGTCTTCGTTACTGACCGGTGCTACTCGATCGTATGTACCTGATTGCGGGCGACCCCACCAGTCCTCGCGCAGCGTTCGGGCCGCCCCCGGGCCGTCCGGGGATCGGCCGACGTCCGCCGCGTACGCGGCTTTCCAGCCGGTGTCGCCTGACATGTTCCACATTGCGCCCTTGTGACCGGCGCCGCCCTACCGGGTGTCACATCGTGGGGCCGTCCGGGGGACCCCTGGCGTGACACCCTCACGACGGTCACCGTCTCCCCCTCTCCCCATTAGGCCGCGACGGGGTCTCCCGGGGAGGCCGCGACGGGGGAAGGATGGAAGATCCGGGCGTCCAGCCGCCGCGTGCACCGTGTCGGTCGCGTTCACCGTGTCGGTCGCGTCGACCGCGTCGGTCGCCTCAGACGCGTCAGCCGTGTGAGCCGTGTCGTGTTCGAAAAGAGCCGGATGATTGATTCGAGTCGAAGCGCTTCGACATGTCTGGACACCGTCTCCGCTCCAGGTTACTGTCGATCAGCCTCCATTTGCCCGAGCTCGGGAGGCCTCATTGTCGAAGCGCTTCACGAAGTCGGGAGAGCCGGATGGTCACCCTCGCCGAGGTCGCCCGGCACGCCGGAGTCTCGGCGAGCACAGTGAGCTATGTCCTCAGCGGCAAGCGGTCCATCTCCGCCGACACCCGGCAGCGGGTCGAGCGGAGCATCCAGGAACTCGGCTACCACCCGAACGCGGGCGCCCGGGCCCTGGCGAGCAGCCGGTCCAACATCATCGCGCTGATGGTTCCGCTCCGCACCGACATGTACGTACCCGTGATGATGGAGATCGCCATCGCGGTGGCGACCCACGCCCGCACCTTCGGGTACGACGTCCTGCTGCTCACCGGCGAGGAGGGGCCCGACGCCGTACGCCGGGTCACCGGCAGCGGACTCGCCGACGCGATGATCCTGATGGACGTCGAACTCGACGACGAACGGCTGCCGTTGCTGCGCACGACGGACCAGCCGTCCGTGCTGATCGGGCTGCCCGCCGACACCTCCGGACTGACCTGCGTCGATCTCGACTTCGGGGCGACGGGCGCGCTGTGCGCCGAGCATCTGGCGGTGCTGGGCCACCAGGACATCGCCGTCATCGGCGAGGCGCCCGCCGTCTACGAACGGCACACGGGCTTCGCCGAGCGCACGCTCGACGGACTCCGGTCCCGCGCCCGTGAGTTGGGGCTGCGGGTGCTGCACCGCCCCTGCGAGGGCGGCTTCGACGCGATGTCCCTGACGCTGGCCCGGGTCTTCGACGAACGCCCCGGCACCACGGGCTTCGTCGTACAGAACGAGTCCGCGGTCGAGCCGCTGCTCGCCCTGTTGCGCCGCCAGCGCCGGGCCGTCCCCGAGGACGTGTCGGTGATCGCGATCTGCCCGGACCAGGTCGCCACACAGGCCTCGGTGCGGCTGACGTCGGTCGCCATCCCCGCACAGGAGATGGGCCGGCGCGCCGTCGAGCAGGTGATCGCCAAACTGGAGGGGCGGGGCGACGGTGAAGTCACGCTCATCGCACCGGAGTTGACGATCCGCGCCAGCACGGGCCCGGCCCCGACCGCCACCTGACACTCCGTATGCCGCGGGACGGGGCACGGGGGCCCATGGTCGAACGGTCGCGCGCGACACGTGACCCTTCCGTTGCCCGGAACTGTGGCCTCCACCACAGCGGGGCCGCTCCCGCCCTGTTGGAGTCGGCGGATGGTTCTTCTGCTCCTGCTGTTGCTTCCGGGTGGGCTGGTCGCCTGCGTCGCCCTCACCGGGTACGGCCTCCGCAGGCTCGCACGCCCGGGCACGGGGGGCGCCGACGGCGCGGGGCGACTGCGCGGACCGGCCGCCCTCGTGGGTGCCGCCGCGGTCGCCCTCTACGTGTGGGGCCTGCTCCACGTCGCCGGAGCGGTCCTGGCGGCGGAGGACGGCGGCACCGACTCGGCGCCGATCAGGCCGTGCCGTACGCCCGGCTGGCAGGAGTGGGCGCGGGACCCCGGCATCACCGGTTACACGGTGAGCTATCTGCCCCTGCGGTTCGTCTGTGAGACGGGGGACGGCGGCCGGTACGCCAGCGGCCATGTCCCCCGGTACGTCAACCCGGCCTTCTTCTGCCTCGCGGCAACCGCCGTGGCACTGACGGGCGCCGCCGCCCTCGACACGGAACGCCGGGCCAGGAGAAGCACGCCCGCGTGACACGCGGGGTCCCCCCGGTGCCCCTCAGTCCCCTCAGTCCCCCCAGTCAGTCCCCCCAGCCTTCTCGGCCGCCTCAGCCTTCGCGCCAGCCCAGCTTGACGAGCAGGTTCTTCGCCTCCTCCGCGACCTCCGCCTGGGCGACCACGTCGTACCGGGCGGCGACAATCTGACTGCGGGACGCGAAGTCGCGGCGGCCCCCGGTGAACGCGTGGCCGGCGAAGCCGAAGAGCGCGCCGAAGATCGCGCCGTAGAACAGGCCGCTGATCATCAGTACCAGGACGTGATGGTTGCCCGCGGCGAACAGCGACAGGAGCAGGCCGACGAGCAGCCCGAACCAGGCGCCCGAGCCCGCGCCGGCCAGGGCGGCCCGGCCGCGGGTGAGCCGGCCGAGGACCGTCTCCACCATCCGCAGGTCCGAGCCGATGATCGCCGTGTGCTCCACCGGGAACTTGCTGTCGGAGAGGAAGTCGACCGCACGCTGCGCGCCCTCATAGGTCGGATACGAGCCGACCACCGGCCGGTCGAGCGGCGCCGTCTGCGGTTGCTGGGTCATCGCGGGGCTCCCTTCCTCGTCGTCCCCGTCGATCAGCCTGCTGCGAGGCGGTGACCCCCGCAAGGCGGAACGCGCCGGCCGGGCGCACACGGGTCCGCCGCGCGGACCGGCCCGAACGGCGGCGGGCCCGGCGCCCGGCACCCCCTCGCCCTGCCGCTTCCCGCCTCACGGTGCTCGACGGCGCGCGTCAGGCGCCCCGGACACGCCGACGGCCCGAGCCCCCGCACAGTGGGCTCAGGCCGTCGGCGATCGTGCGGGCAGCGCTCAGAGCGCGAGGCCCGTCAGGACGAGGACGCGCTCGTAGGTGTAGTCGTCCATCGCGAACTTCACACCCTCGCGGCCGACGCCGGACTGCTTCACACCGCCGTACGGCATCTGGTCGGCGCGGTAGGACGGCACGTCGCCGACCACGACACCGCCGACCTCCAGCGCCCGGTGCGCGCGGAAGGCACTCTGCAGGTCGTGGGTGAACACACCCGCCTGGAGGCCGTACTTGGAGTCGTTGACGGCGTCGAAGGCGGCAGCCTCGCCGTCCACCTTCCGCACGGTGAGGACCGGTCCGAAGACCTCCTCGCAGGAGACGGTGACGTCGTCGGGCACGTCGGCGAGGACGGTCGGCGCGTACGCGGCGCCGTCGCGCTCGCCGCCGGTGAGCAGCGAGGCACCCGCCCGGACCGCCTCGTCGACCCACGACTCGACACGCTTGGCCGCGTCCTCGCTGACCAGCGGGCCGACGTCGGTCTTGTCGTCCGACGGGTCACCGGTCACCTGGGCCTCGACGGCGGCGACGATGCGCGGCAGCAGCCGGTCGTACACGGACGCGTCCGCGATGACCCGCTGCACGGAGATGCAGGACTGGCCGCCCTGGTAGTTCGAGAAGGTGGCGATCCGGGTCGCGGCCCAGTCCAGGTCCTCGTCGCTCGCCCAGTCGGCGAGCACGACCGCCGCGCCGTTGCCGCCCAGCTCCAGGGTGCAGTGCTTGCGGGGCACCGAGTCCATGATCGCGTAACCGACCTTCTCGGAACCGGTGAAGGAGATCACGGGCAGGCGCTCGTCCTGGACGAGGGCGGGCATGCGGTCGTTCGAGACCGGCAGGATGCTCCACGAACCGGCGGGCAGTTCCGTCTCGGCGAGCAGGTCACCGATGATCAGGCCCGAGAGCGGCGTCGCGGGGGCCGGCTTCAGGATGATCGGCGCGCCGGCGGCGATGGCCGGGGCGATCTTGTGGGCGCACAGGTTGAGGGGGAAGTTGAACGGCGCGATGCCGAGGACGACGCCCTTCGGGAAGCGGCGGGTCAGGGCGAGGCGGCCCTGGCCGCCGAGGTCGGTGTCGAGGCGCTGGGCCTCGCCGCCGTTGAACCTGCGGGCCTCCTCCGCGGCGAAACGGAACACGGAGACCGCGCGGCCGACCTCGCCGCGGGCCCACTTGATCGGCTTGCCGTTCTCGGCGGAGATGAGCTGCGCGATCTCCTCGGTGCGCTCGACGAGGCGGCGGCTCACGTGGTCGAGGGCGGCGGCGCGGACGTGCGCGGGGGTGGCGGCGAACTCGTCGCGGACGGCGTACGCGGCGGCCACGGCCTCCTCGACCTGGGCCTCGGTGGGGATGCTGACCTGGGCGACGAGCCGGCCGTCCCACGGCGAGGTCACGTCGAAGGCGGTCTCGCCGGTGGCCTGGCGGCCGGCGAGCCAGAAGGCGGTGGTGGAAGTCATGTCGAGTCCCGGGCCCTTCCGAGGTTGAGGAGTCCTTGGTTTTCGTGGTCCACGGTAGGGCCGGGGTGGCGGCGGGGCGTTTGTCCGGGGCGTAGCAGTCGCCCGGCGGGGCGCTCCGCTTTGTCCCGGTGACCGAGGGGGTTTTCGCCCCCCGGCGCCCTGGCCGACCCGTACTGTCCCCGGGGGCTCCGCCCCCAGACCCCCGCCAGGGGCGCTGCGCCCCCTGGACCCCCGCCATCGCCCGAAGGGCTCGTCCTCAAACGCCGGACGGGCTGAAGATGCGCGCCCGCACCGGAGATGAGGGCGCGGGCCGATGAGCTCCGGCCGGGGGCATGTCTCCAGCCCGTTCGCCGGCCTTGTGGCCTTGAGGACAAGGCCCTCAAGGCCGGCGAAACCCCTACTCCGCGGCGGCAGCCGTCGTCTTCAGCGCCAGCCAGAGTTCCATCCGCACATCCGGATCGTCGAGCGACCTCCCGAGGATCTCCTCGACCCTCCGCATCCGATAACGCAGCGTATGCCGGTGCACACCGAGGTCCGCCGCCGCCGCGTCCCACTGGCCGTGCCGGGACAACCACGCCCGCAGCGAGGCCACCAGGTCCCCACGACCGGTCGCGTCGTGCTCGTACAGCGCGCGCAGCAGCCCGTCGGCGAACGCCCGCACCGCGTCGTCCGCGAGCAGGGGCAGCACCGAGCCCGAGGCCAGTTCCTCGTGCTCGACCAGGGACCGGCCCCGCCGCCTGGCGACGGACAGTGCCTGTTCGGCCTGCTTGTAGGCGGCGGCCGCGGCGATCGGGCCGGCCGGGGCGGACAGGCCGACGACCAGTTCGTCCCCCTCCCCCGCCGGCTGCTCGCGGGCCACGGTCCGCGCCGCGTCCAGCGCGAGGGCGTACTCCCCGCACGCGGCCACCGCCGCGCCTCCGTCCACGGCGAGCACGACGAGCCGTTCGCCGTCGGGCACGACGAGCACGGACTCGCCGGAGCGGGCGGCGGCCGACTCCACGATCTCGGCGAGCCCGCCGAGCGGGTCGCCGTTCGTGTCCGGGACCGTGACCTGGGCCGTGGACGGCTTCGCCGAGGCGACCCGGGCGTGCCCGTCGGCGTGGGCGCGGGCCGCCGAGGCGGAGGCCGACTCGGCGAGGATGAGCCGGAACGGCGCGTCGAGCAGTTCCCCGTACAGGTCCCCCGCGACGGTCCGGGCGTGCTCGGGCTGGCCGGCGAGCAGCATGCGCAGCACGGCCGCGCCGATCCGCTGCTCCGCGGCGTGCAGGGGGCGTGACCGCTCGGTGGTCAGGGTCAGCAGGGCGATCGCCGAGTGCACGGCGTACCGCTCGGCGGTGCCGAGGGCGGCGGCCGTGCCGACGGCGAGCGCGGCGCGGGGCCTGCGTCCGGTTCCGAGGGAGTGCAGCTCGACGCGGTCCTCGCCGCCCACCACCGAACTCGCGGGCGCGGGCCGCTCGCGCAGCCGCTCCACGTCCGGGGTGAGCCGTGCGGCCCGCCGTCCGGCCCACTCGGGCGCGGCGGCGACGACGGCGCCCGAGGCGTCGTACAGCGCGGCCCAGCCGTCCACCTGTCCGGCGAGTGCGGCGAGCAGTCCCTGGGGGCCGTCGCTCAGCGCCTGCTTGGTCAGCTCGCGCTGTGCGGCGAAGCCGGCGGTCACGGCCCGGTACTGGTCCGCGGCGATCGCGGCCGACACCGCCTTGCTGATCGCCAGGAACGGTGTGCGCCGGGGTACCTCCAGCAGCGGGAGCCCTTCCTCCTCGGCCGCGTCGACGAGTGCCTTCGGGGTCTCGTCGTAGTTGACGCCGACGGCGAACCCGAGTCCGACGACCCCCGCCCCGGCGAGCCGCTTCACGTAGCGGCGCATGGCGTCCGGGTCCTCCGCGTCCAGTGTGAGCGCGGTGATGAGCAGCAGCTCCCCGCCCTCCATGTACGGCACGGGGTCGGCGAGCTCGCTGACATGGGCCCAGCGGACGGGTACGTCCAGTCGGTCCTCGCCGGCCCGCACGGTCAGCTTGAGCGCGGAGTGGTGGACGAGCGAGGCGAGCGTGGGTGGCATGGGACCTTCAGGTCTTCACAGGATCTTCGACGGCCACGGGCGGGTGTGATCTTTTGGATCTTTTGGCCGCAACGTATGAACGACCTGTGTCGATTCTGCCTCACCGTACGGTCGGCCGGTGACCCGGCGTCCGGGCGCCCGGGTCAGCCGCGCAGATCGACCAGCAGGGGCGGCGCGTGTTCACCGCGCACGTCGGTGAGCGACAGCACCGCGTGCCCCGGCGGTACCGCGTGCGCCAGCTCGGAGGCGGACCACCGCTCCCGTTCGACCTGCCGGACGGTCACGGCCCGTGCCGTCGGGGCGTTCCCGGTGATCACCCGGCGCAGCATGTGCACGGCCTTGCCCGCCGGGGTCTCCGCGATGATCTGCCGGTCGGTGACGTCCCGCGCCTCGATCCACTCCTTGCCCCACACCTCGGCGAAGTCCTGCCCGTCCCAGGGGGTGAGTCCGGACAGCGCCATCCGGCATCCGACGGAACCGAGCAGGGGGCCGCGCAGCGGGCGCGGTACGTCGTCGAGCGTGCGCAGCGTCAGCACGGCCCCGGCGTTGCCCGACCGCAGCCGCTGGATGCCCCGTACGGCCTCGGGTGTGACCAGTCCCGTCGCGTCGTCCAGTACGAGGCAGGCGAAGAGCGAGCGGTCCTCCCGTACCGCGACGCTCGCCGCGAACTGCGCGAGGACGAGCCGGGCGAGGATCCGCGAGGCGTCGGCGTGCCCGCGCGCGGGCAGGTCGATCCGTACCCGCACCGGGTGGTCGAGTGCCCGCAGGGAGAAGGGCCGCGACTGCCCGGAGGTGTCGAAGAACCCGGCGAAGGCCGGCCGGTCGAGCAGCGCGACCCGGTCCGCGAGCACGCTCCCCACATCACCGGGGTGGCCCATCTGGCGCTCCCGGGCGTCGAGTTCCCGCAGCAGTGACTCCTGGCCGCCGTCCTGCAGCGCCTTGCGCAGCGCGCCGAGCGGTCCGGGCGCCCCGTCGAGGAGCTGCCGCAGCTCGGGCACGGAGGGGAAGCGCCCGTGGACGGCGCGGTAGGGGCCGAGCAGCTGGGCGAGCACGGTGGTCGAGCGGCGGCTGTCGCCGCCGGGGTGCGGGTCGGCGAGGTCCCCGGCCAGTGCCTCGGCGAGCACCGCGGCGGCCTCGTCGGGGTCGGTGGTCCCGCCGTACAGGTCGAGGTCGTACACGGACTCGGGGTTCCCGATCCGTACGACGACGTCGTACGCGTCGACGGGGCCGAGTCCGGCGCCGGCGGCGCCCACCACCACGACGGCGGCGCGCCCGGCGAGGGCGTGCAGGCACAGCGACTCGGCGAGCGGCCAGACGACCGCGCCGGTCTTGCCGGATCCGGCCGGGCCGACGGCGAGCAGGGAGGTGCCCAGCAGCTCGGGGCCGAGGGCGAGTCCGGTGTCGCGGTAGGCGTAGGGGTTGCGCGGGTCGTCGGCGGTCGCGCCGAGCCGCACCTGTCCGGTCACCAGGTCGTGGCGGGCCAGCCGTCCGGGCAGGTCGCGGTCGCCGGAGGGGTGCAGGCAGGCGGCGGCGCCGTCCGTGAGCACGGCGGCGGTGAAGGTGGCGAGGCTGTGGCGTCCGCTGCGCACCCCCTGCCAGGCGCGGGCGATCCGGGCGTGGTCGACATCGCGCATCAGCCCGCGGCCGGCCTCGGCGGCGAGCCGGTCGGCGGCGTCGGCGGCTCCGGCGGCGCGCAGGTGGTTCCACCGGGCGGGGTCCTCCTCGGGCGCGGGCGGGCGCTCGTGGACGGGAGCGGCGCGGTGCCACGCGGGCAGTCCGTAGCGCCGCCAGACCTCACCCCAGCGGCCGAGGCGGCCGACGACGATCATGATGGCGAGGGCGATCAGCGTGTAGTAGCCGTACCAGAGGAACGCGTTGCCGACCCGGTCGTCGCTGTGGCGCCAGGAGTCGGGGGTGAACAGTTCGAGCGGCAGGACCCACCAGCCGCCGAGGTAGCCGTTCCACAGCAGCGACCAGACCAGCCAGCCGACCAGGAAGGCGATCACCGCGCCGCTCAGCAGCTGCCGGGCGGGGATGCGCTCCGGCTCCTGCTCGGGGCGGGGCCGGTAGCCGAACCGCCACACTCCGGGGGCGGCCTCGGGCCGCGGTGCCCGCAGCCAGGCCAGGAAGGCGGATCCGTCCGGCAACGGCGGTACGCCCGGCGCCTGTGCCGGCCGGGGTGGCATCGCCGCCGCGTCCACCGGTCCCGCCGGACGCGGCACCGGCCGGGCATGCGTGCCCCGCGCGTCCTGGGTCCCGTCGCTGTCCATCGCCCTGCCCCCTGACCAGCCGCTCCCTGCTTCGTCCGCGAGTCAATCTAGTGCCCCTGCGGGGCGAGTTCACCGTTTACGGGGCTGCCCTGCCGGGCGAGTCCGCGGTTCCGGGGGCCGGGAGCGCGCCGGCCCGGACCGCCGGCCCTTCGGCGCCGCCCGCGCACGACGTCTCCGCCTGCGCGCGCCGCAGCCGGCCGCGGTGCCCTGGTCCACGGTGTCCCTGTCCACGGTGTACAGGTCCTCACTCCGCCGCGCCCCCTCTATGTCCACCACGGACAAGCCGACCTGTCGACAACGCCCACATGGAGCATGCCCACCCCCCAGGGCCGGCCCTAGCCTGCGAAGAAAGAAGTCAAGCGTCCGAAAACACCCGCCCGGCGCCCCGTCCGCCGGGGACCGTCCGGTTCGCAAGATCATCAGGGAGCCCCTCATGACCGCACTTCCGCAGGAGCGCCGCGTCGTCACCGCCATCCCCGGCCCGAAGTCGCAGGAGCTGCAGGCCCGCCGTACCGCCGCGGTCGCGGCCGGCGTGGGCTCGGTGCTCCCTGTCTTCACCACGCGGGCCGGCGGCGGCATCATCGAGGACGTCGACGGCAACCGTCTGATCGACTTCGGCTCCGGCATCGCCGTGACGTCGGTCGGCGCGAGTGCCGAGGCCGTCGTACGCCGGGCCTCCGCCCAGCTCCAGGACTTCACCCACACCTGTTTCATGGTCACGCCGTACGAGGGGTACGTCGCCGTCGCCGAGGCGCTGGCCGAGCTGACGCCGGGCGACCACGCCAAGAAGTCGGCGCTGTTCAACTCGGGCGCCGAGGCCGTCGAGAACGCCGTCAAGATCGCCCGCGCGTACACCAAGCGCCAGGCCGTCGTCGTCTTCGACCACGGCTACCACGGCCGGACGAACCTCACGATGGCGCTGACGGCCAAGAACATGCCGTACAAGCACGGCTTCGGCCCGTTCGCCCCCGAGGTCTACCGGGTGCCGGTGGCCTACGGCTACCGCTGGCTGACCGGCCCGGAGAACGCCGGCGCCGAGGCGTCCGCGCAGGCCATCGACATGATCAACAAGCAGATCGGCGCCGACAACGTCGCCGCGATCATCATCGAGCCGGTGCTCGGCGAGGGCGGCTTCATCGAGCCCGCGAAGGGCTTCCTGCCGGCCATCAGCCAGTTCGCCAAGGACAACGGCATCGTCTTCGTCGCGGACGAGATCCAGTCCGGCTTCTGCCGCACCGGCCAGTGGTTCGCCTGCGAGGACGAGGGCATCGTCCCGGACCTGATCACGACGGCCAAGGGCATCGCGGGCGGTCTGCCGCTCGCCGCCGTGACCGGCCGCGCCGAGATCATGGACGCCGCGCACTCGGGCGGCCTGGGCGGCACCTACGGCGGCAACCCGGTGGCCTGCGCAGGCGCGCTCGGCGCGATCGAGACCATGAAGGAGCTCGACCTCAACGCCAAGGCGAAGAACATCGAGGCGGTCATGAAGGCCCGGCTGGGCGCCATGGCCGAGAAGTTCGACGTCATCGGGGACGTCCGCGGCCGCGGCGCCATGATCGCCATCGAGCTGGTGAAGGACCGCGCGACCAAGGAGCCGAACCCGGAGGCGACCGCCGCGCTGGCCAGGGCCTGCCACCAGGAAGGTGTACTGGTCCTGACCTGTGGCACCTACGGCAACGTCCTCCGCTTCCTGCCCCCGCTGGTCATCGGCGAGGACCTCCTCAACGAGGGCCTCGACGTCATCGAGCAGGCCTTCTCCCGCATCTGACGTCACCGGCGCACCCGCACCGGAACCCGGCCGAGCGCCGACGGCGTATTCCGCTTCGTTCCGCCGCGGGTGCGGCCGGGGGCAGAGCGTGTGAAGAACGTGTGCGAGGTGGATGACAGGAGGCGTTTGCGACTGTCGGTGCCGCATCCCCTGCCGTAGGTTCTACCCGGATGAGAGAAACACCCCGCCCACAGGGGACTGTGGGCGACACAGGGTCGAGGCCTCCCCAGCTTCACCCTGGTCGTGCCCTCGCGCACACACCCGGAGTTTCCAGCTCCGGATCTCCTCACCGATCGGACAGTCGCCCGCCCCAAACCCCCCCGGGCGCGCGCCCGCCCCCGCCCGCGGGCCCCCCCGCGACCGAGGGAGTGTCACACAC
>NZ_JBHWEL010000041.1:0-75432 GCF_042734135.1 Streptomyces sp. NPDC059668 | reverse complement strand
GTCTCTTGCCTTGGGCGCGCGCGCTTTGTGACTCGCCCACACACAATCTCCCAGGACTTCTTCATCTTCTGCTTCCTCACCACACCCACCCACACCCCCCCCCCCCCCCCCCGCTTCCTCTCCACGGCAGTTGAGGCTTCAGCGCAGTACTGCGTTCACTGGTCCAGACCTATTGACCTATGGTCCAGACCTTTCTATTCTCACCGCACTGCGCTCAGTCATGCCCACGACACCCCCGAGGAGAGGCATCATGCGCTTCCGGCACAGAGCCCGACAGAAAACAGTGGCAGGTCTCACCACCCTGCTCCTCCCCCTCGCCGCCCTGGTCGGCCTCGCGAGCCCCGCCCATGCGGCCACCTCCGCCACCGCCACCTACACCAAGACCCAGGACTGGGGTACGGGCTTCGGCGGCCAGTGGACCGTCAAGAACACCGGCACCACCGCCATCAGCTCCTGGACGATCAACTGGGACTTCCCCTCCGGCACGTCCGTCACCTCGGCGTGGGACGCGGACGTCACCAACTCCGGCACCCACTGGACCGCCAAGAACAAGTCCTACAACGGCACCCTCGCCGCAGGTGCCTCCGTCTCCTTCGGCTTCAACGGCGCCGGCTCCGGCTCCCCCTCCAACTGCACGCTGAACGGCGCCAGTTGTGACGGCGGCACCACCGTCCCCGGCGACAACCCGCCCTCCGCGCCCGGCACTCCCACCACCTCCTCCCTCACCGACACCTCGGTGAAGCTCTCCTGGAGCGCGGCCACCGACGACAAGGGCATCAAGAACTACGACGTCCTGCGCGGCGGCACCAAGGTCGCCACCGTGACCGGTACGACCTACACGGACACCGGGCTGACCGCCGGCACCGACTACTCGTACACCGTCCAGGCCCGTGACACCGCCGACCAGACCGGTCCGGCCAGCGGCGCGGTCTCGGTGCACACCACCGGCGGCACCACCACGCCGCCGCCCACCGGCAAGGCCATCAAGCTCGGCTACTTCACCGAGTGGGGCATCTACGGCCGCAACTACAACGTCAAGAACCTGGTGACGTCGGGCTCGGCCGCGAAGATCACGCACATCAACTACGCCTTCGGCAACGTCACCAACGGCCAGTGCGCGATCGGCGACTCCTACGCCGACTACGACAAGGCCTTCACCGCCGACCAGTCGGTCAGCGGTGTCGCCGACACCTGGGACCAGCCGCTGCGCGGCAACTTCAACCAGCTGCGCGAACTGAAGGCCAAGTACCCGAACATCAAGATCCTCTGGTCCTTCGGCGGCTGGACCTGGTCCGGCGGCTTCGCCCAGGCCGCCGCCAACCCGGCCGCCTTCGCGCAGTCCTGCTACAACCTCGTGGAGGACCCGCGCTGGGCCGACGTCTTCGACGGCATCGACATCGACTGGGAGTACCCGAACGCCTGCGGTCTGTCCTGTGACACCAGCGGCGCCGCGGCCTACAAGAACCTGATGCAGGCCCTGCGCGCCAAGTTCGGCACGGGCAACCTGGTCACCGCGGCCACCACGGCCGACGGCACCTCCGGCGGCAAGATCGACGCCGCCGACTACGCGGGCGCCTCGCAGTACGTCGACTGGTACAACGTGATGACGTACGACTTCTTCGGCGCGTTCGCCGCACAGGGCCCGACCGCCCCGCACTCCCCGCTCACCTCGTACAACGGCATCCCGACGCCCGGCTTCACCACGGCCGACGCGATCGCCAAGTTCAAGGCGAAGGGCGTACCCGCGAACAAGCTGCTGATCGGCATCGGCTTCTACGGCCGAGGCTGGACGGGCGTCACCCAGGACGCGCCGGGCGGCACGGCGACCGGACCCGCGGCGGGCACGTACGAGCAGGGCATCGAGGACTACAAGGTCCTCAAGACGTCCTGCCCGGCCACCGGCACGGTCGCCGGAACCGCGTACGCGCACTGCGGCAACAACTGGTGGTCCTACGACACCCCGGCCACCATCGGCACGAAGATGTCGTGGGCCAAGACCCAGGGTCTGGGCGGCGCGTTCTTCTGGGACTTCAGCGGCGACACCAGCAACGGTGAACTGGTCAGCGCCGTCAACACCGGCCTGAGCTGACCCCGCACCCTCACGCATCAGCCGCCGCGGGCGGACCTCCGGGTCCGTCCGCGGCGGTCTTCCCGGTTCACGGACGACGACGGGCGACGGTCAGGCGACGTTCACGCGCTGGCCGGGCGGGGCCGCCTCCAGCCACGCGAGGAAACCGGTCAGCGCGTCCTCGCTCATCGCAAGTTCCAGCCGCGTGCCCCGGTGGACACACGTCAGGATGATCGCGTCGGAGAGCAGCGCGAGCTCCTCCTCGCCGTCCGGGGCGCGCCGGCCGGCCACCTCGATCGCCGACCGCTCCAGCACCCGGCGCGGGCGGGGGGAGTACGAGAAGACCCGGTACCACTCGATGCGGTCGCCGTTGTAGCGGGCGACGCCGTAGCCCCAGCCCTTGCCGCTGGTGTCGCTCTTCTCGGGCACGTCCCAGCGCAGGCTGCAGTCGAACGTGCCGCCGGAACGCTGGATGAGCCGGCGGCGGAGGCCGAAGACGAACAGCCCCACCACCACGAGAGCCACTACCAATCCGCACACAGTCAGAGCGAGGACCATCGACACCGACCTCCTCGTCTCCTAGGTAACGGAAAAGAAAAAACCTCCGCATTCGCCTCAGCCGCGGCCGGGGCCGGAATCATCCGGTCCCAGCCGCGGCTGAGGCAAAGCATCACTCGGCACTCCCCCAGTACCCTAAGGGTCCGGGAGGTGCCCCCGGATCAGCGCGCCGACACCGCCCGCAGTCGGACATCCGCCCGACGCTCGGCGGAGGCGTCGCCCTCCGCCTTCGCGCGCTCGAGCTCGCGCTCCACGCGCTGGACGTCGATCTCGTCCGACAGCTCGGCGATCTCGGCCAGCAGCGACAGCTTGTTGTCCGCGAACGAGATGAAACCGCCGTGCACCGCGGCGACGACCGTTCCACCGTCACTCGTACGGATGGTCACCGGGCCCGATTCCAGCACACCGAGAAGCGGCTGGTGACCGGGCATGACGCCGATGTCGCCGGACGTGGTACGCGCGACGACCAGGGTGGCCTCGCCGGACCAGACACTGCGGTCCGCGGCGACGAGCTCGACATGCAGCTCAGCAGCCAAGGTGGGCTCCTCGGGTCACCACCCGGCCGTTGCCGCCGGGTGTTGGGTCAAAGTCTAATGGGCGTACGGAGGGGGACGGGACACACCCCGCGAGGTGCGGCCCCGCCCCCCTCACTCACGAACACGAGGTTCAGGAGACGCCGAGCTCCTTGGCGTTGGCCTTGAGGTCCTCAATGCCACCGCACAGGAAGAACGCCTGCTCCGGGAAGTGGTCGTACTCACCGTCGATGATCGCGTTGAAGGCCACGATCGACTCGTCCAGCGGGACGTCCGACCCGTCGACGCCGGTGAACTGCTTGGCGACGTGGGTGTTCTGGGACAGGAAGCGCTCCACGCGACGGGCACGGTGGACGGTGAGCTTGTCCTCCTCGCCCAGCTCGTCGATACCGAGGATCGCGATGATGTCCTGAAGGTCCTTGTACTTCTGGAGGACCGACTTGACGCGCATCGCGGTCGCGTAGTGGTCCGCGGCGATGTACCGCGGGTCCAGGATGCGGGACGTGGAGTCCAGCGGGTCCACGGCCGGGTAGATGCCCTTCTCCGAGATCGGACGGGAGAGCACCGTCGTCGCGTCGAGGTGGGCGAACGTGGTGGCCGGGGCCGGGTCGGTCAGGTCGTCCGCGGGGACGTAGATCGCCTGCATCGAGGTGATCGAGTGACCACGGGTCGAGGTGATGCGCTCCTGGAGGAGACCCATCTCGTCGGCCAGGTTCGGCTGGTAGCCCACCGCGGAGGGCATACGGCCGAGCAGGGTCGAGACCTCGGAACCGGCCTGCGTGAAGCGGAAGATGTTGTCGATGAAGAACAGCACGTCCTGCTTCTGCACATCGCGGAAGTACTCCGCCATGGTCAGACCCGCGAGGGCCACGCGCAGACGGGTGCCCGGGGGCTCGTCCATCTGGCCGAAGACAAGGGCGGTCTTGTCGATGACGCCCGAGTCCGACATCTCCTCGATGAGGTCGTTGCCCTCACGGGTGCGCTCACCGACACCGGCGAACACGGAGACACCGTCGTGGTTGTTGGCGACGCGGTAGATCATCTCCTGGATGAGCACCGTCTTGCCGACACCGGCACCACCGAACAGACCGATCTTTCCACCCTTGACGTACGGGGTGAGAAGGTCGATGACCTTGACGCCGGTCTCGAACATCTCGGTCTTCGACTCGAGCTCGTCGAAGCGCGGGGCCTTGCGGTGGATGGACCAGCGCTCGCCCGAGTACTTCTCGTCGGAGTTCAGCACCTCACCGAGGGTGTTGAACACCTTGCCCTTGGTGAAGTCACCGACCGGGACCGTGATGCCGGTACCGCTGTCGGTGACCGCGGCCTGGCGGACCAGACCGTCGGTGGGCTGCATGGAGATCGTGCGGACCAGGCCGTCACCCAGGTGCTGGGCGACCTCCAGGGTCAGCGTCTTCTTCTCGCCGGCCTTGGCCGGGTCGGCCACCTCGACGTGAAGGGCGTTGTAGATGTCCGGCATCGCGTCGACGGGGAACTCCACGTCGACGACCGGGCCGATGACCCGGGCGACGCGGCCCGTGGCAACGGCCGTCTCAGAAGTCGTCGTCATTACTTGTCACTCCCCGCGGTCGCGTCGGCAAGGGCTGCGGAGCCACCGACGATCTCGCTGATTTCCTGGGTGATTTCGGCCTGGCGGGCCGCATTGGCAAGGCGGGAGAGCGTGGTGATCAAGTCTCCCGCGTTGTCGGTCGCCGACTTCATCGCGCGGCGCGTGGCGGCGTGCTTGGAGGCAGCCGACTGGAGCAGCGCGTTGTAGATACGGCTCTCGACGTAGCGCGGCAGCAGGGCGTCGAGGACGTCCTCCGCCGATGGCTCGAACTCGTACAGCGGAAGGATCTCGCCCGAGTCGGACGTCTCCTCCGCGACCTCTTCGAGGCGCAGCGGAAGCAGTCGGCTGTCGATCGCCGTCTGCGTCATCATCGAGACGAACTCGGTGTAGACGATGTGGAGTTCATCCACGCCGCCGTCCGCCGTCTCCTTCTCGATGGCCTCGATGAGCGGACCCGCGACCTTCTTCGCGTCCGCGTAGGTGGGCTCGTCGGTGAAGCCCGACCACGACTCCACGACCGTGCGCTCGCGGAAGTGGTAGTGGGCCAGACCGCGGCGGCCGACGATGTACGTGTCGACCTCCTTGCCCTCGGCCGCGAGACGGGCGGTCAGCAGCTCCGCCGCCTTGATGGCGTTGGAGTTGAAGGCGCCGGCCAGTCCGCGGTCGCTCGTGAGGAGCAGCACCGCGGAACGGGTCGCCGTCTCCGCCTCGGTGGTCAGCGGGTGCTTGGTGTTCGAACCGGTACCGACCGCCGTGACCGCGCGGGTGAGCTCGGTCGCGTACGGCGCGGAGGCCGCCACCTTGCGCTGCGCCTTGACGACACGCGAGGCGGCGATCATCTCCATCGCCTTGGTGATCTTCTTGGTCGCGGTGACGGATCGGATGCGACGCTTGTAGACCCGGAGCTGGGCTCCCATGAGTCAGGTCCCTTCCTTACGTCACTTGGCGGCGGCCGGAGCGTCCTCGCCGAGAAGCTTCCCGTCCGAGGTCTCGAACTGCTTCTTGAAGTCCGCGATGGCGTCCGCGACGGCGGTGAGGGTGTCGTCCGACATCTTGCCGCCCTCCTTGATGGAGGTCATGAGGCCCTGCTCCTTGCGGTGCAGGAACTCCAGGAGCTCCTTCTCGAAGCGGCGGACGTCGGAGACCGGTACGTCGTCCATCTTGCCGGTGGTACCGGCCCACACGGAGACGACCTGGTCCTCGGTCGGCATCGGCTGGTACTGAGACTGCTTGAGCAGCTCGACCAGACGCTGACCGCGCTCCAGCTGCGACTTCGACGCGGCGTCCAGGTCGGAACCGAAGGCGGCGAACGCCTCCAGCTCACGGTACTGGGCGAGGTCGAGACGGAGCCGGCCGGAGACCTGCTTCATCGCCTTGTGCTGGGCGGAGCCACCGACGCGGGAGACCGAGATACCGACGTTCAGGGCCGGACGCTGGCCGGCGTTGAACAGGTCGGACTCCAGGAAGCACTGGCCGTCGGTGATGGAGATGACGTTGGTCGGGATGAACGCCGACACGTCGTTCGCCTTGGTCTCGACGATCGGCAGACCCGTCATCGAACCGGCGCCCATCTCGTCGGAGAGCTTCGCGCAGCGCTCCAGCAGACGGGAGTGCAGGTAGAAGACGTCACCGGGGTAGGCCTCGCGCCCCGGCGGACGGCGCAGCAGCAGGGACACGGCGCGGTAGGCGTCGGCCTGCTTCGAGAGGTCGTCGAAGATGATGAGGACGTGCTTGCCGTCGTACATCCAGTGCTGGCCGATGGCCGAACCGGTGTACGGCGCCAGGTACTTGAAGCCGGCCGGGTCGGACGCCGGGGCGGCGACGATGGTCGTGTACTCGAGCGCGCCGGCCTCTTCCAGGGCACCTCGCACGGAGGCGATGGTGGAGCCCTTCTGACCGATGGCGACGTAGATGCAGCGGACCTGCTTCTTCGGGTCGCCCGAGCGCCAGTTGTCGCGCTGGTTGATGATCGTGTCGACGGCCAGCGCGGTCTTGCCGGTCTGACGGTCACCGATGATCAGCTGACGCTGGCCGCGGCCGACCGGGGTCATCGCGTCGACGGCCTTGTAGCCGGTCTCCATCGGCTCGTGCACCGACTTGCGGACCATGACGCCCGGGGCCTGCAGCTCGAGGGCGCGGCGGCCGGACGTCTCGATCTCGCCGAGGCCGTCGATCGGGTTGCCGAGCGGGTCGACGACGCGGCCGAGGTAGCCCTCGCCCACGGCGACGGACAGCACCTCACCGGTGCGGTGCACCGGCTGGCCCTCTTCGATACCGCTGAACTCGCCGAGGACGACCGCACCGATCTCGCGCTCTTCCAGGTTCAGCGCGAGACCGAGGGTCCCGTCCTCGAACTTCAGCAGCTCGTTCGCCATGGCCGAGGGAAGACCCTCGATCTTGGCAATACCGTCGCCGGCGACGGTGACCGTACCGACCTCCTCGCGCGAGGCCGCGTCCGGCTGGTACGACTGGACAAAGTTCTCCAGCGCGTCCCGGATCTCCTCCGGCCGGATCGTGAGCTCCGCCATCTGGGTTCCCTGCTCTCCTTGTTGGGCCCGAAGTGTTCTTGGGGGTCTGGGGTCAGTCCCCAGGAATCCTCTGCACGGCCCAACCAGGGCCGTAAGTACAACGTGTTACGCGTATTGAGTTGCTGCTAGCCGGCCATGCGGCGGCCGGCGTCGTCGAGCCGGTCCGAGATGGCGCCGTTGATGACCTCGTCACCGACCTGCACCCGGATCCCGCCGAGGACCTCGGGGTCCACGTCGAGGTTGAGGTGCATCGGGCGGCCGTAGAGCTTCGCCAGGGCGGCGCCGAGGCGCTGCTTCTGGCCGTCGCTCAGCGGGACCGCCGAGGTGACGACGGCGACCATGCGGTCCCGGCGCTCGGCGGCGAGCTTGGACAGGGACTCGAGTCCCGCCTCCAGGCTACGTCCACGCGGCACGGTCACAAGGCGCGTCACCAGACGCTCGGTGGTCGCGTTGGCACGCCCGCCGAGCAGGTTGTGCACCAGCTCGCTCCTGGCCGCCTTCGAGGCGGTGCGGTCGGTCAGCGCGGCACGCAGCTCGGTGTTCGAGGAGACGATCCGGCCGAACCGGAACAGCTCGTCCTCGACGTCGTCGAGCGTGTTCGCCCGCTGGGCAGCCGTGAGGTCGGCGATGTTCGCCAGCTCCTCCAGCGTGTCCACCAGGTTGCGCGACTGCGACCAGCGCGAGCGCACCAGACCGGCCACCAGGTCCGCGGCCGGACCGCCGACCTGGCCGCCCAGCAGGCGCTGGGCGAGCTCGGCCTTGGCCTCACCGGGCTGCGACGGGTCGGTCAGGACCCGGCGCAGCGACACCTCGCGGTCGAGCAGGGCGGTGACGCCGGCCAGCTCGTCGCCGAGCCGGGCCGCGTCCACGGACGTCGAGTCCGTCAGCGCGTCGAGACGCTCACGGGCTGCAGCGAATGCCTCGCGGCTCGCTCCGTGCGCTGTCATCGAGTCGCCTCGGCCTTCTCCTCGAGCTCGTCGAGGAAGCGGTCGATGACGCGGCTCTGCCGGGCGTGGTCCTCGAGGGACTCACCGACGAGCTTGCCGGCCAGGTCGGTGGCGAGCTTGCCCACGTCCTGACGCAGCGCCTGGGAAGCGGCCTTGCGGTCGGCCTCGATCTGCGAGTGACCGGCGGCGATGATCTCCTCACGCTGCCGCTGGCCTTCCGCACGCATCTCTGCGATGAGCGTGGCGCCCTGCTCCTGCGCCTCCTGGCGCAGCCGCGCGGCCTCGTGCCGGGCTTCGGCGAGCTGGGCCTTGTACTGCTCCAGCACGCTCTGGGCCTCGGTCTGAGCGGCCTCGGCCTTCTCGATACCGCCCTCGATGGCCTCGCGACGCTCGTCCAGAACCTTGTTGATGTTCGGAAGGAGCTTCTTGGCGAGGAAGCCGAAGACGATGACGAAGGCGATCAGGCCGATGACAAGCTCAGGGATCGGCGGGACGAGCGGGTTCTCCTGCTCGGCCGCCAGAATGAGCAGCTGGCTCATATCAGTGCCTTTCGTCTAGTGGGCTGTCGTCGATCCGACGTCACACGCCGTAGACGAACGGCATGACCAGACCGATGAGGGCGAGCGCCTCACAGAAGGCGAAGCCGAGAATCTGGTTGGCGCGGATCAGACCGGCGGCCTCAGGCTGACGGGCGAGCGCCTGGGTGCCGTTACCGAAGATGATGCCGACGCCGACGCCGGGGCCGATGGCCGCGAGGCCGTAACCGATCGAGCCGAGCGAGCCGGAGACAGCGGCAAGGGTCTGGGACATGCCAGTTCTTCCTTTTCTTTACGGACCGGTGGGGGTTGGCCACCGGACGACTGCGGGGTCGAGAAGCGGGCGCTCAGTGGTGCTCGGCCAGCGCGCCCTGGATGAAGGAGCAGGTCAGCAGCACGAACACATACGCCTGCAGGGCCTGGATGAACAGCTCGAAGGCCGTCATGACGATCACCATGATGAACGACACGCCCGCGTAGGCGATCCCGATGCCGTTGAGCAGGTACCAGCTGGCGATCGTGAAGAGCAGCAGCAGCGTATGGCCGGCGAACATGTTCGCGAAGAGTCGGACCGCGTGCGTGAAGGGCCGGACGATCAGGTTCGAGAAGAACTCGATCAGCATGGCCAGCGGCAGCACCGGGCCGAGCGACTTGTCGTATCCCGTGAAGTTCTTGAAGGCGCCGACGAAGCCATGACGCTTGAAGGTCAGCGAGACCCACAGGACGTAGACGATCAGGGCGAGCACCACGGGGTACGAGATGATCGCCGTGACCGGGAACTGGGCGACCGGCACGATCGACCAGAGGTTCATCATCCAGACGAAGAAGAAGAGCGAGACGACGAGCGGTACGTACTTCTCGCCTTCCTTCTTGCCGATGGTCTCGTAGACGATGCCGCGCCGGACGAAGTCGTAACCCGTCTCGGCGACCATCTGGAGCTTGCCCGGGACGACCTTCGGCTTGCGGAAGGCCGCCCAGAAGAAGGCGACGATGATGATCGAGCCGAGCAGCGCCAGCAGCATCGTCTTGTTGAAGTACAAGTTGCTGTCCCCGTCGCCCACGAGGGGCTTGAACAGGAACGAGTGCAGGCCGGGAGCCGGGAAGCCACAGCCGTCGAAGATGTGGCAGTCGGTCTCGAAGGCGAGCACCTGCGTCGGGTCAGCACTCACCGCGGGCTCCTTCAGCGTGGCGCATAGGTACGGCAACCTCGTTGTGTCGGCGCGGCGCGCAGCCGCGGTTCGGCACTGGACTGGTGTTACGGATGGGAGGGCGGCTGTGGGGCATCAAGCCTCGCGATTGAGCAGGCGTCAGCTCAGATGCCCGCGCCCGCGATGCCGCAGTTGGCACCGGACGATAGCAGGATCTCCTACAGGCACTTATCCCGGCCCTACCCCTCACGACGAGTGCCCCGTTTTTTCGGGCTTGTCGCCCTTCGCGGAGTCGGGCTCGACATAAAGGATCTTGGCGTTCATGTGGGCACGCGCCTGTGCGCCGATCCACGCGAGCGTGGCGGCGACCAGGGTGATCGCGAAGGCTTTGGGGTTGAACAGCGTCGTGTTCTTGAACGCGGCGACGAAGATGAACAGCAGAAGAATCTGTGCCGTGTAGAGCAGGAGGCCCATCGCCTGGAACAGGTGCGGAAGCGATTTGGCGGTGCGCTGCAGAACATAGAGCCCGATGCCCATGAACAGGATCACGACCAGCGTCGCGACGACCGCCCCGAGCGCTCCCTTGCCACCCGCGACCACACCGCTGACCACGGCGGCGATCGCGCCGACGGCAGCTGTGGGCACGGCGGCCTGAAGGAGAATCCGGGCGTCATTGGACGGCATGGCGGCAACTCCGCTTGCTAAGGGGGGCAGGGTGTCGTCATGGACGAGCGTAGTCCCGGGTCGAGAGGGATCCTCACGCCAAGGGACCGTCTCACTACGGTCCTTCGGCTCTACGCCGGGTTCTCGTGAACCGTATCACAAACTATTTGATGCGGTCTTTACCTAGATGGTGTGCTCGCTGTCACACATGAGAGTGAACCTGCGCGTCTGTGCAAAATAACGGGCAACTTGTCTGGTATTGGAGCGGTTTGCCGCTGGCGGCTCTTGCACAATTCTTACTTTGCGTCAGCGTGAACTTTCGGCCCCGCGACGGTCCAGGACGCGCGCGCGGGTGCCAATTGCCGTCGCCCCGTTGACTCCTGAGACTCCGACGACGACCTGGGGACGCTGTTCCTGGTCGTCGTCCGCCCGCTCCCGGGCGGCCTCGGACCCCTGCGCGGCCGGCTCCCCGGCCCCGTCGTCCGGGAGCGCCAGGGCGGCGGCGCGACGACGCCGGTAGCGCGGCGGCACCAGGTGCTCGGCCCAGCGCGGAGCACGCGGGGTGAAGCGCGGCAGCAGGAGCAGCACGAGGCCGACCGCGCTGAGCGCCGCGATACCGAGCACGCTCCACATGGCTCCCGAGTTCACCGAGTAGGCGAGGGCGCCGAAGGCGATGAGCGCCGACCAGAAGTACATGATCAGCACGGCCCTGCTGTGCGAGTGGCCGACCTCCAGCAGACGGTGGTGCAGATGCCCGCGGTCGGCGGCGAACGGCGACTGTCCGCGCCAGGTGCGCCGCACGATGGCGAGCACGAGGTCGGCGGCCGGGATCGCGATGATCGTCAGCGGCAGCAGCAGCGGGATGAACACGGGCACCGTCTGGTGCACGGTGTTGCGCGGGGAACCGGTGAACAGGTTCATCACGTCGGGGTCGATCTGCCCCGTGATGGAGATCGCGCCCGCGGCCAGCACCAGGCCGATGAGCATCGAGCCGGAGTCGCCCATGAAGATCCGCGCGGGATGCATGTTGTGCGGCAGGAAGCCCAGGCACATGCCCATGAGGATCGCCGCGAACAGCGTCGCCGGGGCGGCGGCCTCGATGCCGTACGAGTACCAGATCCGGTAGGCGTACAGGAAGAACGCGGCGGAGGCGATGCACACCATGCCGGCGGCGAGCCCGTCGAGGCCGTCGACGAAGTTCACCGCGTTGATCGTGATGACCACCAGCGCCACCGTCAGCAGGGTGCCCTGCCACTGCGTGAGGGCCACCAGCCCCACACCGGGGACCGGCAGCCACAGGATCGTCAGACCCTGCATGACCATCACGCCCGCGGCGATCATCTGGCCGCCCAGCTTGATCAGGGCGTCGATCTCGAACTTGTCGTCCAGCACGCCGATCAGCCAGATCAGCGCCGCCCCGGAGAGCAGCGCGCGCGGCTCGTTGGAGTTCGAGAAGACCGCGTTGAGGTTCGTCAGGTGGTCGGCGACCAGCAGTCCGGCGCACAGACCGAAGAACATCGCGATGCCGCCGAGCCGCGGGGTGGGTTCCCGGTGCACGTCCCGTGCCCGGATCTGCGGCATGGCTCCGGCCACGATCGCGAACTTCCGTACCGGCCCGGTCAGCAGATACGTCACCGCGGCCGTGACACAGAGCGTCAGCAGATATTCACGCACGGGCTTCCCCACAGGTCTCGCTGGCCATCTCAGTCCCACACCCTAGCGATGCGCGCATACGGCTGAGGACTTCCGGGTAGCGACGATGGTTGCACGAGTGGCTGTGCACACGAGTGCGTGTACCCCTCAGAGGTCCGGATAGGGCGGAAATCTTCCGGTGAGCTCCCGCACTTCTTCACGAGCGGTCCTGCTGTCCTTCCCACCCCGCAGCACCGCCGCGAACACCGCCGCGACCTGCGCCATCTCCATTTCGCCCATGCCCTGCGTGGTCATCGCCGCGGTGCCCAGCCGCAGGCCCCGCGTCTCCCCGTGAGGCAGCGCGCAGGTGTCGAGGACCAGGCCGGCGGCGGCGAGCCGCCCGCGCGCGGTGCGCCCGTCGAGGCCGAAGGGCGCCGGATCGGCGGTGAGCATGTGGGTGTCGGTGCCGCCCGTGGTCAGGTCGAGTCCCTCCGCGGCCAGCCGCTCGGCCAGCGCCCGCGCGTTGACGACCACCTGGTGGGCGTACGCCGTGAACGCGGGCGTCGCCGCCTCGCCGAACGCGACGGCCTTGGCGGCGATCGTGTGCATCTGCGCACCGCCCTGGGTGAACGGGAAGACGGCGCGGTCGACGCGCTCGGCCAGTTCCGCGCCGCACAGGATCATGCCGCCGCGTGGCCCGCGCAGCACCTTGTGGGTCGTCGCGCAGACCACGTCGGCGTACGGCACCGGGCTGGGCGCGGCTCCTCCGGCGACCAGCCCGATGGGATGGGCGGCATCGGCGATGAGATAGGCGCCGACCTCGTCGGCGATCTCCCGGAAGAGCGCGTAGTCGATGTGCCGGGGATAGGAGATGGAGCCGCAGACGATGGCCTTGGGGCGGTGCGTGCGGGCCAGCGTCCGCACCTGCGCGTAGTCGATCCGCCCGGACTCCGCCTCCACCCCGTAGCCGACGAAGTCGAACCAGCGGCCGGAGAAGTTCGCGGGCGATCCGTGCGTGAGGTGACCGCCGAAGGGCAGCCCCATGGCCAGCACCGTGTCACCGGGGCGCAGCAGCGCGGCGTACGCGGCCAGTACGGCCGAGGACCCGGAGTGGGACTGCACATTCGCGTGATCGGCGCCGAAGAGGGCCCTGGCGCGCTCCACGGCCACGCGCTCGGCGACGTCGACGATCTCGCAGCCGCCGTGGTGACGGGCGCCGGGGTACCCCTCCGCGTACTTGTTCGCGAGCGGCGACCCGAGGGCGGCCAGCACGGCCGGCGAGGTGAAGTTCTCGGCCGCGATCAGCTGCAACGTCGTCGACTGCCGCACCAGCTCCCCGAGCAGGATCTCGGCGAGCTCCGGGTCCTGGCGACGCAGGACGTCCGCTTCCAGCGTGTGTGTGACCGGCATGGTGTTCTCCGGACCTCGGCAGGGGGTGCGCCACGTCCTGGGCGGCGAGATGCGCTACGTCCAATGTAGAACCGCGATCCCGTGACCGCCCGGTCTCGCCGCGGCCCGTCCCCCGGCCGGCGCCGCGCGGGCCGGTCCCGCGCCCGCGTCCCACGTCCGTGTCAGGCGCTCGCCCGCACGCCCGTCAGCGCCGTCACGACCGGGTCCAGTGCCTCGTTGATCTCGTCCCCGATGGAGCGGAAGAACGGCAGCGGCGCACCGTAGGGGTCGTACACCTCGTCCGCCTCCGCCGTCGGGGCCAGCAGCCACCCGCGCAGCGCCGCGGCGGCCCGCACCAGGGCGCGGGCGCGTTCGACCACGCCGTCCTCCAGCGGGGGCAGCGTCGCCGTGTCTATGGCCCGTACGAGACGCGTGAACTCCTTCAGGGTGAAGGTGCGCAGACCCGCCGAGTGGCCCATGGAGATGACCTGGGCGCGGTGGTCGCGGGTGGCCGTGAGGACCAGGTCGGCCCTGATGACGTGGTCGTCGAGGAGCTCCCGGCCGACGAAGCCGCTGGCGTCCGCGCCGAAGTCCGCGAGGACGGTCTCGGCGTTCGCCTCCATGGGCGCGCCCTCGTGGCCCCAGGTGCCCGCGCTCTCCACGATCAGGCCGCCCCACAGGGGGTCGCCGAGCCGGTCCGCGAGGGCATGGCGGGTCAGCCGCTCGGTGATGGGCGAGCGGCACACGTTGCCGGTGCTGACGTGGAGGATGCGGAATGACCCCACGGGAGAACCGTTGGACCCCGCGTTCCCCGTGCCTATGCCACGCATGGGGGTGCCCCCTGGTCGAGGGGGCCCGGGAGCCTGGGGGCGTCAGGGGCTGTCAATTCGCCACCTCGAGGTCGGGTACGACCTTCCGCAGCTCCTCCGCCGACAGTGCCCCGGCGCGCAGCAGTACGGGCACCTTGCCGGTCACGTCCACGATCGAGGAGGGCACGTTGCCGGGGGTCGGACCGCCGTCCAGGTAGACGGAGACGGAGTCCCCGAGCATGTCCTGCGCGGCGTCGCAGTCCTCCGGCGCCGGGTGGCCGGTGAGGTTCGCGGAGGAGACGGCCATCGGACCGACTTCCGTGAGCAGTTCGATGGCGACCGGGTGCAGCGGCATGCGCACGGCCACCGTGCCCCGGGTGTCCCCCAGGTCCCACTGCAGGGACGGCTGGTGCCTGGCGACGAGCGTCAGGGCGCCCGGCCAGAACGCGTCGACGAGCTCCCAGGCCATCTCGGAGAAGTCCGTGACGAGCCCGTGCAGCGTGTTCGGGGAGCCGATGAGGACAGGGGTGGGCATGTTGCGGCCGCGGCCCTTGGCGTCGAGCAGGTCGGCGACGGCCTCCGAGGTGAACGCGTCGGCACCGATGCCGTAGACCGTGTCCGTCGGGAGGACCACCAGCTCGCCACGGCGGACGGCGGACGCGGCCTCACGCAGACCGGTCGTGCGGTCGGTCGCGTCGTTGGTGTCGTATCGCCGTGCCATTTAGCGGGCCTCCTCGTACACGTACTGCTGGCTGGGGGACGGGATGCGCGTCATCACGGCATCGCCTTGCGGGCGGTCGCGAACCGCGGCCGGTTGTTGAGGTCCGGGTGGTCGGCCGCGTCGGCCCAGCCCCGCTCCTCGGTGAAGATCCACGGCACCTGTCCGCCCTGGGTGTCGGCGTGCTCGACGACGACGACGCCGCCGGGACGCAGCAGCCGGTGCGCGGTGCGCTCGATGCCGCGGATGAGGTCGAGTCCGTCCTCGCCGGAGAACAGGGCGAGTTCCGGGTCGTGGTCCCGGGCCTCCGGCGCCACGTACTCCCACTCGGTGAGGGGGATGTACGGCGGGTTGGAGATCACCAGGTCCACCTGCCCGTCGAGGTCGCGGAAGGCCTCCAGGGCGTCTCCCTGGCGCAGGTCGACCCTGGACCCCTCGACGTTCTTGCGCGTCCACCGCAGGGCGTCCTCGGACAGCTCCACGGCGTGCACCCGGGAGCGCGGGACCTCCTGCGCGAGAGCGAGCGCGATGGCGCCCGAGCCGGTGCAGAGGTCGACGATCAGCGGTTCGACGACGTCCATCGCGCGGACGGCGTCTATGGCCCAGCCGACCACCGACTCGGTCTCCGGCCGGGGCACGAAGACGCCGGGGCCCACCTGGAGCTCCAGGTAGCGGAAATAGGCGTGCCCGGTGATGTGCTGGAGGGGCTCGCGGGCCTCACGGCGCGCGATCACCTCCCAGTAGCGGGCGTCGAAGTCCGCGTCCTTGACGGTGTGCAGCTCGCCCCGCTTCACGCCGTGCACGAACGCGGCGAGCTCCTCCGCGTCGTTGCGCGGTGAGGGCACGCCGGCGTCGGCCAGCCGCTGGGTGGCCTGGGCCACTTCCGCGAGCAGCACGCCGCGGGGGTTTGGGGGTCGCCCCCCAAGATGTTGCTGCACGCTGGTCCTCCGGGGCTGAGCTGTTGTCGTGAGCTTCTTACGCGGCGGCGAGTTTCGCCGCCGAGTCCGCGTCGACGCAGGCCTGGATCATCGCGTCGAGGTCGCCGTCGAGGACCTGGTCCAAGTTGTACGCCTTGAATCCGACGCGGTGGTCCGAGATGCGGTTCTCCGGGAAGTTGTACGTACGGATCTTCTCGGAGCGGTCGACGGTACGGACCTGGCTGCGGCGGGCGTCCGCGGCCTCCCGTTCCGCTTCCTCCTGCGCCGCCGCGAGGAGCCTGGAGCGCAGGATACGCATCGCCTGCTCCTTGTTCTGCAGCTGGCTCTTCTCGTTCTGGCAGGAGGCGACGACTCCGGTGGGAATGTGCGTGATGCGCACCGCGGAGTCGGTCGTGTTCACGGACTGGCCGCCGGGTCCGGAGGAGCGGTAGACGTCGATGCGCAGATCGTTCGCGTGGATCTCGACGTCGACCTCCTCGGCCTCCGGGGTGACCAGCACGCCGGCCGCGGAGGTGTGGATGCGGCCCTGCGACTCGGTGGACGGCACACGCTGCACGCGGTGCACGCCGCCCTCGTACTTCAGGCGCGCCCAGACGCCCTGGCCCGGCTCGGTGGCGCCCTGGCCGCCCTTGGTCTTCACCGCGACCTGGACGTCCTTGTAGCCGCCGAGCTCGGACTCGGTGGAGTCGATGATCTCGGTCTTCCAGCCGACGCGCTCGGCGTAGCGCAGGTACATGCGCAGCAGGTCGCCGGCGAAGAGGGCGGACTCGTCGCCGCCGGCGCCCGCCTTGATCTCCAGGATGACGTCCTTGTCGTCGCTGGGGTCGCGCGGGACCAGCAGCAGCCGGAGCTTCTCGGTGAGCTGCTCGCGCTGCTTCTCCAGCTCCTTGACCTCGGCGGCGAAGTCGGGGTCGTCGGCCGCGAACTCCTTCGCGGTCCCGATGTCGTCCCCGGTCTGCTTCCAGGAGCGGTACGTCGCGACGATCGGGGTCAGCTCGGCGTAGCGCTTGTTCAGCTTGCGCGCGTTGGCCTGGTCGGCGTGGACCGACGGGTCAGCGAGCTTCTTCTCCAGATCGGCGTGCTCACCGATGAGTTCCTCGACCGCCTCGAACATCTCCGGCTCCAATGGACTGTCCCCCGCTCCGTGAAGGGCTCGGGGACGTAGGTACGGCGTGGGGGTCCCCCGCTCCGGACGAGGCCGGGAGCCTGGGGGAAGGGGCTGCACCGCAAAGCGCCGGTCCCGGCGCCCCCGTGCCGGGGACGCCGGAGACCGGCGCTGTGGGCTCGCTACTTCTTGGCAGCGGCAGCCTTGCCGAAGCGGGCCTCGAAGCGGGCCACGCGGCCACCGGTGTCGAGGATCTTCTGCTTGCCCGTGTAGAACGGGTGGCACTCGGAGCAGACCTCGGCACGGATGGTGCCGGACTCGATCGTGCTGCGGGTGATGAACGACGCGCCACAGGTGCAGCTGACCTGGGTCTCGACGTACTCGGGGTGGATCTCGCGCTTCAAGGTGTCTCCTAGTTTCGGGAGGGCGCCGGGTCGCCGCCGCGGGATGCGGGTGCGTGAACCGGAGCCGACGTACCAGTCTGCCAGGACTGGGCGCATCCCCCAAAACCGGGGGGACGGATTATCTATTCCCGGGCGTGTGTACGGGCCGCTCAGGGCCTGTGTACGGGCCTCAGGAGGCGTTCACGACGCCTTTCGCGGTACCTGTGGCGGTGCCCTCGGTGGCGGCCTTCGGAATCGCCCGGTCGTCCCTGAGGGCGTTCCAGACCAGCTTGGCCTTGGTCTCGTCGACCAGGACACGGTTGGCGTCCGCGGTGTCGTACTGGACCGGCATCGTCACCATGTTCATGTGCGAGGAGCCGATGCCCTTGAGGCCGTCGGCGAAGGACGCGAGGTCCCTGACCGAACCGATGTCGGAGTCGGTGGTGACGGTCCTGGTGGCGGTGTCCGCGAGCTGGTAGAGCTTCGCGGGGCTGGTCAGGACGCCGAGGTGCTTGACCTGGTCGACCAGGGCCTTGATGAACGCCTGCTGGAGCTGGATGCGGCCGAGGTCGGAGCCGTCGCCGACGCCGTGACGGGTGCGGACCAGACCGAGGGCCTGCCGGCCGTTGAGCTTGTGCGGGCCGGCCGTGAGGTTCAGGTGGCTGTCGGGGTCCTTGATGTCCTTGGTCGTGGTGACCGAGACACCGCCCAGATCGTCGATGAGCTTCTGGAAGCCGCTGAAGTCGACCTCGAGGTAGTGGTCCATGCGGATGCCGGACAGGGACTCGACGGTCTTCACGGCGCAGGTGGCGCCACCGGTGGAGTACGCGGAGTTGAACATGACGCCGGTCGCGGCGTCGTGGGTGACACCCTTGGCGTCGGTGCAGGAGGGGCGCCGGACGAGGGTGTCGCGGGGTATGGAGACCACGCTGGCCTTCTTGTGGCCCTCGTATATGTGCACGACCATCGCCGTGTCCGAGCGGGCGCTGCCGTCGTCGACGCCGCCGCCGAGCTTCTCGTTGCCGCCGGACCGGGTGTCGGACCCCAGCACGAGGATGTTCTCGGAGCCGTTGTCGACCTTCATGGGCCGGTCCGAACCGAGGGCCTGGTTGATGTCGACGGACTTGAGGTTGTCGTTGAGCTTGAAGTACAGGATCCCGACACCGGTACCGCCCAGCACGACGATGCCCGCCGCGGTCCAGGCCGTGATGAGCAGGGCCTTGCGACGCGTGCCCCGCGGCTTGCGGCGACTGCCCTTCGCACGGCGGCGCGGGCTGCTCGTGCCGGTCTCGCCCGGTGTCCCGGGGTCCGGCGTGGTCTCGGCAGGCATGTACTCCCTCAGTCCTCGTGCTGTCGGTTACCCCTGTCTCTCAGGGCCAGGCCCGTCTGTGGTCGTGACACGTACTTCTCCATGGTCACTCCCCACGGTCAGACGGGGAAACTCGGCAAAGGGTTGCACAGCGCGATGCGCGCGCCGCCCGTCACGACGGGCACGCCGAAAGCCCGGCGTGTGCCGACAGAAACCCGCTCACCTGCTCTTTCAGCCGCGGACGCGGTGCCACGCCAAAACGGGACCGCCCTCGGTCCTTGTGGCGAAGGTCTCGCCCGCGGCGTCACCGGTGACCCGGCCGCGGACACGGCGCGCCGACGCGTACGGGCCGGGGCCCGCGTCGGCGTGCGCGTCTGCGTCGCTGCCCGCGCCGGCGCCTTCTTCCGCATCCGTCCCGGCGGTCAAGTCCCCACCGGGACCGGCCCGTTGGCGGGAGCCTGTGGGTCGTACGGCGGTGCCGGACAGCACGAAGGGCCGCCCCCGCAGCGGGGGCGGCCCTCAGTCGTGCGCAGGTCAGTCGTTGCCGTTGCCCGGCGACGGCGTCGTCTTCTGGATCTGCAGAAGGAACTCCGCGTTCGACTTCGTCTGCTTCATCTTGTCGAGCAGCAGCTCGATCGCCTGCTGCTGGTCGAGCGCGTGCAGCACGCGGCGCAGCTTCCAGGTGATCGCGAGCTCGTCGCTGCCGAGCAGGATCTCTTCCTTACGGGTACCGGACGCGTCGACGTCCACCGCCGGGAAGATGCGCTTGTCGGCGAGCTTCCGGTCGAGCTTGAGCTCGGCGTTGCCGGTGCCCTTGAACTCCTCGAAGATGACCTCGTCCATGCGCGAGCCGGTGTCGACGAGCGCGGTGGCGAGGATCGTCAGCGAGCCGCCGTCCTCGATGTTGCGCGCCGCGCCGAAGAACCGCTTCGGCGGGTACAGCGCGGTCGAGTCGACACCACCGGACAGGATGCGGCCGGAGGCCGGGGCGGCGAGGTTGTACGCACGGCCCAGACGCGTGATCGAGTCGAGCAGCACGACGACGTCGTGGCCCAGCTCCACCAGACGCTTGGCGCGCTCGATGGCGAGCTCGGCGACCGTGGTGTGGTCCTCGGCCGGGCGGTCGAAGGTCGAGGAGATGACCTCGCCCTTCACCGACCGCTGCATGTCGGTGACCTCTTCCGGACGCTCGTCGACCAGGACGACCATCAGGTGGCACTCGGGGTTGTTGTGCGTGATCGCGTTGGCGATCGCCTGCATGATCATGGTCTTGCCGGTCTTCGGCGGGGCCACGATCAGACCACGCTGGCCCTTGCCGATCGGCGCGACGAGGTCGATGATCCGGGTCGTCAGCACGCCCGGGTCGGTCTCCAGGCGGAGCCGGTCCTGCGGGTACAGCGGCGTCAGCTTGTTGAACTCCGGTCGCCCGCGCCCGGAGTCGGGGGCCATGCCGTTGGTCGAGTCCAGGCGGACCAGCGCGTTGAACTTCTCGCGGCGCTCGCCGTCCTTGGGCTGCCGGACCGCGCCGGTGACGTGGTCACCCTTGCGCAGACCGTTCTTGCGGACCTGGGCCAGCGACACGTACACGTCGTTCGGACCCGGCAGGTAGCCCGAGGTGCGGATGAACGCGTAGTTGTCGAGGATGTCCAGGATGCCCGCGACGGGGATCAGGACGTCGTCGTCCGCGAGCTGCGGCTCGTTGGTCGCGAACTCGTCGCGGCCACGACGGCCGCGGCGGTCGCGGTAACGGCCGCGACGGCCGCGACGGCCACCGTCGAAGTCGTCGTCGTCCTGGGGGCCGTTGTCACGCTGCTGGCGGTCCTGACGGTCCTGACGGCCGCCGCCCTGCTGCTGCTGGCGGTCCTGACGGTCCTGCCGGTCCTGGCGCTCGGGGCGCTGCTGCCCGCCGCCTGCCTGGCCCTGCTGCTGCTCGTCGCCCTTGCCGCCGCGGCGGTCGCGCTCACGCCCGCCCCGCTCGCGGTCACCGCGCTCGCCGCGGTCCCGGCGGTCACGGCGGCCCTGACGGCCGTCGCCGTCACCGGCGTCGCCCTTGGCCTCGCCGCCCGTCTCGGTCTTCGGCTCGCTCTTCGCCTCGACGGCGACCGTCTCGGGGCTGCCCGCCTCGGCGACGGCGCGACGGCGGCGGCGCTCCCCGGCGGGGACGTCCTCCCGCTCGGCCTCGTTCGCGAGGGAGGGGCCTCCGGCGGGCTGGCCGGGGATCTCGATCTGCTGCTGGGCCACGGCCTTCTCGGCGGCCTTCTCGGCCTTCTTCTCGGCCGGGGCGGCCTCGTCGCCGGTACGGGCCTTGGAGGTGGCCCGGCGCTTCGGCTTGGCCTCGGTGGCGGTCTCGGCGGCCTGCGCCGGGGCACCGCCCGCCTGCGCCTCCTTGATGACCTCGATCAGCTGGCTCTTGCGCATCCGCGCGGTGCCCCTGATACCGAGGCCGGACGCGACCTGCTGAAGCTCGGCCAGCACCATGCCGTCGAGGCCGGTACCGCGGCGCCGCCGGGAGCCGGCACCGGAGGCAGGCGCGGCAGAGGCGTCCGTGGCGGGCGCGGCAGCGGTCTCCTCGACACGCGCGCCCATCAGATCGGTGGTGTCGCTCACGAAGGGTCCTTCCCTGGAGCGGACGTCGGCCTGTCTGGCTCGGCGACCGGTTGTGCTGTCCGGCTTTGGTCCCTTGTGGTGTGGACCGCGCCGGGGCGGTGGTCCGCCAAAGCGGCGGAAGACATATCTGGTGATGACGTGATGACGATTCCGGAGCCGTGGCACTGAATTGCGGTGACATCGGCACGGTCACGCCGGTTCCGGAGCGTGCTCAGCACTGCTCAGCGCATAGCACCCAATGCATGGCACAAAGCAGTTTGGGAGGCTCCCGGAAGAAAGGTTGTCCCGGACGGGGACACGATGCACCTCGCCATGGTGGGGTCGGGTGCAGACTTGAGGTTAACACTACCGGATCCAACAAACATTCCCCCTCTCGAAATCCGGCAACCGTGCGCTTTTAATGGACACCCGTGGGCGCGAGCGGCAACACACTCGCCCCCGTGGCGTCGAGGTCCAGTCGATTGGCGGCCCAGCCCTGACCTGCGAGGTCAGCGACTTTGTCGGCCGATTCCGCGTCGGCGAGCGCGAGGACGGTGGGGCCCGCGCCGGAGATCACCGCGGGAATGCCGTCGGCCCGCAACCGCTCCACCAGCGCCGCGCTCTCCGGCATCGCCGGCGCGCGGTACTCCTGGTGCAGACGGTCCTCGGTGGCGGGCAGCAGCAGCTCGGGGCGCCGGGTGAGGGCCTCGACGAGCAGTGCGGCACGGCCCGCGTTCGTGGCGGCGTCGACATGCGGGACGGTGCGGGGCAGCAGTCCGCGGGCGGTCTCGGTGAGCACCGGCTTTCCCGGTACGAAAACCACCGGAACGATGGAATCGGCGGGTTCCATCCGGATCGCCCGCGCGGCTCCGGCCTCCATCCAGGAGAGCGTGAAACCACCGAGCAGGCAGGCCGCGACATTGTCGGGATGCCCTTCGATCTCGGTGGCGAGTTCCAGCAGCGCGGAGTCGTCGAGCCTGCTGTCGCCGCCTATGGTCACGGCACGCGCGGCGACGATTCCGGCGCAGATGGCGGCCGAGGAGGAACCGAGTCCCCGTCCGTGCGGAATGCGGTTGGCGCAGACGATCTCAAGGCCGCGCGGCTGTCCGCCGAGCAGGTCGAAGGCGGTGCGCAGGGAGCGTACGAGGAGATGGTTCTCGTCGCGCGGCAGCGTCTCGCTGCCCTCACCCGCGATGTCGATGTGCAGCCCGGAGTCGGCCACCCGGACGACCACGTCGTCGTACAGCCCCAGTGACAGGCCGAAGGCGTCGAAGCCCGGCCCGAGGTTGGCGCTGGTGGCGGGGACGCGCACCCGGACGGCGGCGGCGCGGAACGCTGGACCGGCCATCGCTCGATGACTCTCCTTGAGCTGCGTGATGTGCGAGATTCTCGATGAACTGCGAGGAACTGCGGTGGACTGCTGAGGTGACTGCTGCGAGGAACTGCGACGGGTTGCGATGTCTACGGGGAGACCCGGAGGCCGCAATGACGGCGCGGCACCGCGGCATATGCGGCGGGCGGGTTCGGTACAGCCTATCGAAGGAAGGTTCTGTGGCGACATAGGGCGCACAGGAGGCGCACGATGCGTGTCGTAAGCCCCCCGTGCACCCCCGGCGGGGTTGTCACGGGGTCGCCCGTGGCGGCCGGTGCTTTTCGCCGCTTTCCGGCGCTTTCACCCCGCCCCGAACGACTCCGCCGCACCCCCTGTACGCCGCATGCCCCCTTACGGACCCATACGCCCCCGCGGACCCCCAGGGGCCCTTTGCCGGGGAACTCCGGCCGGAGACTTCCACGGGACCCCTGCGAGCCGCGGCGGGTTCGCGCCGATCGGCCGGCTTACGCCAGCCCGAGCCGCTCCGCCGCCGCGACCGCGTCCACCGGTACGGTCACGGGCTGCGGGGCGCCGGCGACGGCCCAGTCCGGATCCTTGAGCCCGTTGCCGGTCACCGTGCAGACGATCCGCTGGCCGGGGTCGACCTTGCCCTGCTCGGCGGCCTTCAGCAGACCGGCGACGGACGCGGCCGACGCCGGCTCGACGAAGACACCCTCCTGCGCGGCCAACAGCCGGTAGGCGCGCAGGATCTCACGGTCCGTCACCTCGTCGATGAAGCCGCCGGACTCGTCCCGCGCGGCGAGCGCGAACTGCCACGAGGCCGGGTTGCCGATACGGATCGCGGTGGCGATGGTCGAGGGGTCCTTGACCACCTCGCCGCGCACGATGGGCGCGGAACCGGAGGCCTGGAAGCCCCACATGCGCGGGGTCCGCGCGGCGATGCCGTCGGCGGCGTACTCGGTGTAGCCCTTCCAGTACGCCGTGATGTTGCCCGCGTTGCCCACCGGCAGGACGTGGATGTCGGGCGCGTCGCCGAGCATGTCCACGATCTCGAAAGCCGCGGTCTTCTGACCCTCGATGCGCACCGGATTGACCGAATTGACCAGCGCCACCGGGTAGTTGTCGGACAGCGAGCGCGCCAGGGTGAGGCAGTCGTCGAAGTTCCCGTCGACCTGGAGGATCTTCGCGCCGTGGATGAGGGCCTGCCCCATCTTGCCGAGCGCGATCTTGCCCTGCGGCACCAGGACGGCGCAGACCATCCCGGCCCGCACCGCGTAGGCCGCGGCGGAGGCCGACGTGTTGCCGGTGGAGGCGCAGATGACGGCCTTGGCGCCCTCCTCCTTCGCCCGCGTGATGGCCATCGTCATACCGCGGTCCTTGAAGGACCCGGTCGGATTCGCACCCTCCACCTTGAGGTGGACGTCGCAGCCCGTGCGCTCGGAGAGCACCTGCGCGGGCACGAGCGGCGTACCGCCTTCACGGAGCGTCACGACCGGCGTGTTCTCGGACACCGGGAGCCGGTCCCGGTACTCCTCGATGATTCCGCGCCATTGGTGGGTCATTGCTGGTTACTCTCCTTCAACCCGCATGATGCTGGCGACACCCCGCACGGTGTCGAGGCTGCGCAGCGCCTCGACGGTCCCGTTCAGGGACGCGTCGGACGCACGGTGGGTGACCACGACGAGAGAGGCCTCGCCGCCTCCGTCCTGCCGGCCCTGCTGGCGAACCGTATCGATCGAGACGCCGTGCTCGGCGAAGACCGTGGCCACCTGGGCGAGAACACCCGGTTTGTCGGCCACGTCGAGGCTGATGTGGTAGCGCGTGACGACCTCGCCCATGGAGCTCACGGGCAGCTGGGTGTACGCGGAGTCGCCGGGGCCGGTCGCGCCGTTGAGCTTGTTGCGGCAGACGGCGACGAGGTCGCCGAGGACCGCGGAGGCGGTCGGGGCGCCGCCGGCGCCCGGTCCGTAGAACATGAGCTGACCGGCGGCGTCCGACTCGACGAACACCGCGTTGTACGCGCCGCGCACGGAGGCGAGCGGGTGGCTCAGCGGAATCATCGCCGGGTGCACGCGCGCCGTCACCGAGCCCCCGTCCGCGGCCCGCTCGCAGATGGCGAGCAGTTTGATGGTGCAGCCCATCGCCTTGGCCGAGGCGAAGTCCGCGGAGGTGACCTCGTTCATGCCCTCGCGGTAGACGTCGTCGAGGCGCACCCGCGTGTGGAAGGAGATCCCGGCGAGGATGGCGGCCTTGGCGGCCGCGTCGAAGCCCTCGACGTCGGCGGTCGGGTCGGCCTCCGCGTACCCGAGCGCGGTGGCCTCGTCGAGGGCCTCCTGGTAGCCCGCTCCCGTGGAGTCCATCTTGTCGAGGATGAAGTTCGTGGTCCCGTTGACGATCCCCATCACCCGGTTGATCTTGTCGCCGGCGAGGGACTCGCGCAGCGGGCGGATCAGCGGGATGGCACCGGCGACGGCGGCCTCGTAGTAGAGGTCCCTGCCGTGCTCCTCGGCGGCGGCGTGCAGCGCGGCACCGTCCTGGGCGAGCAGCGCCTTGTTGGCGGACACGACGGAGGCGCCGTGCTCGAAGGCGGTCGTGATGAGCGAGCGGGCGGGCTCGATCCCCCCGATGACCTCCACGACGACGTCGATGTCCCCGCGCTTGACCAGGGCCGTGGCGTCGGTCGTCACCAGGGCGGGGTCGATGCCCTCACGGACCTTGGAGGGCCGCCGCACCGCGACGCCGGTCAGTTCGACCGGGGCTCCGATGCGCGCGGCGAGGTCGTCGGCGTGCGTCGTCATGATGCGAGCCACCTCTGAGCCGACAACCCCACAGCCCAGCAGCGCCACCTTCAGCGGACGCGTACGCATCATCCGACCTCGTTTCCTCATACCGTCTACGGTGGGACCAGTCTCACTCACCGGACGGGGCTTTCCGCCCTTTGTCCGGATCGTGAGATGTCTATTTCATTCTTGCCGGGCCGGCGGACCGGAGATCTTCCTCCGGCCGCCGGGACACCGCCGGTGGCCGTCGTGCGTCATCCCACGTCGAGCCGGAGCAGGTCGTCCTCCGTCTCGCGCCGGACGATGACCCGTGCCTCGCCGTCGTTGACCGCGACGACCGGCGGCCGCAGCGCGTGGTTGTAGTTGCTGGCCATCGACCGGCAGTAGGCACCCGTGGCCGGTACGGCGATCAGGTCGCCGGGGGCCAGGTCGGAGGGCAGGAAGGCGTCCTTCACGACGATGTCACCGCTCTCGCAATGCTTGCCGACGACGCGTACGAGCATGGGCTCGGCGTCGGAGGTGCGCGAGACCAGGGCGACGCTGTACTCGGCGTCGTACAGCGCGGTGCGGATGTTGTCGGACATGCCGCCGTCCACCGAGACGTACGTCCGCAGCCCTTCGAGCGGCTTGATCGTGCCGACCTCGTAGAGCGTGAACGCGGTCGGACCGACGATGGCGCGTCCGGGCTCCACCGAGATCCGCGGCGTCCGCAGCTTCGCGGCCTCGCACTCCCGGGTGACGATCTCGCTGAGGGCCTTGGCGATCTCGTGCGGCTCGCGGGGGTCGTCGTCGCTGGTGTACGCGATACCGAGGCCGCCACCGAGGTCGATCTCGGGCAGTTCGACCCCGTGCTCGTCACGCACGGCCGCGAGCAGCGCCACGACGCGCCGGGCGGCGACCTCGAACCCGGCCATGTCGAAGATCTGCGAGCCGATGTGCGAGTGGATCCCGACCACGTCGAGACCGTCGAGGGAGAGCGCGCGCCGCACGGCCTCCGCGGCCTGTCCGTCGGCGAGGGCGATCCCGAACTTCTGGTCCTCGTGGGCGGTGGCGATGAACTCGTGCGTGTGCGCCTCCACGCCGACCGTCACCCGGATCTGGACGCGCTGCCGCGTGCCGAGGGACTGGGCGATGTGGGCGACGCGCACGATCTCCTGGAAGGAGTCGAGGACGATGCGCCCGACGCCGGCCCGGACGGCGGCGGTGATCTCCTCGGCGGACTTGTTGTTGCCGTGGAAGGCGATGCGGTCGGCGGGCATCCCGGCGGAGAGGGCGGTGACCAGTTCACCGCCCGAGCAGACGTCGAGGTTCAGCCCCTCCTCGTACAGCCAGCGCACGACGGCGCGCGAGAGGAAGGCCTTCCCCGCGTAGAAGACGTCGGCGTCGTGCCCGAAGGCGGTCCGCCAGGCGCGGGCGCGCGCACGGAAGTCCGACTCGTCGAGGAAGTAGGCGGGGGTGCCGAACTCCTCGGCGAGGGTGGTGACTTCGACACCGCCGACACTCACGATGCCGTCGTCGGTACGGGTGACGGTGTGGGCCCAGACCTTGGGGTCGAGGGCGTTGAGGTCGGCGGGCGGGGCGCTGTAGTGCCCCTCGGGCAGGACATCGGCGTGACGGGGCCCGGCGGGGTGTGCGGAACGGCTCATTCTTCTCTCACAGACAGTCAGGGGCGCTGATGCCGAGCAGGGACAGGCCGCCGGCCAGCACCGTCCCGGCGGCTTCGGCGAGCGCGAGCCGGGCGCGGTGGGCGGCCGAGGGTTTCTCGTCGCCGAGCGGCAGCACCAGGTGCTGGAGGGCGAGGAGGGCGTCGGCGGTGGTGACGAGATGCCGCGCGAGGCGGTCGGGGGCGCGATGGGTCGCGGCGACACGCAGGGCACGGGGGTACTCGGCGAGGGCGCCGAGCAGGTCGTCGGCCCCCGGGACGTCACCGGGGGTGGCGGTGAAGCCGAGGGCGGCGGCGTTACGGGTGAGGGCCCGGGTGCGGGCGTGCGCGTACCGGACGCGGAAGAGCGGGTTGCTCTCCCGCTGAAGAAGGTGCCCACTGTCGATCCGGGGCCGATCGCGCCCGGCCGGATGCAGCAGGGCCCAGCGGGCGGCGTCGGTGCCGAGGGGGGCGGGGTCCTCGGGGGCGGGGACGGGGCGGAGGGTTACGGGGTTGGTGCGGGCTGTGGGGGTACCGGGGGTGCCGGAGGCGGTCGGGGCGCCGGGGGCGGGGTCGGTACGCGGGGACGTGGCGTGCCGTGGGCCGGCGTGCGGCGGTTCGGCGTGCGGGGGTCCGGCGTGCGGGGGTCCGGCGTGCGTCGGTTCGGCGTGCGTCGGTTCGGCGTGCTGGACGAGGGCCCGGCCACCCTGGGTGGCGATGATCCGTACGAGCGCGTCGGCGACGACCTCGGCACGGATGTCGTACGGCATCGGGATCCGGAGCGGGACCACCTGACCGGCGAGGGCGTCGCCATGACCGTAGGAACCGCGCCCGCGCTCGATCTCCCGTACGAGGGAGGCGACGGCCGAGTCCGCGCCGCCGAGGCGGATGTTGAGGAACCCGGGCCCGGTGATCGCGACCTCGGCGACACCGTCGGTGCCGATGAGGTGGGGCCGCAGGATCTCGGCGACCTGCACCGCGGAGCGCCCGGCGGGCCGGGCCAGCTGCAACGCGATGTTCGTGGCGTAGTCCCCGCACCCACCGGGCCCCGGCGGCGCCACCACCGCCCGCACCGGCACGGCCACACTCAGCTCACCCGCGTCCACGGCACGACGCACCGCGCGCAGCACGGTACGGGAGAGCTCGACGGGGGTCACGTGACCAGCGTAGGGGAGGAGGGGGGTGGGTATGCGAGTCGGTTTGGCCGGAGGTCCGGGATGTGGACGGGGTACGGGGTGGTGTGGAAGGCGGGGTGCGGCGTGACGGGGGACGGGGACGACTGCGTACGGGGGCACCCGAACCGTGGGGAGCGGTGAGGAGAGGCGAGGTGACGTGGGGTGACGTGTGTCGACGCGAGGTGACGTGAGTCGCGGTGGGGTGACGTGGGGCGCCGTGGGGTGGCGTGGGGCGAACTGACCCGAACGAATGACCCGCCGCCGACCGACTGCTCCGCCGACCGACTGCTCACGGACGGCTCGATGACCGGCGCGGTCACCACGTGACGGTGTGCCGATCAGTGACCGGAGCGGCCGGCACGCTCGGCTTCGTCGACCCCGAACCCTTCCCCACCGAAACCTTCGGCACCAAACCCTGCGGCACCGAACCGCTCGGTACCGAACCTCTCCGCACGGAGACCCTGCGTGCGGAAACCCTCCGCAGGGAAGCCTTCGGCACCGAACTCTCCCGAACCGAAGCTCTCACCTTCACGGGCGGCCTCGAAGGCGCCTTGGAAGGGCGACCCGCAGTCGTCGTCACCACCGCCTTCGCCGCCCCGGCTCCCCCGCCGCTCCATCAACTGCCGCACGAGTCGTACGAGTTCAGCAGGTTCGAAAGGCTTGGCGAGAAAGGCGTCGACACCCACGTCGAGCCCGCTCTCGACCTCGTACTGAGTGCAGGCGCTGACGATGGCGAGGGGAAGGTTCCGCGTGCGCGGATCGGCACGGAGGCGAGCGGCGGTCCGCAGCCCGTCGAGCCGGGGCATGACCACATCGAGGGTCACCACATCGGGCCGCACGTGATGCACCACGTCCAGGCATTCGGCACCATCGGCCGCGGTCACGACCTCGATGCCCTCCAGCTCGAGATTGACCCTGATCAGCTGCCGGATCACCTTGTTGTCGTCCACAACAAGCACCCGACCGGACGCGCCTGACACAACTCGAGAGTAGGTCCGCGTCCGCCACCGCGTCCGGCTTTTCCCCACTTCCACCCGGACGGGGGGGCCGGAACCCACCCCGCCCCGGTCCCGCCCCCACATCCGGGACGCTCGCGGAGTGGCCGGGGCCCCCTCGCCCCCCGCCCGGGGCGCCCCCGCCCCCACTCACGGCCGCTCCCCATCCCTCCTCAACACACCGCCCGTCCCCCACATAAACCCATGCCAGCCCCCCTCGAAAGAGCTGGTAGGGTTCTACCCGTCGCCGCACACCACGGCCGATACGCCCCCGTAGCTCAGGGGATAGAGCAACGGCCTCCGGAGCCGTGTGCGCAGGTTCGAATCCTGCCGGGGGCACTCGCCGATCACCTAGGAACGTTCCCAGGCGACCAGGGCGAATGCCCAGAGAAGAGGGCGGGAGTCAGTCTCACTGACTCCCGCCGTCTCCTGTTGTCTCTCACTATCCGCGCACCATTTGCGATACACGCGACACACCTCCGACACGCTCACGCGCTCCTCACGAACAGGGCACCCCTGCCGACGTCGGAGGCCTCTGCGGAAGCATGTGGACATGCCCAACCCGAAGAGCTTCACAGCGTGGTTGATGAGGTTTTCTCAATGACCTAACCGATCGAAATAGTGGCATCGGTGATGTCGCCAATAATCCCGACCGGTCCTCATGGAAGGGGCGGTCGGGCAGCATGCCTACCTCGAAGAGTGCGGCGCCATCCCAGCCGCCATCGAGATGTTCGAAGACGCCCGGGTTCGGTACAAGGCGTACCGGGCGGCGCTAGGCGATGCCTGAGCCGATAGCGCGGGCCAACAGGGCTTTCGGACACTTGCTGCACCTCTAGCGCTAGGGCCTGTCCGGCGGGTCGCGTCACCGACTCCGCACCCGACAGCAACGTCACCCGAACGGCCTAACATGACGTGTCACCCACATGGATCAACATCAAGCTGAGTGGTGTCCCAACCGAGGTATTCCGTGAAAGGCGAACCAAATGCGCATTCGACGAATCCTCGCCGCCGTCATCGCGACGGCAGCCCTCTCCGGACTCGGCATCACAGGCGCCGCCACCGCCACCGCCACAACTACCACCGTCACCCCCGCCAGCCTCACCCCGGGTGAGTGCGAGCAGGGCGGCGGAACGGTCGATCGGGCGCACACGTCCGCGGCCAAGCTCCCGACCTGCAAGGGCGGCAAGTTCAACGGGCAGGATGTCGACTAGACCCCACTAGGCGCCCCGCAGCCACGCGCTGCGGGGCGCTCCCGGGCGAGCCATAGCCGGGAGAGCCGCAGGTAAGTGCCGCCCCATAAAGGCGGTCCGAATCTCCCGGACCGCCCTCGCAGCGCGATGACACGGAGCGCTGTGCAGCGTCTCCGTCCTCTTCCAATGCCCTTGTGATCTTCGCGTTGGCGGCTTCCTCGTGGCCGTCGACGCAGCCGTGATAGCGCCGGTGGATCACCTCGGGAGAGTTGCCGACCCGCCGGGCAACCTCAGCGATCGGCACCCCGGCGTTCAACCACCGCGTGATGCATGCGTGCCGCAGGTCGTAGGGGCGCCCCGCCAACCGTGAGTCGACGCGCTCAGGCGGGAGCGCATACTCCCGCGCCTCCTCCCACACCCGCCAGTAGGTGGAAGAGCCGACCTCACCAGGGCAGCGCAGCCAGCCCTTCACAGCTCATTCGACGCCCACTCGGCCAGCCAGGCAAACCGCTGGATAGCGATCGCACTCCGCACCAGGTTCATTCGCATGCCGGAAGAGCGTCGGCAGGGTTTGGGTGCCCTGCCGAATGCGTGTCGAGAATCTTCGGCGAGCACCCCGTAGGCGGCACGACTGTGCAGCTCAGATGCCTAGTGAGGTCGAACCGACAGCACCGCCGCGGGCTCAGCGGGTTGGTTCCACCGCCGGTATCCGGGCAGCCCGTCTGTGGAACGTCACGTAATTTCCCACCAGCGGCGTCAACTTCTCCGCCCACAGGTTCGAACTCCACGTCTCAGGTCTCGGGGACCCATTCCACGGGAGGGGGCATGCGACTGTAATGGGGCCCCCTGGTGCCGTACTGGGCGAGGTGCAGAATTTCGCAGCCGACCTGGAGTTCTGCCGGCGGAGGGTTGGGAACGGTGATCCGCATATGGCGCTGGCCGTCGATGACGATGCTCTCCCGGACGTGGTTCCGGCCGTCCGCCCAGCTCTGGGCCCGCTCGCGAGTCCACGGGTTCTGGAGGGTGCGCGGGGCGGCCGGGTCGTGGTCGTAGCCGTTGAGGCTGCGGACGAGACCTTCGCTGTAGACACCCTTGACCCGGAAGTTCTCCAGGTCGTCCGCGCGCACGACCATGTTGACGTACCGGCGGCCGTTGCCTCTGTGCCGCCCGACCGCATGCCAGCGACCCCAGCCAGGGTCCCAGCGCACGGGCGGGATACACAGCAGGGCACCTACCGGGAAGTGCTTCGTGCCGCGCTGGACGTCGAGACCACTCTCGCCGTGCGCGGTTTCCTGCGCCACGTTGGCCACCAGGCACCAGCCCAGCAGTCCGTCCGGCGTCTCTTCTTCGGCGGGTTCCGTGTCTGCCACACCGAGAATCTTCACGCACGAGACGGGACGCGAACCAGCTTTTATCAGCTGAGCAGACCGGAGCAAACCACGTGCGATCACCAGCCGTCGGAAATCCCGCCGCATTCGAACATGCGGGCAGGGAAGGTACGCAACTGCTGGGGAATTGCGCGACCGTCGACACCCGTCGGCGGAGCCGACCTTTCAACGGACGCAGGAGCCGGAGGCGACTCACCCCACTTCGCACTATCTGCGACACACGAGGGCACCCCCAGCTCCCGGGATCAAGGAAACGGCTGGTCAGAGGCGATCTGGCAGCCAGTCTCTGATCGTGCTCCGGAGCAGTGTGCGCAGGTTCAAATCCTGCCGGGGGCACCTTGTATGAGGTGCCCAAAGACGCCGTCACCAGCGGAAACGCTGAAGCCGGGGTCTTCGCGTATGTGCAGGCGGATAGAGCATGCCGTTCGGGGCGGCCGTATGCGGGGGCTTGAGCGAGGCGTGGATGGACCCCGACTCCGAGTAGGAGCCCCCAGCGCTCACCCCGTGGGGCGGAACCGGTCGGGCTGGGGGCTTCGTTCGCGTGCGGGCGTGGGCGGTTCCGCTTCTTCTCAGTCGTGGTGCGTGTCGGGCGGCGGGGCGGCGAAGTACTGGGCGAACCGGGTTCCGGCGAAGTGCTCGCCCAGGAGGCGGGAGAAGAGCAGGACCGCGTGCAGGGGGCGGTGGTTCACGACGAGGTGTTGTGTCTGTCCCTCCGCGTTCCGGTAGACGACGGCGATGTTCGCGATCGGCTCACCGCGCACCGTCGACGTGTAGTCCTCGACGAAGTCGTTCTCCGCGTACGCGCCGATGTGGATGAAGTCCTGATGCTCGTACAGCGTGCGCGCGTAGGACAGCACCGTGCGGACGTCCTCGGCTCCGCGCACGACCCCGTCGATGACCGAGCCCTCCATCGTCACGTCGTCGGCGAGGTTGTCCAGCCAGTGGGGGTAGTAGTCCGTGCGCTGCCGGGCCGGATCGCCGCTGCCCTCGTACATCGGTCTCGTCCTGTCCGTCATGTTCCAGCCCTGTCGGCAAGGCCGTCCTCGAAGACGAAGAGCGGCTTGGCGTCGCGTGCGGGTGTCTCGGCGAGTGCGAGGGCTTCGGCGAAGCGTTCGAGCGGGAACGGGCGGCCCTCGGGGATGCTCAGGACGCCGTCGGCCACCAGACCCCGCACCTCGGACAGCGCGCGCAGCGCGTCCTCGGGTGAGGCGGTGCCGAACCAGCGGTTCAGCCAGAAGCCGCGGACCACTTTGGTCTCGTAGATCACCGAGCGTGCCTGCAACGGGATGGTCAGCGCCGCCGGATTCGTCTGCCGGTGAGTGGACAGCGCGCCGTAGACCACGACCTCTCCCCCCGGAGCCAGCGCCTGGGACACCTGGGCGCCCACGACTCCCGCGACACAGTCGGTGGCCTTGCGCACGCCTGACGGTCCCGCGATCTCGGCCACGCGCCGCACCAGGTCCTCGTCCTCGGTGCAGATGACCTCGTCACCGCCGAGCGCTTGGATCTCCGCGACGGCGTCGCGCCGCCGCACGACGTTGATCGTGCGGATGCCCAGATGCCGGCACAGCTGGATGACGAGCCGGCCGACGGTGGAGCCCGCGGCCGTCTGCAACAGCCATTCACCCGGCTGCACATCGAGTACACGCGTCACCAGGAGCAGCGCGGTCAACGGGTTGACGGCGAGTTGGCAGGCGCTGGAGTCGCTCAGGTCGTCGGGGACCGGCAGGAGCCTTCGGGTGTCGGCGACGAGGTACTCCTGCCAGGTTCCGGCCACCGGGGGTCCGGGTACCGCCGGGACGGCGGCGACCACCACACGCTCACCGATGTTCAGCCCCTCGGTGTCCGGGCCAAGGGCCTCGATGCGGCCCACGCATTCCATGTGACCCCCGACGGCGGGAAAGTCGGGGGAGAAACCGTAGCGGCCGCGCAGGACGTGCAGATCACTGGCGTGGACCGGAGTCGCCGTCACACGGATCAGCGCCTGACCGGCCTCCGGCACGGGAACGGGCCGGGATTCCAGCCGCAGAACATCGACGGGTTCGCCGACCCTCCCGGCTACGAGCGCACGCATGGACCGAGGCATGAATGACCTTTCGTCTCTCACCGCCCTACGAACTCGGCGGTGATCGGGGAAAACGAGGTGCTGGTGCCGGCATTCCGGTCGGCACTCAGGAGGGCGCTGCGTTCGTACGGTCTGCTGAATTCGGTGATCAGGACCGCTCGTCGCAGCGCACCGTTCCGGGTCGGAGGACTATCTGTCGTGACGGGTCGCCGCGCCCGATCCCGGGAGAATGTCCCGGCGGCGGAACAGGTCGCGTCGCGTCGGTGTCCGCTGCGCCGGTTCGGGGCTCAGGTGGCCGCCGGGAACACCTGGAGACCGTCGATCGAGTCGCGTCCCTTGGCGGTGTCCGCGTACAGTCGCGCCTTCACTATCAGGCCGTCGCTCACGGTGAACAGCAGACAGTGTTCGTTCTCCATGGTGCGGCCGGTCTTCGCCTTCGCCCTGGCCCTGACCGGCACGATCACGTGCGACCCTGCGTCGAGCACCGTGTGCGCGTCGTAGTTGAAGGTCTCGTAGTAGTGGTCGTAGATGTCCCGGTAGAAGGCGAGAAATCCTTCGGGCCCGTGGAATGTCCCGCCATAGGGCAGGGAGGTGGGGAAGTCGAAGATCACCTCGGGCGACATGAGGGCCACCAGGTCCGAGGAGTCGTTCTCCTCGAATCCGGAATACGCTCGGCGGCAGGCGTCCACGATGGTCTGATTGCGCGACATGATTCCTCCGGATCGCAGCAGGGGTGAGCGGGAACAGGGATGAGCGGCAGCAGAGTTGAGCGGGAATCCGTTCAGCCCCGGTCGACGTCCGACGGGTCGGCGACATACCGCGCGTACTCCGTCCCGGCGAAGTGTTCGCCCAGCTTGCGGGAGAAGTAGTTGAGCATCTGGAGCGGACGGTGGTTCATCACGAGATGCTGCGTCTTCCCCTCCTCGTTGAAATAGACGACGGCTATGTTGCCGATCGGCTTGCCGTCCACCGTCGCCGCGTAGTCCTCGACGAAGCCGTTCTCTCCGTACTTCCCGATGTAGATGAAGTCCTGGAAATCGTACAGAGTGCGCGCATAGGACAGAATCGCGAAGACATCCTCGGCCCCGTGGACGGTGCCCGTGAAGACTCCGGCCTCCAGCGTCACATCGTCGGCCAGATTGTCCAGCCAAGGCGGGTAGTAATCCTTGCGCTGCCGCACCGGGTCGCCGCTTCCCAGAAATGTCGGTGGCGTCTTGTAGGTCATCTTTCTGCCTCCTGAATAGGTTGAACTTCTAACAGAATCGCCGGGTGCGACGGACGGTGTCCAACGAAAGTCCGAGACTGCCGCCATCTCGCCGAGAGATACCTCGGGGGCTCGCCGAGGGATACTCGAAGGGTGGAACTGCGCCAGCTCGAGTACTTCGTCGCCGTCGCCGAGGAAGCGAACTTCACCCGTGCCGCCGCACGGCTGCACGTCGTCCAGTCCGCGGTCTCCACGACGGTCAAGAACCTCGAGCGAGAACTCCGCACGCCGCTGCTGGAGCGCACCCCCAAGCGCGTGCTGCTCACCGATGCCGGTGCCGCCCTGCTCCCGCGCGCCCATGCCGCCCTCGACGCCGCCCGGGAGGCCGCGGACGCGGTGGGCGAGGTCCGCGGCGGACTGCGCGGCACCCTGCGGCTGGGCGCGACGACCACGGTGGGGCTCATCGACCTTCCCGTGTTCCTCGGTGCGTACCACCGGCGTCATCCCGGCGTGTTCCTGCGGACCTGCGCCGCCCCCTCCGGCTCCCAGGGCCTGGTCGAGGCCCTCCTCGAACGGCGGCTCGACCTCGCCTTCGTCTCGGGACCGGGGCCGCGCCCGACCGGCATCACGCTCACCGCCCTCGCCACCTCGGTGCTCGACCTCGTCGTGCCGGCCGCCCATCCGCTCGCGAGACGCCGCACCGTGTCGATCACCGAGCTGGCCGGCCTGGACTTCGTCGACTTCCCCGCGGGCTACAGCAACCGGACCGTCGCCGACCGGGCCTTCACCGCGGCCTCCGTCCCCCATCGCGTCGCCATCGAGATCAACGACCTCACCACGGGCGTGGCCTACGTCCGAAACGGCCTGGGCGTCGCGCTGCTGCCGCGGGTGGCCCTCGGCGAGGAGCAGGGCGTCGCCGTGCTGACCGTCGACGACGCCGACCTGGAATGGCAGTTCTCCCTGGCCGCTCCGTCCGAGCGGCCGCCCGGCGCCGCGGCACGCGCCATGATCGACATGGCGCACGAGTTCCTCTGGCCAGGGTGAGCACCGGCTCGGAGGGCGTGGTCACGTCGTATGGTCACGTCGTCGGTCGGGGGTGCGTCCGACGGGGCTGCGTCCGATGGGGGTGCGTCCGACGGGGGTCGAGGTGTGGTGTGGCCGGGACCCGCGTACGCCGGGCGGGAAGCAGACCGGCGGGCGGGAGCGGGCAGTGGCGGTGGGCGGGCCGGCGCTCGCCGACGCCTACCCGTCGCCCCCGCGTGCGCCTCACTCGCACGGTCCCGAATTCCTTTCATTCAGGGGTAGTTGGCCGGCATTGCGGGAAGAGGGCAGCCGGTGCGGCGGTCTTTGGAGGTGAATTCCGATCAGCGCTCTCGGGGGAGTCGCTCACATAATTGGTGCAGGCATCTAGGCAATGCGCACTTCTTCGCCGACAGTTGATGACGGAAGGCCCCGAAGAAAGCACTCGCTCACATGCGCTATTCCTCCGACGTGCCCGTACAGCCCCACGCCGTCACCGTCGCCGAAGTGATTCCCGGTGATCTTCTCGCCCTCTCGGAGCAGGACGCGAAGGAGAACACCTGGTACGCGGTGATGCACACGTTGCCCGAGACTCCGCACACCATTCGACTGACCCTGCGGCCGCCGCTCGGCGGACAGGATCACGACGCCGTGTTCGAGCGGGACCGCCGAGTGACCGTCGGCTGCCGCCGGTTGGACGTGGCGGCCATTCCCGAGATCGTCTCCTCCGATCTCGACACGGTGGAATTCCGGGACGGAGACCGCGTCGGTTCGCTGCGCGTCGTCGACCCCCGGGCCGTCGAGGAGCCGTACACCCGCAGGTGGGGCCGGTGGTACCCGGATCTGGACAGCGGGGCCCAGGAACCGCTCTCGGACGCGGAGTTGCGGGAGCGGGCCGCGCGGGCCGTCCGGCAGGGGCACGTCGTACGCCATCGCCCGCGTCCGCGCCGGGCCGCCGAGGCCGCCCGCGCCCCGCGCCGGGTCGTCGTCACCGGGCTCGGCGCCGTGACGCCCCTCGGGATCGGAGTCGCGGAACTGTGGCAGGGGCTGCTCGAAGGCCGCTGCGGAATACGGGAGTTGGAGGGCGAGGAGTTCGCCGGACTACCGGTGCGGGTCGCCGGGACCGTGCCCGTGGACCCCGCCGGACTGCTGCCCCGGCCGCAGGCGCGACGGATGAACCGGTCCGCCCAGTTCGCGGTGCTCGCCGCCCGCGAGGCCTGGCAGGACGCCGGATTCGATCCGGCCGGCACGCTGGAGAGCGGGCTCGCGCCCGAGCGGGTCGGCGTCTCGGTCGGCGCCATCCTCGGCGACGCCTCGGTCCTGGTCGGCGGCGACCGCAGGCTGCGCGACCGCGGACCGCGCGCGGTGTCCCCGCTGACCACGCCGATGACCGTCCCCTCGCAGGCCGCGTCGCAGGTGTCGCTCGCCCTGCGCATCACCGGCGAGGCCCGCACGGTGACGAGCGCGTGCGCCTCCGGCACCGAGGCCGTCGGCCAGGCCATCGACCGCATCCGGTACGGGCGGGTCGACCTCGCCCTCGCCGGGGGCGCCGAGGCGGTGGTCACTCCGGCGATCATGGCCTCCTTCGCCGCCATGCGCGCGCTGTCCGCCCAGCCCGTCGGAGCGACCAGCCCCTCCCGGCCGTTCGCCGCCGACCGCGACGGCTTCGTGAACGGCGAGGGCGCCGGGTTCCTGCTCCTGGAGGCCGAGGAACACGCCCGGGCACGCGGGGCGCGCGTCTACTGCGAGGCCGCCGGCTGGGGCCTGTCCGCGGACGCCCACCACATGGCCGCGCCCGACCCGTCCGGCCGCGGCGTGGCACTGGCGCTGCGCCGGGCCGTCCAGGACGCGGGCGCCCACATCGTCGACGTCGTCCACGTCAACGCGCACGCCACCGCCACCGTCGACGGCGATCTCGCCGAGGCGGGCGCGCTGCGCGCCGTGTTCGGCGGCCGGGTGCCCGTCACCGCGCTCAAGGGGCATCTCGGCCATCTCCAGGGGGCCGCGGGCGGTGTGGAGGCCGTCGCGACGGTACTCACCCTTCATCACGGCCTGATCCCGCCCACCCTCGGCTGCGACGTCCAGGACGACGCCATCGATCTGAACGTGGTGACCAAGAGCCCCCGTCCCCTCCCTCCGTTCGGCGACCTCGCCCTCAGCAACTCGTTCGGCTTCGGTGGCCACAACGCGGTGTTGGCGTTCCGCCGTATCAGCTGACCGGCGTAACGCCGTACGGGCGTACGGGCGTACGGGCGTACGGGCGTACGGGCGTACGGGCGTACGGGCAGGCGTACCCGACCGGTGTGGTCCTGTCGTGGCTCAGGCCGAGGCGCGCTTGCGCGGGGTCGCCTTCTTCGCGGTCGCGGTGTTCTTCTTGGCGGCCGTCTTCTTCGCCGCGCCCTTGGTGGTCCCCTGGGCCGTCGACTTCGTGGCCGTCCGGCCGGTGGTCCCGGAGGCCGACTTCGCCGTGGTCTTCTTCGTCGCCGTCTTCTTCGCCGCCGTCTTCTTCGCGGTCGACGTGGACTTCTTCCCTCCGACCGACTTCGGTGCCGTACGGGCCGGCCTGCGGGCCGGGAGCGGGGTCACCTCGGCGGCCTCGCCGGTCTCCTCGGCCTCCTTCGCGGCCGTCGTCCCGTCCGTCTCCTCGCCCCGGGACTCCTTGGCCGCGCGCACGCTCTTCTCCAGGGCGGCCATCAGGTCGAGCACCTTGCCGCCCGCCTTCTCCCCGGCGGGCGCGGCCGGCGCCTCTTCGCCGGAGGCCTTGGCGGCGATCAGCTCCTCCACGGCATCGCGGTAGTCGTCGTGCAGGTCCGCGAGGTCGACCTCGCCGAGGGTGTCCATGAGGGCGTCGGCCAGGTCCAGCTCCTGGTCGCGGACGGTCACGTTCGCGTCCGGGGCGACCTCGTCCGTACCGCGGATCTCGTCCGGCCAGAGCAGTCCGTGCATGGCGATCACGTCGTCGACCACCCGCAGCATCCCGAGCCGCTCCCGTCCGCGCAGCGCGAACTTCGCGATGGCGACCTTCCGGCTGCGCTTGAGGGCCTCGCGCAGCAGGACGTACGGCTTGGTGGCGGGGACGCCGTTCGCGGACAGGTAGTAGGCCGTGTCCATCTGCAAAGGGTCGATGCGGTCGGCCGGCACGAAGGCCACGATCTCGATCGTCCTGGCGGTCGGGATCGGCAGCGCGGCCAGGTCCTCGTCCGTGACCGGGATCAGCGAGCCGTCGCCGTCCTCGTACGCCTTGCCGATCTCACCGGTGGTGACCTCGCGGTCCTCCAGTTCGCAGAACTTCCGGTAGCGGATGCGGCCCCCGTCGTCGAGGTGGATCTGACGGAAGGAGATCGCGTGGCTCTCCGTCGCGTTCACGACCTTGATCGGGATGCTGACCAGCCCGAAGGAGATGGCGCCGTTCCAGATGGATCGCACGTGCAGCACCTTCCTGACACGGATTCGAGAGGCGGGAGGCGGGAGGTGAGGGGTGAGGGGTCCGGCACCGATGTCGCGAGACGCGGTTGGAAGTCAGGCTAGACGCGTGTTCGCGACCGCACATCCGCAGGCGGGCCGCCGAGCGCCTCGCCCGCGGTTTCGTGCGACGCTCGACCCATGACGCCGATCACCGAGGTGGAGGGACGGCGGCTCGCGCTCACCAATCTGGAGAAGGTCGTCTACCCCGCGTCCGGCTTCACGAAGGGCGAGGTCCTGCACTACTGCGCGACGGCCGCCGCCCCGCTGCTGGCGCACCTCCACGACCGGCCGGTCTCCTTCCTGCGCTACCCCGACGGACCGGACGGCCAGGTCTTCTTCACCAAGAACGTGCCGCCCGGTACCCCCGCCTGGGTCCGGACGGCCGAGGTCCCCCGGACGGAGGGCCCCGCCCGTATGGTCCTGATCCAGGACCTCGCCTCGCTCATGTGGGCCGCGAACCTCGTCACGGAGTTCCACACACCGCAGTGGCGGGCGGACGCGCCCGGCGAGGCGGACCGGCTGGTGCTCGACCTCGACCCCGGCGCGCCCGCGACGGTCGTCGAGTGCTGCGAGGTCGCCCTGTGGCTGCGGGAGCGGCTGGCGGCGGACGGAATCACGGCGTACGCGAAGACGTCCGGCTCGAAGGGGCTGCATCTGCTGGCGGCGCTGGTGCCGGTGGCCTCCGCGGACGTCAGCGCGTACGCGAAGGAGCTCGCCGTCGAGGCGGAGCGCGCGCTCCCCGGCCTCGTCACGCACCGGATGACGAAGAGTCTGCGGCCGGGGAAGGTCTTCGTCGACCACAGCCAGAACGCGGCGCGCAAGACCACGGCGACGCCGTACACGCTGCGGGCCCGGGCCACGCCCACCGTCTCCACACCCGTCACCTGGGACGAGGTCGCGGGCTGCGACGAGCCGGGGCGGCTCGTCTTCCGCGCCGGGGACATCGCGCCGCGGCTGGAGCTCCACGGCGATCTGCTGGCGCCGCTGCTGGATCCGGGCCGCGCGCACCCCTTGCCGTGAGCGACGACGCGCGCGACGACGTGAGCGACGGCGGCGCTCCCACGACCCGCGGCCCGCTCCGGCTCCGGCCTCCGTTCCAGGCCGGCGCTGCCGGCACGGTCCGCCCGCGCTCGCTCCGGCCCTATCCCCCCGCCGGGTCTCGGGTCGCCGGGTATCCGGCCCGCGCGGACAATGAACAGCGACGGGCCACGGGGGCGGGGCTGGACAGGGCAGCACGGAGCAGGGTGGGACAGGGCGGGGCGGGACAAGGCGGACCGGACAAAGGCAGCGCAGGGTGTGTGGCCGCGCGCCACCAGGGGCGGTGGCGGCCTGCCGGCGAGGTGGCGACGATGCCGACGTGGCGACTGCGGGACTTCCACGACGATGATCTCGACCAGGCGATCCAGATATGGGACCAGAACCGGCAGGCGGACGACGCCGCCACCGTGTTCCCGGTCTCCGAGGTCATGGCGGCCGCCCGGGGCGGCGGCCCCGCCGTGGTCGCCGTGGCCGGGAACGACATGGTGGGCATGGCGGTGGCACAGGCCCAGGGCGACCGGGCCTGGATCACGCTGGTGGCGCTCTCCGCCGCGTGGCGGGACCGCGGCATCGGCAGCGCGCTGATCGGCGAACTGGAACGGCGGCTGCGGACCCAGGACGTACGGCGGATCGGGGCGCTGCTCGCCCCGGGGGCCACCGGGACGACGGCCCTGGAGAACTCCGGCTACCGGGCGCGTACCGGGCTGGTCCTCTACGAGAAGGTCGAGCATCTCGGCGCGGGCGAGGCGGGTCTGCTCGCAGAGCTCGGCGGAAGGCTCCAGCCGCAGGGGCTCTGGCACGCGCTCGCCGGGATGGAACGGGAGAAGGACGCCATCGAGCGGCGGATCGTGCTGCCGCTGGCCGAGCCCGAGCTCGCCGACCGGTACGGGGTGGCGCCGCCGAAGGCGGTCATCCTCTTCGGGCCTCCGGGCACCGGGAAGACCAGCTTCGCGAAGGCGGTGGCCTCCCGGCTGGAGTGGCCGTTCGTCGAGCTCTTCCCGTCCCGGCTGGCGGCCGGCGCCGAGGGGCTCGCCGCCTCGCTGCGGGACACCTTCGCCGAGCTGGCGGAGCTGGAGACGGTGGTGCTGTTCATCGACGAGGTCGAGGAGATCGCCGGCGCCCGGTCCGGTCTGGCCGTCGATCCCGGCCACGGTGTCACCAACGAGCTGCTCAAGCTGATCCCCGGCTTCCGTGACCACGACGAGCGGCTGTTGATCTGCGCCACGAACTCCGTCCGCTCACTGGACCAGGCGTTCCTGCGCCCCGGGCGGTTCGACTACGTCATCCCGGTGGGACCGCCCGATCCGGCCGCCCGGGAGGCCATCTGGCGGCGTTATCTCGGGGCCGCCGCCGACCGGGTCGAGCTGCGCCGGCTGGTGGCGGCGAGTGAGATGTTCACGCCCGCCGACATCGAGTTCGCCGCGCGCAAGGGTGCCCAGGCCGCGTTCGAGCGCGAGATCAGCGACCGCCGGGGGGTGCCGGCCGGTACCGAGGACTATCTCTCCGCCATCGCCGAGACCCGCCCGACCCTCACCGCGCAGGCCCTCACCGAGTTCGAGGAGGACATCGGGCGTCACGTGCGGATGTGAGCCCGCCGTCGCGCACCGCGGGGGCATGGAGGTCGCGCACCGCGGGGGCATGGAGAGGGGGTGGAGCGGGGGCATGGAGAGGGGGTGGAGCGGGGGCATGGAGAGGGGGTGGAGCGGGCGTACGGACGCGACATCGGCCGTCGAGCACCCGTGGCGCCGGGAGGACCCGTGGTGTCGGAACCAGCCGTGGCACCGTCGGGCCCGGGACGCGTGGGGGCGGCGGGGCCTCACACCCTCAGCCACGTGTGCCGGTCGCGGGCCATCGCGTGCAGTGCCTCCACGTCCGCCGGCTTCAGGACCCCGCCCAGCCGGGCCAGTGAGGACAGCTCGGTGTCCTGGAGCACGCGCAGCTCACGGAGGGGGGTGAGGACGTCGAGACCGGCGGGTCCGGCCAGGGCCAGGACGGGACGGACCTCGGCGGTCAGCGCGTACGAGGCCCGGCCGGCGTCGGCGCGGACCTGCCGGAGCAGGGGACGCGACTCGCGGCGGCCGACCGTGACCATCGGATCGGTGATGAGGACCCGCTGCTTGCGGGCGTACAGGGCGCGGACGGAGAAGAGGCCCCCGGGACCGATGACCAGGTGGTGGATGCGGTCACCGCCGGGCAGGGGGACCGAGTGCACGGTGTGCCAGCCCGCCCCCTCCAGCCGGTCGAGGGCGTCGCCCACGGCCTGTTCGGCGGCGAGCGCGCGGCGGCGCGGGTCGGGCCGCAGCCGGTGGGCCGGTCCCGGATCCCGGTCGAGGGCGACGACCAGTGCCTCGCCGGGCCGGTTGGGCGCGAGGTCGTCGTCCGGGTGGAGGGTGAGACGGGCCAGTTCCGCCGGGGTGGGGACCGGGGGCGGCCCCACGGTCACCGGGCCCGTGAGGAACGGGGCGAGCGTGTCGAGCACGTCCTCCCGCCGGTCCTCGCTGAGCAGGTTGACCCGGGCCGTGTCACGGTCGTACCAGGCGACGTTCCTCCCGTCGGTCAGGCACACGTAGAGGCGCTCCTGTCCGTGGCGCCAGGCCGGTACGACCCGCAGTCCGTTCATGCACCATCACCCCACGACCATGGGAACAGGCGGGGTGCTCCAGGGGCAAGAACCCGGTTACCTTTGTGAGCAGTTGGGGGAGTTGTGGGAGGCGCCGTTGCGGACTCGCAGAAAGCAACCCGATGTACCCGCTCCGCAGAACCCGTGGAGCGAGATCGTGCCCGGTCTGTGGATGGGCGGGCACGCGTTCGCCGGTCGCTCCGGTGAGCCGCAGTTCGCCGTCGTGCACGATGAGTTCGACCTGGTCCTGACGCTGCTGCGGCTGCCGGGACACGGTCCGGACCCGGGCGTCGAGCACCATGTGTGGCCGATCCCGGACGGCCCCCTGGACGGCACGCAGCTGGCGGGCGTGATCCGTCTCGCGCGGGCCGCGGACGACGCGCTGGAGGACGGGCGGCGGGTCCTGGTCCGCTGCTACCACGGTTACAACCGCTCGGGGCTCGTCGTGGCGCACGCGCTGGTCCTCGCGGGGCACAGCTCCGACGAGGCGATACGGCTGATCCGGGGCCGCCGCTCGCCGTGGGCCCTGCACAACGACCTGTTCGTGGAGTACCTGCGGGCCGGGCTCCCCACCGCCCGGCTCCTGGAGGAACTGGCGGAGTAGCGGGGCCGGTGGAGCGGCGGAGCCGGTGGAGCGGCGGACCCGGCGAAGGGACGGGGCACCGGCCGAGGGAACGTGGGCCTCCGGTCGGCGGAACACCCGCGAACAAAAAGGACTTCCGTACGAATAAGGTGTAGGGCGTCGGTTCCGTCGGTTTCACGCCGGCCTCGCGCACCGAGCCGTCCCCGGCCCCGGACCGAGGCCGGCCCGGACGCAGGAGAGCAGTGACCCCCTCTCGGCCCAGCCGCCTCACGCTCGCCGCTCTCGCCGCCGCGCTGGTGGCCGTCCTGGCCGGCTGCGGCGACTCCGGCGCGCTGCACTCCGCGGGTGAGACGCCAACCGCCGTCGGCCCGGCCAGGCTCTGGCCGGAGCTGCCGCCCGCGTCGATGCCCGCCCTCGACTACGGCGAGGCCGACACCGAGACGGTCAAGGGCGTCACCGCGCCGGGCGACGACATCCACGCGGTGAACCCGCTCGACGTGGTGCGCGCGGAGGTCGCCGCGCACCCCGAGGAGTACTCCGGCGCGCAGGCCTCGCACGCGGCGACGGCCCGGCAGCTGAAGGACTGCGGCAAGAAGGGCGCCCTCGGCAGGCAGTGCCCGGTCCTGAAGGCGTACTACCGCGATCTCACCGGCGACGGGAAGGACGACATGGTGCTCGGCATCCGCTTCCCCCGCAACCAGCTGGCCGTGCGCGTGTACGCCTTCCTGGACCACAGGCTGGTGCAGGTCATGAGCACCTCGGACAGCGTGGTCAGCGTCGAGCTCGCGGGCCGCCAGGTGATCATCCGTTCGCCCTCGACCCTGCCGGGCTACGAGTTCCGTACGGTGTGGACCTGGGACGCGCACCAGAACGCGATGCTGGCGACCCGCGACGAGATCCTCCGTGTGGGCACCCCCTCCCCCACCCGTGCCACCACCCCGGCCCCCGTCCCGCCGCCGTCCGCGTCCGCGCCCCCGTTCACGACCTCCGCCCCGTCCACGTCCCCGTCGCCGAGCGGCTCATGACGAGCCCCCGCCGGCGTCCCGGCCGGTGCTCCCGACAGCTCCGCCGTGCCGTGCGCACCCTGCGGGCCCTCTGCCGCGTCCCGCACTGGACCGCCACCCTCACCTGGAAGGCGACCGCCTTCCTCGCGGTGATGTGCTGCGGCCTGGCCGCCCTCCTCGGTGTCCTCGTGCACGTGTCGGTGACCAACCAGACCGTCGGTGAGGCCCGCGACCGCGCGCTCGACCGGCTGACCGAGGTGACGGCGGCCTACGAGGAGGGCGACCGGCTGCCGCCCGGCGCCGGCGTCGACCTGCCGGGACTGCCGGCGCCGCTGCGCGAACTGGCCACCGACGGCAGGCGCGGCACGATGGTCGGCGACCAGGACACGCACCCCACCATGTGGGCGGCCGGACCCGCCGACCGCGGGCGGGCGCTCGCCGTGCAGTTCGACTACGCGCAGGGCGCCCACGCCATCGACGCCCTGGACCGGGCCATCGTGTGGTCCTCGGCGCTCGCGATCGGCGCGACGCTGCTGGTCGGGGCGTTCGCCGTGACCCGGGTGACCCGGCGGCTGCACGCGACGGCGCGGGTGGCCCGGCGGATCAGCGCCGGCGACCTCGACGCGCGCGTCAACGACCCGCGTACGGTCCACGACCCGCGTACCGTCAACGATCCGCGTACGGTCCACGACTCCCGTACCGCCGACGCCCGCGCCCTCGCCGACCACCGTGCGCAGCGCCCGACGCGCCCCCAGGACGAGGTGGCCGCGGTCGCCGGCGCGCTCGACACGATGGCGGCCTCGCTGCAGAGCAAGCTGCTGAGCGAGCAGCGCTTCACCGCGGACGTGGCGCACGAGCTGCGCACCCCGCTGACCGGACTGCACGCGGCGGCCGAACTGCTGCCGCCGGGCCGCCCGACCGAGCTGGTGCGCGACCGGGTCGCGACGCTGCGCACGCTCACCGAGGATCTGCTGGAGATCTCCCGCCTGGACGCCGGGCGGGAGCGGCTGGAACTGGATTCGGAGCCGCTGGCCCCGCTGGCCGGCCGGGTGGTGTGGGCGTCGGGCACCGAGACCGAGGTCCGGGTCGTGCGCGACACACGGGTGGAGACCGACCGGCGCCGTCTGGAGCGGGTGCTCGGGAATCTGGTGGCCAACGCGCACAAACACGGCAGGGAGCCGGTGGCGCTGACCGTCGACGGCCCGGTGGTGACCGTACGGGACCACGGTGACGGCTATCCGGACTACCTGCTGGAGCACGGGCCCCAGCGGTTCCGTACCGAGGGCGGCTCCAAGGGCCACGGACTCGGCCTGACGATCGCGCTCGGCCAGGCGGAGGTGCTGGGCGCGCGGCTGGTCTTCACCAACGCCCCCGACGGCGGCGCGCTGGCGACCTTGACGCTCCCTCAGGACGAACAGAGTGAACAGGACGAACGGGACGGGCACGGACAGGGACACGGGCACGGGCACATGCACGGACACGGGCGGGACGAGCACGGCGCCCGGAACGCCCGGAACGACCCGGACGCCGAGGAGGGCCGGGTCCGGGGCCGGCGGAACGGCCGGGACGGCGAGAACGGCCCCTGAGCCCTCCCCTCCCTCCGCCCGTCCCCGTGGCGATCCGCGCGAGGTACACCGAAACGGACCGTTCGTCACTCCATGACGGGACATCGGCTCCACCGCTTGCTACGTTCCGGACATGATCCAGCCCGGAATGCCCGGTTCGGACGGAACCGGCGGATCGACCGGTCCGGCCGGAACGACCGGAACAGCCGGAACGACCGGAACGGCCGTGGCGGCGGACCCGCCCCCGCCCGTCCCCGCCGCGCGCCTCGCCAGGCGCCGCGGCGTCGAGTTCACCCTCATCGTCGTCGCCGTGCTGCTCTCCGTGTACGGCTACTGCGCCGTCGGGCTCGCCCGGCACGGCACCGTCCCGCCCGGTGCCGCCGGTTACGGCGCCGGGCTCGGTGTGCTGGCGCTGCTCGCGCACCTCGCGGTGCGACTGCGGGCGCCGTACGCCGATCCACTGCTGCTGCCGATCGCCGTCCTGCTCAACGGTCTGGGCCTGGTGCTGATCTACCGTCTCGACCTGGAGACCCCCGCCGACCCCGCCGCCCCGATCCAGCTCATCTGGTCGACCCTCGGTGTCGCGCTCTTCATCGTGGTCGTGTTCTTCCTGCGCGACCACCGTGTCCTCCAGCGCTACACGTACGTCTCGGTCGTCACCGCGCTCGCGCTGCTGCTCCTGCCGATCCTCTTCCCCGCCGTGAACGGCGCCCGGATCTGGATCCGGATCGCCGGATTCTCCATCCAGCCGGGCGAGTTCGCGAAGGTGCTCCTCGCGGTCTTCTTCGCCGGCTACCTTGCGGCCAACCGCAACGCGCTCACCCACGCGGGCCGCCCGATCCTCGGCCTCATCCGGCTCCAGCTGCCCACGGGCCGCGTCCTGGGTCCGATCGTCACGGTCTGGCTGCTGAGCGTGCTGGTGCTCGTCCTGGAACGGGACCTGGGGACGTCGCTGCTGTTCTTCGGCCTGTTCGTGATCCTGCTGTACATCGCCACCGGCCGCACCGGCTGGATCGCGATCGGCCTCCTGCTCGCCTGTGCGGGCGCGATGGCCGTGGGCCGGCTGGAACCGCACGTCCACGGGCGGGTGCAGGACTGGCTGCACCCCTTCGCCTCGATCGACGCGGGGCTCGGGCCCAACCAACTCGCCCAGTCCCTCTTCGCGTTCGCCGCCGGCGGCATGCTCGGCACCGGTCTCGGACTCGGCCACTCCATCCTGATCGGCTTCGCCGCCAAGTCGGACTTCATTCTCGCGACGGCGGGCGAGGAGCTGGGCCTGTCCGGGCTCTCGGCGATCTTCCTCCTCTACGCGCTGCTCGTGGAGCGCGGCTACAGGGCCGGCCTCGCCCTGCGCGACCCCTTCGGGCGGCTCCTCGCGATCGGCCTCGCCTCGATCGTTGCGCTCCAGGTCTTCGTGATCGCCGGCGGGGTGACCGGTCTGATCCCGCTGACCGGCATGGCGATGCCGTTCCTCGCCCAGGGCGGCTCCTCGGTCGTCACCAACTGGATCATCGTCGCGCTGCTGATCCGGATCAGTGATTCGGCACGCAGTCAGTACGACGGGACGGCGGCGCCCTGAGCCGCCGGAAGGACTCACCATGACCAAGTACATCCGCAGGGCGGCCGCCCTGTGCGCCGTGCTGTTCGTCGCCCTCCTCGTGAACGCCGCCCGCGTCCAGATCGTCCGGGGCGGGGCGTACGACGACAACCCGGCCAACCGCCGTCAGTCGATCGCCCGTTACGGGCAGCCGCGCGGCGACATCCTGGTCGGCGGCCGGCCGGTCACCGGCTCCAGGGACACCGGGGAGCAGCTGCGCTACGAACGGACGTACACGGACGGCCCGCTGTACGCGCCCGTGACCGGCTTCGCCTCGCAGGTGTACGGCACGACGTCCCTGGAGAGCACCGAGGACGGCATCCTCGCCGGGACCGATCCGCTGCTCTCCCCGCTCCCGCTGTGGAACGACGTCACGCGCGCCCGCAACCCCGGCGGACAGGTCGTCACCACCCTCGACCCGGCGGCGCAGCGGGCCGCCTACGAGGGGCTCGGCCGGCGCCGGGGCGCGGTCGCCGCCATCCAGCCGTCCACGGGGAGGATCCTGGCGCTGGTGTCGACGCCCTCCTACGACCCCGGGCAGCTGTCGGGGACGGGCACGGCGGTGACGGAGGCGTGGCGGCGGCTGAACGCGGCGCCGGACAAGCCGATGCTCAACCGGGCGATCCGGCAGACCTATCCGCCGGGGTCGACGTTCAAGGTGGTGACGGCCGCGGCGGCGCTGGAGTCCGGCGTGGTGACGGACCTGGACGACTCGACGGACTCCCCCGACCCGTACACGCTGCCCGGCACCAGGACCTGGCTGACGAACGAGACCGACGGCTGCGAGGACGCGTCGCTGCGGTACGCCTTCGAGTGGTCGTGCAACACGGTCTTCGCGAAACTCGGCGTGGACGTGGGGCTGTACGACATGACCCGGACGGCGGCGGGCTTCGGGTTCAACGACAAGAAGCTGCGGATCCCGTTCCTGGCGGCCCCCAGCAATTTCGACACCCGCCTGGACAGGTCGCAGTTGGCGCTCTCCTCCATCGGCCAGTTCAACACCCGGGCCACGCCCCTGCAGATGGCGATGATCTCGGCGGCCGTGGCGGGCGGCGGGGCCGTCAAGTCGCCCTACCTGGTGGAACGGCGGAGAGGGCTGGACGGCACCATCGTCTCGACGACCGGACCGCGCACGCTCCGCCAGGCGATGAGCCCGGCGACGGCCGCGCGGATGCGCCGGCTGATGACGGACGTGGTGACGGACGGCACCGGCGCGAACGCCGCGATCCCGGGCGCGACCGTCGGCGGCAAGACCGGGACCGCCCAGCACGGCATCGACAACCTGGGGCTGCCGTACGCCTGGTTCATCTCCTGGGCCCAGGCGGACGACTCCCTGGAGCCCGCGGTGGCGGTCGCGGTCGTCGTCGAGGACGCGGCGGCGGACCGCGGCGACATCAGCGGGGGCGGCGACGCGGCACCGATCGCGAAGGCGGTGATGGAGGCGGTGCTCGGGTCCCGGGAGGCGCACGGTGAGGAAGGCTCCGAAGGGCGTGGTGGAGGCCGGTTGCGGCCGGAATGAGATATCCGGCCGGAATCGGCGTACTGATGGGGGGCTCCCCACCACGAGGCCCCAGTCCTGTCATGCCGGAGGTACCTCGCCCGTGAGCATCACCAGAGCGGCCCCGCCCGGGTCCGGCCACCGCGACCCGGACGCACCACGGGACACGGACGCACCACCACGGGTCGCGGACGCGAACGCGCAGACGGTGCGGGCGGAGGGCGTCCGCGGGCGCGGCGACGATCCGCAGGGCTGGCAGTTCAACTCGCCGCTCGTGCTGGTGATGCTGCTGGTCGTCCTGGTACTGGCGCAGGGCCCGGTCCGCGGCGCCCTGTCCGCGCCCGTGATGCAGAGCTGGATGACCGTGTTCGTCGCGGTGGTCCTCCAGGCGCTGCCCTTCCTCGTCCTCGGTGTGCTGCTGTCCGCGGCCATCGCGGTGTTCGTGCCGCCCGCGTTCTTCGCCCGGGCGCTGCCGAAACGGCCCGCGCTCGCCGTGCCGGTGGCCGGGATGGCCGGGGCGGTGCTGCCGGGCTGCGAGTGCGCGTCCGTACCGGTGGCCGGGGCGCTGGTGCGCCGGGGGGTGACACCGGCGGCGGCGCTGGCGTTCCTGCTGTCGGCGCCGGCGATCAACCCGATCGTGCTGACGGCCACCGCCGTCGCGTTCCCCCGCGACCCCGAGATGGTCGTGGCCCGCTTCGTGGCGAGTCTGCTCGTGGCGTGTTCGATGGGGTGGCTGTGGCAGCGGCTGGGCCGTGCCGACTGGCTGCGGCCACCGGCCCGCCCCGCGCACGAGGGCCTCGGCAAGGGGGCCGCGTTCTGGGGCTCCGTACGCCACGACGTGATGCACGCCGGCGGCTTCCTCGTCGTCGGGGCCATGGCGGCGGCCACGCTCAAGGCCGTGGTGCCGGCCGGCTGGCTGCACGCCGCGGCCGACAACCCGGTGGTGGCGATCCTGGCCCTGGCCGTCCTGGCGGTGCTGCTGTCCATCTGCTCCGAGGCCGACGCGTTCGTCGTCTCGTCCCTGACCCAGTTCTCGCTGACCGCGCGGCTGGCCTTCCTCGTGGTGGGGCCGATGATCGACCTGAAGCTCTTCGCCATGCAGGCGGGCACGTTCGGCCGCGGGTTCGCCCTGCGGTTCGCGCCCGCCACCTTCGCGCTGGCCGTCGTCGGATCGGTGCTCGTCGGGGCGGTGCTCCTGTGAACCGGCAGGCCCAGGCGGCGATCATGTTCCTGCTCGGCGCGGCGGTGCTGCACGCCGGCTTCACCGACCTCTATCTGCGCTACGTCAAGGCCGGGCTGCGGCCGCTGCTCCTCGCGGCCGGTGTCGTCCTGATCCTCGCCGCGCTGGCGACGGTCTGGTACGACCGGCGCGCGTCGAAGGACGGGGCCCGCGACGCGTCGAAGGACGGGGACCGGCACGGGAAGGGCGAGGGCTCGGGCGAGGCTGAGGGCGAGGGACAGCCGGCGGCCCAAGAGGCCGGGGACGGGCACGGGGACGGGCACGGGGACGGGCACGGGGACGGGCATACGCACCGGGAACCCCGTGTCTCCTGGCTCCTCGTCCTGCCGCTGTTCGCCCTCATCCTGGTCGCCCCGCCCGCGCTCGGCTCCTACAGCGCCCTGCACACCGGTACGGCCCTTCAGGCCCCCCTCGCCTATCCGCGTCTGCCGGCCACCGACCCGCTCCCGCTCAGTGTCGTCGACTACGCGGGGCGCGCCGCGTACGGTCACGGCCGCACCCTGGGGCACCGGCGGATCGAGGTCACCGGCTTCGTCGCCCTCGGCCACGACGGCACCCCGTACCTGGTGCGGATGGCCCTCAACTGCTGTGCCGCCGACGCCCAGCCGGTCAAGATCGGTCTGACCGGGCACATCCCGCCCGTCCTGGAGCCCGACGCCTGGCTGCGGGTCACCGGCACCTACACCGGCAAGCGGGCCAAGGACCCGGTCAACGACGGTGTCATCCCCTTCCTGGACGTCACCGAGGCCGAGCCGGTCCCGACCCCGCACGACCCGTACGACGAGAGCTGGAACAACTGAGACGGGGGTCCCCGGCGGCCCGGACGGATCGCCCGGAGGGTCGCCCGACCGCTCAGGCGGCGCCGGGCAGCGCCTCCCGGCGACGCAGCCATTCCTGCGGTACGTCGTCGACGCCGGTGCGGGCGGCGACAATGCCGCCCGCGATGGCGCAGGTCGTGTCGACGTCGCCGAAGCCCTCGGCCGTGGTCCACAGGGCGGCGACCAGGTCGCCGGGGTGACGGGCGGCGCACCAGACGGCGAACGGGACGGTGTCGTCGGCGCGGACGCGCTGTCCGTTGCCGAGGAGGTCGGCGGCCTTCCAGGGTTGGGTGCCGAAGGAGACCTGGGCCGCCGCGGTGAGGCCGTCGCGGACCGCGCTCGCCGGGGTGGCGGCCGCGACGGCGGCGAGGTCCAGTTCGCCCCGGACCGAGAGCGCGGCCGCCGTCGCCACCGCGACCGCGCCCGCGACGCCCTCCGGGTGGGCGTGGGTCACCCGGGCGGAGAGCGCGGCCTGCTCGGCGACGAGCGGCAGGCTCCGGTGGAACCAGGCGCCGAGTGGAGCGACGCGCATGGCCGCGCCGTTGCCGAGGCTGCCCTCGCCGTCGAAGAGCTGCCGTGCCAGCTCCGGCCAGCGCTCCGGCTCCTGGAGCAGACGCGGCAGGAGTTGGTGCATGCCGTGGCCGTAGCCGCGGGCCGGGTCCGCGTCGTGGCCGAGGGCGAAGGCCTGGGCCAGTTCGTGTGGGCGGACCTCTCCGTACCGGTCGAGGACCCTGAGCACACCAAGTGCCATCGCGGTGTCGTCGGTCCAGTGCCAGGCCGGCTCCTGCGGGGTGAGCCGGGCGCGGATCTCCGCGTAGGCCTGGGGGCGGTCGCGGAAGAGCGGGAACCAGCGCTCGCCGAAGGCGTCGCCCAGGGCCAGGCCCTCCAGGCTGCGGCGCGCCGACGGACGGTCGGCGGGGACGGAGTTCGGTTCGGGCGTCATGGGCATGATCATGCCGGTCGGGGCGGTCCGCCGCGCCGGGATTCGGACACCAGGTCAGCGGCCGGGCATCCGCACCCCGGTCGGCGCACACCTCCCCGGCGGACTCCCGCACCCCGGCGCGGACTCGGCGTCCCCGGTCCGAGCACTCCCGCACCCCGGTCCGAGCACACCGTCCTCAGGTGGAGGGGTCCGCGCCCGACTCGATCATCTCCTCGACCTCGGCCACCCGCTCCCTCTCCTCCGCCGCGAACCGTTGCGCGTCCAGCCGTTCCGCGATCTCCTCGTCCTGGGCCATCAGCAGGTCGAGGCTGGAGTCGCCCATCTCGAAGACGCCCATGTCGACGTAGGCCTGCTGGAGGCGTACGCCCCACAGGCCGATGTCCTTGACGCAGGGGACGATGCGGCTGAAGAGCAACCTGCGGAAGAGGTGCAGGAATTCGGACCGCTCGCTGTACACCTCGGCCTCGGCCCGGGGGATGCCGAAGTTCTCCAGCACCTCGACCCCGCGCAGCCGGTCCCGCATCAGATGACAGCCCTCGATGACGAACTCCTCGCGTTCGCGCAGTTCGGCGTCGGAGAGCTGCCGGTAGTAGTCGCGCAGCGCCATGCGGCCGAAGGCGACGTGGCGGGCCTCGTCCTGCATCACGTACGCGAGGATCTGTTTCGGGAGGGGCTTGTCCGTGGTGTCGCGGATCATGCCGAAGGCGGCGAGCGCCAGGCCCTCGATGAGGACCTGCATCCCGAGGTAGGGCATGTCCCAGCGGGAGTCGCGGAGGGTGTCGTCGAGCAGGGACCGCAGGTGGTCGTTGACCGGGTAGAGCATGCCGATCTTCTCGTGCAGGAAGCGGCCGTAGATCTCCGCGTGCCGGGCCTCGTCCATGGTCTGGGTGGCCGAGTACAGCTTCGCGTCGAGGTCGGGGACGGACTCCACGATGCGCGCCGCGCACACCATCGCGCCCTGCTCACCGTGGAGGAACTGGCTGAACTGCCAGGCGGTGTAGTGCCGGCGCAGTTCGCCCCTGTCCCGGTCGGTCATCTTCGCCCAGTGCGGTGTCCCGTACAGGGTCATCGCCTCGTCGGGGGTGCCGAGCGGATCGCAGGGATCGACCTCGATGTCCCAGTCGATACGGCGCTGTCCGTCCCACTGTTTGTCCTTGCCCTTCTGGTACAGGGCGAGGAGCCGGTCACGACCGTCGTCGTACTCCCAGCTGAAGCGTGCTGCCCCCGAGGCCGGTATCTGCCAGAGGGGGTCTCCCGGGTCCTTGGCGTACAGCTCGTGCGTCGGCATACCCGGCAGGCTCACACGGGGTAGACGCGTCGTCAACAAGTCGCGCACAGGGGATTGACGAGCTTGCTGACAGGCAGTCTCATAAGAAGTGACCGCCGGTAACCCTGAAGATCCCGTACGACGAGGTGGGAACAGTCATGACGACGGTGACGGAAGACGGACTCGACGAGCTCGCCGGGCTCCGCGACGCGCTCGGCCTGCTCAAGGACCGGGAACAGGTGGCCGAACGGCTGCTCGCGTCTTCCGCCAAGCACTCCTTCGACCCGGACAAGGAGCTGGACTGGGACGCGCCCTTCGAGGAGGGCAAGTGGTTCTGGCCGCCGGAGCTGGTGTCGCTCTACGACACCCCGCTGTGGAAGCGGATGGGCGAGGAGCAGCGCATCCTGCTCTCGCAGCACGAGGCGGCGGCGCTCGCCTCCCTCGGGATCTGGTTCGAGATCATCCTGATGCAGCTGCTGGTGCGTCACATCTACGACAAGCCGGCCACGAGCGCGCACGTGCGGTACGCGCTCACCGAGATCGAGGACGAGTGCCGGCACTCGAAGATGTTCGCCCGGCTGATCTCGCGCGGCGGCACCCCGCACTACCCGGTCAGCCGCGCCCACCTGAACCTCGGGCGGCTCTTCAAGACCGTCTCGACCACCCCCGGCTCCTTCACCGCCACACTGCTCGGCGAGGAGATCCTCGACTGGATGCAGCGGCTGACCTTCCCGGACGAGCGGGTGCAGACCCTGGTGCGCGGCGTCACCCGTATCCACGTGGTCGAGGAGGCCCGGCACGTGCGCTACGCGCGGGAGGAGCTGCGGCGCCAGATGGTGACCGCGCCACGCTGGTCCCAGGAGTTCACCCGCGTCACCTCGGGCGAGTTCGCCCGCGTCTTCTCCGTCGCCTTCGTCAATCCGGAGGTCTACACGAACGTCGGCCTCGACCGTCGGGAGGCCGTGGCGCAGGTGCGGGCGAGCGGACACCGGCGCGAGGTGATGCAGACCGGGGCGAAACACCTGACCGACTTCCTGGACGACATCGGTGTGCTGCGGGGGGTCGGGCGGCGGCTGTGGAAGGCGTCGGGCCTGCTGGCCTGAGGGGGCGCCACGCCGGTACCCGCCGCGGGGCCCCGAACGAGGTGGCGGAAGGGGACCCCCGCGGGCCCGGTGCGAGCAGGGGCTGCGGGGTCGAACCCACGGGTTACGCTGCCGACATGACCTCCGCGGCTCCCACCCCCGCATACCGTCGGCTGAGCGTCGAGGAGCGGCGTTCGCAGCTCCTCGACGCGGCGCTGTCCCTCTTCGCGCACCGGGCCCCCGAGGAGGTCTCGCTGGACGACGTGGCGGAGGCCGCGGGGGTGTCGCGGCCGCTCGTGTACCGGTACTTCCCCGGCGGCAAGCAGCAGTTGTACGAGGCCGCGCTGCGCTCCGCCGCGGAGGAACTGGAGCACTGCTTCGCGGAGCCGCCGCAGGGTTCGCTGAGCGAACGGCTGTCGCGGGCCCTGGACCGCTATCTCGCCTTCGTCGACCAGCACGACGCGGGCTTCAGCGCGCTGCTACAGGGCGGCAGCGTCGTCGAGACGTCCAGGACGACCGCCATAGTGGACGGAGTGCGGCGGGCCGCCGCCGAGCACATCGTCGACCATCTCGCCGTACGGGATCCGGGGCCCCGGCTGCGGATGACCGTACGGATGTGGATCACCGCCGTCGAGGGCGCCTCGCTCAGCTGGCTCGACGGGGGCAAGGAACCGCCGCTGGACGAGCTGCGGGACTGGCTGGTGGAGCAGTTCGTGGCGATGCTGGTGGCGAGCGCGGGGCGCGATCCGCAGACCGCCGACGTCGTACGGGCGGCGCTCGCCCTGGAGGCGCCGGAGGGTGCCGTGGGGGTGCTGGCCCGGCGGGTCGTTCCCCTGCTCGGTGACGCGGCGCGCCTTCTTTGAGCGGCGCCGGGCGGCGCCGGGCGGAACGGGGCCGCGCGTTTGTGACACTGGTGCGGTGAAGAGCCAAGACACCCCCTTCGTGGGAGGCCCGCTGGACGGGCGTGTGCTGCCCGTCCTGCTCGGTCTGACCGGACACCCGCCGAAGGTGTACCGCGTACCGGTGCCGGACGCGGCGGGCGGGCCGCCGACCGTCCTCGTCTACCGCCGCGTCCAGGCGGCCCGGAGCAAGCGGCTGGGACTGCACCAGGGATGGAAGTACGAGTACGACCCCGAGGGGCGCGCCGGCGGCGGGCCGAAGTGGCCCTGGTCCAGGCCGGCCACCAGGAACGGCGGCGCCACGCCGGAGTCCCACGCCGACGAGTGACCTTCTTGGGCCGAACCGGTCACCGGGCGCGCACCCGGCACGTGGCCGCCGGATCCTGCCGGTGCGAGGTGGACCTTCCACCGCGGCACCGGAGGTGATGAAGTGTCAGGACGCGTCCTGCGCCTGGTCTGCACGGCAGCGCTGGCGACCGGGGTGCTGCTCGCGCCCGTACCCGCCGTGGCCGCCCCGGGCCCCGGGCCCACGGGGGTCGGCGCGAACCCCGGCCCCTCGGCGTCCGTGGGGGCCGGCGCGGGCGCGGGAGGCCCCGAAGCGCGGTCCGCGGCACATCTGCTGACGAGCCTCCAGCAGCGGTACCGGGACGCCGAGCGCGCCACCGAGACGTACAACGCGACCGCGGAGAAGCTCGGGAAGCAGCGGGCCGAGGTCGCCCGGCTCGACGGGAGACTCGTCAGGGCCCGCCTCTCCCTGCACGACAGCCGCGGCGCGGCGGGACGGCTGGCCCGGCAGCAGTACCAGAACAGCAGCGGGTTCTCCTCGTACCTGCGGCTGCTGCTCACCCGTGATCCGCAGCGCGCGCTGAACGAGGGGCAGGTGCTCAGGCAGCTGTCCCGGGAGCGGGTCAGGACCGTGGACCGGCTGGCCGGCAGCGAGCGGCACACCGACGCGCTGGCACGGCGGGCGCGCAAGGCCCTGGACGCTCAGCTCACCCTCGCCGAACGGCAGCGGAAGGAGCGCGACGAGGTCCGCGGCCGGCTCAAGGAGGTCGAGAAGCTGCTGGCCTCGCTCACCGCGCGACAGCTCGCCGAACTCGACGCGCTGGAGGAGCAGGGGACGCGGGTGGCCCAGCGGAAGCTGGTGACGTCCGGGGCGCTCAGCAGCGTACGGGCCCCCTCGCCCAAGGGCCAGGAGGCGGTGGAGTACGCCGTGCGGCAGGTCGGGAAGCCGTACCGGTGGGGTGGCGAGGGACCCGCGGCGTACGACTGCTCGGGGCTCACCTCGCAGGCCTGGGACCACGCCGGGCAGCCCATTCCGCGCACCAGTCAGGAACAGTGGGCGCGGCTGCCGCGGATCCCGCTGACCGAGCTGCGCCCCGGCGACCTGGTCGTCTACTTCCCCGAGGCCACTCACGTCGCCATGTACATGGGCGACGGCATGGTGGTGCAGGCGCCACGGCCGGGGACGAGGATCAAGATCTCACCGATCGCCGCCAACCCGGTCCTGGGCGCCGTACGGCCCGACCCCGCCGGGAAGCCCGTCCAGCGGTACACACCCCCGGCGCTGCCCCCGGGGGCGGCCGACGGGCCGGACGGGAGCGCCCGGTAGGGGCCGTCGTCCCGCCCGGCAGGGGCGCCGCGTCCCGTCCGGCGGGAGCGGTGTCCGCCCCGGCAGGGCGCGACATCCGGCTCTCACCTGCGATAGCCGAGGATGGTCATCATGCCGGACTCGGAGTGGTACTGGTTGTGGCAGTGGAGCATCCACAGCCCCGGGTTGTCGGCGTAGAAGTCGACGACGATCTTCCGGTGCGGCAGGACCACGGCGGTGTCCTTGCGTGCTCCGATCGCGCCCAGGCCGGTGAGGGCGAACGTGTGGCCGTGCAGGTGCAGGGGGTGCCACATGTTGGTGGCGTTGATGAGGCTCAGGCGGATCCGTTCGCCCTCGCGGATCGGATGACGGCGCCCGAGGGAGTAGGGCTCGTGGTCGAACGCCCAGTCGAACCGCCGCATCCCGCCGGTCAGCTTGACCCGCAGCGTGCGGTCCGGGCGGGAGTCGTTGAGCGCCACGGACTCGTGCGGCCGCATCCGTCGGGCCGGCACCACCTTGCCGTCCAGCTCGCGCGGGTGCACGGCGGGCTGGGGCAGGCTCCCGCTGGAGGTGCGCAGGACCGCCAGGGCTCTGGCGTTCTTGCCCTCGGCCAGGGCGACCAGGGGGAACATCCCGTCCTTGGCGGTGACCAGCACGTCGTAGCGTTCGGCCATGCCGATCAGCAGCGCGTCCGTCGTCTTGGGCTCGACCGGATAGCCGTCCGTGTGGGTCACCGTCATCTGGTGGCCGCCCAGCGCCACCCGGAAGGCCGTGTCGCCGCCGGCGTTGATGATGCGCAGCCGGATGCGGTCCCCCGGACGGGCCCGGAAGACCGAAGGGGCCTGCGGGATACGGCCGTTGACCAGGTAGTACGGGTAGTCGACGTTGCCGCCCTCGCTGCGCAGGATGCGGCTGCGCGAGCCGTGCAGGATGCGCGAGGGGCCGGCGGAGTGGGAGTGGCCCGACGACTGCGGGCCGGACGCCGCGTCGTGGCCGGAACCGCTGTGCGCGCCGCCCTCCCCCATGTCCATCGGCGCGCCCCTGCCGCCGCGCAGCTGGGAGAGGACTCCGTCCGGGGTGGAGCCGCCCACGCCGTCCACCCAGTCGTCCAGGACGACGACCCACTCCTGGTCGTAGGACAGGGGCTCCCTGGGGTCCTCGACGATCAGGGGCGCGTACAGACCCCGGTCGAGTTGCATGCCGGAGTGCGAGTGCAGCCAGTAGGTGCCCGCGTGCGCCATGGCGAAGCGGTAGGTGAAGTCCGCGCCGGGCTTGATGGAGTTCTGGGTCAGTCCCGGCACGCCGTCCATGTCGCAGCGCATCCGGACCCCGTGCGAGTGCAGCGTCGTCTCCACCGGCAGGTGGTTGGCGACCGTGAGGGCGAGGATGTCGCCCTTGGTGACCCGGACCTCCTTGCCGGGCAGCGCGTCGCCGTACGCCCATGACCTGACGGTGCGTCCGCCCAGGTCGAGGGAGGTCTCGGCGGCGGTGAGCCGGAACTCGCGGACGGGTCCGGTACCGCGTCTGCGCTCACTGGCGAGGACCTCGGGATCGGAGGGGTTCACAAAGCCGTCGGGTCCCTTGGGGACGAAGACGCCGCCCCCGTTGCCGGCGGCCCCGGGCCCCGAGCGCGGGCCTGACCCAGAGTCGGAGCCGGAGCAGCCTGCCAGGACTCCCGAGCCGACGGCCACGATCGAGGCACCCAGCACGGTGCGCCGCTTATATGTGTGCATGGATGAATAACACACGTCTTGTCCGCATGTGTGCGAGAACTGGAGCGGCGTGTCCTGTCACCAGGGTGGTGAAGAATCGTTACTTCCCGGGCCCTCGCGGGCGCCGGCGCTCCTCACCGGAGCGCCGGGAACCGCGCGGCCGGCCACGCTCGGCCCACATCAGGGCGGGGATCAGGCCCCGGTGAGGGAGGCGAGGTACGCCTCCGTCTTCTCCGGCTCATAGAAGAAGTTCTCGAAGTCCGCCGGGTTGTCGAACCCGTTGGCGAAGCGGTGAGCCACCGGCTCCAGTTGGGTGCCGGCGCCGATCAGCTGGAGGACGTGCTCCGGGGGGACGCCCAGCATGGCGTTCGTCCACTTCGTGACGTGCTGGGCGGTGTCCCAGTAGCGGTCGAAGGTGGAGCGCATCCAGGCCTCGTCGAACTCCTTCTCGCCGTGTTCCAGGATCGAGCCGAGGTACGCCGCCGCGCACTTCGAGGCGGAGTTGGAGCCCTGTCCGGTGATCGGGTCGTTCGCCACGACCACGTCGGCGACGCCCAGGACCAGGCCGCCGCCGGGGAGACGGCCGACCGGGTTGCGGACGGTGGGCGCGTAACGGCCGGACAGCGTCGCGTTGGCGTCCGTCAGTTCGACCTTGGTGGCGCGCGCGTACTCCCACGGCACGAACCGCTCCATCAGCTCCAGCGTCAGGGAGAGGTGCTCCGCCGGGTCCTTGACGCCGTTGAAGACGTCGGCCGGACCGCCGGGCACACCCTCCCAGAAGAGGATGTCGGCGCGGCCGGAGGTGGTGAGCGTCGGCATGACGAAGAGCTCGCCGACACCGGGGACCAGGTTGCAGCGGACCGCGTCGTAGTCCGGGTGCTCCGGGCGCGGACCCAGACCGTGCACATAGGCGACGGCGAGGGCCCGCTGCGGCTGCGCGTACGGGGAGCGGGAGGCGTCCCGGCCGAACATGGACACCAGTTCGCCCTTGCCCGCGGAGACCAGCACGAGGTCGTACGTACGGGCGAAGTAGTCCAGGTCGGAGACCGCCGCGCCGTGTATCACCAACTGGCCGCCGCGCTGGGCGAACGTCTCCATCCAGCCGGCCATCTTGACCCGCTGGTCGACCGACTGGGCGTAACCGTCGAGCCTGCCGACCCAGTCGATCGCGCGCTGCGAGGGGCCCGGGTCGAAGGAGCCGGGGGCGGCGACCGAGACGCCGAGTCCCTCGATCCTCGGGGCCTGGGACTCCCAGAAGTTCAGCTGGAGGTCGCGCTCGTGCTGGAGTGCCGTGTGGAACATGCACTGCGTCGACATGACCCGGCCGGTGCGGATCTCGTCCGCCGTCCGGTTCGACATCAGGGTGACCTCGTACCCGTTCGACTGGAGGCCGAGGGCGAGCTGGAGTCCGGACTGACCGGCTCCGACGACGAGTATCTTCCGCATGGGCGTCCTTACTCTGCGTACGTCTTATTCGGGGCTCACGTCGAGCGCGTGCCCCACCAGCGCGAGGAGCGTCTCGACGACCGAGATCCGACGCCTGGCATCCATGATCATGACAGGTATGTGTGGAGGCACCGTGAGGGCCTCACGCACGTCGGCGGCGTCGAACGGCTCGCTGCCGTCGAAGTGGTTGACCGCGACGACGTACGGAAGTCCGCAGCTCTCGAAGTAGTCGAGCGCCGGGAAGCAGTCCTTGAGACGGCGGGTGTCCGCGAGGACCACCGCGCCGATCGCGCCGCGCACCAGGTCGTCCCACATGAACCAGAAGCGCTGCTGCCCCGGCGTGCCGAAGAGGTAGAGCACGAGGTCGTCGTCGAGCGTGATGCGGCCGAAGTCCATGGCCACGGTGGTGGTCAGTTTCTCCGGTGTCGCGGTGAGGTCGTCGGTGTCCTCGCTGGCCTGCGTCATCAGCGCCTCCGTCTGGAGGGGCGTGATCTCGGAGACCGCCGTGACCAGCGTGGTCTTGCCCACGCCGAAACCGCCCGCGACCACGATCTTGGTGGCGATCGGGGCACGGCTGCGGTCCGTCTGCCAGGCGTGGAGGTTCTCGTCGGACTCCGCCTCGGACAGCGGCACCGGGGCCAACGGCATCGGCGCGGTGGCGGGGAAGGCGCTCCTCGGCGCGCCCTCAGAGACGACGGAGTCCATTCAGCACCCTTTCCAGCAGAGCGCGGTCCGGCTGTCCCGGGCCGTGACCTGTTCCGTACACACGGATCTTTCCCTGGTCCGCCAGGTCGCTCAGGAGCACGCGGACCACGCCCAGCGGCATCCTGAGCAGGGCGGCGATCTCGGCCACCGTACGCATCCGGCGGCAGAGTTCGACGATGGCCCGCATCTCGGGCATCACCCGGGTCTCGAGCGACCCGTTGGTCAGTTCCCGGCGCTCCTCGGGGGCCTCCAGAGCCGCCACGAAGGTCTCGACGAGCAGCACGTGCCCGAAGCGGGTACGGCCACCGGTGAGCGAGTAGGGGCGCACCCGGGCGGGTTTGCGATCGCCGCCGCGTATGGGGAGCTTGGGCGCGGAGGATGAACTCACTGGGCACTCCCCGTCGGCTTGGCTTCTAGTGACTGGCGCAGTTCGCTGCGGAGTTCGGGGGTCAGCACATGGCCGGCGCGGCCGACGAAGAGCGCCATGTGGTACGCCACCACGCTCATGTCGCAGTCCGGGGCGCCGTGCACCCCGAGCAGCGAGCCGTCGCTGATCGACATGACGAAGAGGCTGCCGTCGTCCATCGCGACCATGGTCTGTTTGACGCCGCCCGCCTCCATCAGCTTGGCGGCGCCGATGGTCAGGCTGCCGATGCCGGAGACGATGGTGGCGAGGTCGGCGGCGGACCCCTTCGGTCCGGTGGGGCGCTGCTCCGTCCCGGTGCGGGCCTCCGCGTTCCTGCCGGGGTCGGAGGAGAGCAGCAGCAGACCGTCCGAGGAGACGACCGCGACCGACAGGAGTCCCGGCACCTCCTCGACGAGGTTGGTCAGCAGCCAGTGCAGATTGCGGGCTTCACTGCTCAGGCCGAAGGTACTGGGCGCGGTCAACTGCTTGCCTCCTCGACTGTGCCCCCCGATGCGTCTACTGCGTCCGGTGCCCGGTGCGGTGCGGTGGCCGGGCCGTCCGGCGCGCCGGGGGTGCGTGTCTGTGCCGTCTGTTCGGAGATCTCCGCCTCGACGTCGCGGCGGCCCTCCGTCGCGCCCCGGTGGAAGCCACCGAGCCTGCGCCGCAGCGCCTCGGCGTCCACCCCGCCGGCACGTGCCCGGGGGGCGGGCGCGGGCGCGGAGATCTTCGGTGTGCGCTTGGGCAGGCCCTTGTCGGTGACCCGCTCCGGTTCCTCGTCCGGGGCGCGGTCGTGGACGTCGGGCCCGATGGCGTAGGGATCGCTGGCGGGCCGGGGGGCGGGCACGGTGTGCGGGGCGGGTGCCGCCGCGGCCGGGCCCGGTCCGTCCGCCGGCGCGGCGGGTCCGTCCGGGGGCGCCGTCGGTGCGTCCGGTGGCGCCATCGCGCCGTCCGTCCGGGTGACCGGGCCGCGCGGCGGCGGTACCGGCGCGTCGGCGGGCGGCACCGGCGCCAGGAGTTCCATCGTGGTCTCGGAAGCCGACGGACCGGGTGCGGACGCGTCCTGCGTCCCGGCGTCCCGTACGGCCTCCTCCGCCGCGGCTATCAAGGGGTCCTCGTCCCCGGCCGGGGCGGCGGGAACGGCTGCCCTGAGGGCCGAACGTCCGCGCAGGACGTTGGAGTTGACCTCGGCGGCGGCCCCCGGAAGGGTCACCGTGGGTGCGCCGCCGGGGACCGGGGCGGTCGAGGGGACCGTGCCGGCCGGGGACGCGGACAGCAGCGTCTTCGGGAGGACGACCACCGCGGCGGTCCCGCCCTGCTTCTGCTCGCGCAGCTGTACGCGTACGCCGTGCCGGTGGGCGAGCCGGGCCACCACGTACAGGCCGAGCCCGAGTCCCTCGCCGCTCTCCTGGTCGTAGGCGTCGTCCGGTTCGAACGCGGAGAGGCGGGCGTTGAGCTGGGTCATCCGGTCGGCCGCCATGCCGATGCCCTCGTCCTGCACGGAGAGCATCACCTCGCCGTTCTCCAGGAGCCAGCCGGAGACCTCGACGGGGAGGTCGGGCGGCGAGAACGACGAGGCGTTCTCCAGGAGTTCGGCCAGCAGGTGCGAGAGGTCGTCGGCGGCGAATCCGGCGAGGTGGGCGTGCGGCGGCAGCGCGGCGATACGGACCCGTTCGTACCGCTCGATCTCGCTCACCGCGGCGCGTACGACGTCGACGAGCGGGACCGGGCCGGCGTGGTGCTGGACGTGCTCGTGTCCGGCGAGGACCAGCAGGTTCTCGCTGTGGCGCCGCATGACGGTGGCGAAGTGGTCCAGCTTGAAGAGCGTGCCCAGCCGCTCCGGGTCCTGCTCGCGCTCCTCCAGCCCCTCGATGACGCCGAGTTGGCGCTCGACCAGGCCGAGGGTGCGCAGCGCGAGGTTGACGAAGGTGCCGTGGATGGTGCCGCGGACCTGCTCCAAGTGGGCGGCGGCCTGGGCGAGTTCGGCCCGCAGCCGGTCGCGTTCGTCGGCCATCAGCTGGCGCTGCCCGACGAGGTGCTTGCGGTCCCCCTCAAGGGTGGCGAGCCGCTCGTGCAGGGCGGCGGCGTGCTCGTGCAGCGCGTTGACGGAGCGGACGACCTGGGCGAACTCGTCGTTGCGGCCGGTGAACCTGACCGGTTCCCCGGCTCCCGGGTCGGCGGCGAGACGGGCCGAGCCGATCCGCAGCACGGCCAGCGGGCGGGTGAGCGTGCGGGCCATCGCCATCGAGACGCCGACCGCGACCAGCAGCAGGGCGCCGATCAGGGCGATCCGGACCTCCAGCGCGGTGACGTCGTCGTCCCGCAGCAGTTCGAGGCCCTTGGTGCGGTGCTCGTAGAGGGAGGCCTCCGCGCCGCGCATCAGCTCGACACGGGCGGAGAGCGCGGCGTCCGCCTTCTTCGTGCTGGTGTCGAGCTCGTCGTCGGAGAGCGTCGGCTGGTCGGTGAGGCCGGCGAGGTATTTGTCGGCGGTGGTGACGTCCGGTCCGGTGACCGTCGAGTCGTAGGAGGCCTTGGCGGCCTTGGGCGCGGTCTCGCGGAAATCGGCGAGGGCCGCTTCCGAGCGCAGTCCGGCCTGCTGGGCGGCGGCGCTGAGCGCGTCGCGCTGCTTGGTGCCCGCGGCCGAGGAGCTGCTCGTGGTGGTCGGCAGTCCGGTGAGCGGGTCGATGACCGTCCGGGTGGTGCGCGGGATGCTGAGAGCCGCGAGGAGCAGCCCGCGGGCCGCGGCGGACTGCTGGACGGCGGAGTCGAGCTCGGCGAGGGAGTGCGCGCCGGAGCCCGCCCGGGGCGGCAGCCGCTCGGCCAGGTCCTCCGCGAGCCCGTGCAGTTCGGTGATGACGGCGGAGTAGGCGTCGTGCGTCTCGAGAGCATCGCTCTTGCCGGTGAGCGCCGCTCTGCGGACCGCGCCGATGCCGTCCAGGTCGTTCAGCAGCACGGCGGGCGCTTCCTCGTCCGCCCGCAGCTCCGTGACCTGTCGGTCGACCCGGGCGCTGCGCTGCTCGGAGGGCGCCTTGGACTTGGGGCGGCCCGCGGCGATGTACGTGGTGACGTCGTCGCGCTCGTCGGCCAGCGCGTGGGCGAGCGTCAGCGCCTCCTGGGTCCGCTGCGCGAGCGTCACCAGGTTCTGGGAATCGTTGAGCTGCCCGGAGGCCGCCATGACCGTGGGCGCTCCGGCGCCGGCGATGGCCGCCGCGACGACCGCCACGGCGACGATCAGCCGATTGCGCACGTGAGCGGCGCGGCCCTTGCCCGCGGGGGTGCCCCCCGCGGCCCCCGGCGTGCGTTCCGCGCCCCCCTCGGGGGCCGACTGCCTGCCTGTGCGCCGAGACCGCATCTTTTGCACCGGTGCTCGCATTCCTGACTCGTGTACCCAAGGGCCCGGGTGACGCTCCGTCAATGAAGGTGTCCGCCCTCCGCGCGCCTTCGACCCGGCGTGCGCAGGGGGTACCCCCCATCGGCTCCCGACCCTCCCAGTGCCGGTGGGCAGTGGTCCCGCATCATCTGACCCGCCACCCGAAGGAGTGAACCCCGGACGGGAGTTGGCGGGCAAGTTCCTCTGGCGTGTGCGCCCCCCTTGCGCGGTGGGCCGGTTGGACGTCGGCGGCGGGCTTTGGCAGTATTCGCCGCCACGCGTTCCCGGAGTCGATCATTCCATGTCAAACCAGGCGGCTGAGCTGCTGCTCCGCACCGGTTCGGCGGCCGTTGCCAGCCTTTCGTGGACCTTGTGAAGAGGTCGTGCAGACTGGCTGGATGCGCACCGAACTCGTTTCCGAACCGGGCGACCCGGGCCGCCCCAATGAGGACTTCGCATCGGTCGGACTTCCGGCCTCGGGACAGGGGGGTTCACTGGTCCTCCTCGACGGCGTGACACCGCCGCCGAGCGACTACGGGTGTCTCCATTCCGTCGCCTGGTTCTCGGCGCGGCTCGGCGGAGCCCTGACCGAACTGTCCGTTACCCGCCGGGATCTACCCCTGACGGAGGTCCTCTCCCGGGCGATCCGGCGCACCGCCGAGGCCCACGCCGGCTCCTGTGACCTTTCTCACCCGCGTACGCCGCAGGCAACCGTGGTGGTCGCACGGTGGTCCGCCGAACAGGTCGAGTACCTGGTCCTGTCGGACTCGGCCCTGCTGCTGGAGTCCCCCGCCGGGGAGGTGACACCGGTCCTGGACGGCCGCCTCGACCTCGTCCCGCGCGCCTGGCTCGCCACGGACGCGATCGCCGACGCGAGGGTCCGCAACAAGGAGGGGGGCTTCTTCACGGCGGCCGCGGATCCGTCGGTGGCGGCACGGGCCGTGACGGGCGTGCTGCCGCGTGCGGAGGTGCGCGCGCTGACCGCCCTCACGGACGGCGCCACCCGCTGGGTCGAGAAGTTCGAGGAGGGCGGCTGGGGCGACCTGTTCACGCTGGTCCGCAAGGAGGGCACGCAGGCCCTCGTCGACCGCGTACGGACGCTGGAGCGCGAGGACGCGGAGACCCGGATACGCCTGCGACGGAGCAAGACGCACGACGACGCGACGGCGGTGTTCGTGGAGTTCTGAACGGTCCCGCCCCCGCCGTCGGGCGCGCGGGGGCGGGACCCCGCCGGAACGGGCGGCCCCTACTTCTCCATGCCCTGGTTCAGCTGGTGCAGCAGCCGGGCGAGTTCGGCGACCTCGTGCGGGTCCCAGCCGGCGAGTTCACGGACGTACCGTGCCCGTCGCGCCTCCCGGACCCGGCGGAAGCGTTCCCGGCCCCCCTCGGTGAGGTGGACGAGCCAGGCGCGGCCGTCGGCCGGGTCGGGCTCCCGGGCGACCAGGCCGAGCTCCTCCAGGGCGCGGAGCTGACGGGACATCGTGGCCTTGCCGACGCCGATGTAGGCGGCCAGCTCCGTGGCGCGCTGCCGCCCGCACTCCTCCAGGCGGAAGAGGAGTCCGTACGCCGACGACTCCAGGTCCGGGTGGACCTCGCGGGCCATCTCACCGGAATTCGCCCGTGCACGGCGCAGGAAAACGGTCAACTCCCGCTCCAGTGCCGGGAATTCCTGGTCCACACCATTTTCCGACGCCTCGGATTCGACACGGCGTCCGTCGCCGTTTGCGCCCTCGTGCACGTCAGCACCCCTGACCCGGTTTCCCGATCCTGAAAGTTTCTGCCAAAAGTCGCCGTTGCCGCAGCTCCGCCAGTATTTCGCAGGCATAGACCAACGGCAGCCTCCGGGCCCCCTTCCCCGCGGCGTTCCCCGTGCCTAGCTTCATTGACGGACAAATACTGGCATGCGCACGCCATCAACGGGCCGACGAGGACCTGGCCCCACGGGCTTCGGGCGCGATGCCGTCGGTGTCCGCCAGTGTTCCCCCCACCGTGCACCACCGATCCCCTCGGAGGCACGACATGCCCGCGCACCGATCCGGAAGCCGCACCGCGCGCCCACCGGGGCGCCTGTCCAGGGCGTGGACGCTGCTCGCAGCACTCTCCGCGCTCTCCCTCCCCCTCCTCCTCACCCCTCCGGCCCAGGCGTCCTCCGCACCCCCGGCCCCGCCCGTACGCGGTGCCGCCCCCTTCTCCCCCTCCACCACCGCCGAACCCGTCCCCGCCCGCGGTTCCGCCCATCTCGGCATGGGCGTCCTCGCGCACGACGGCCGGGGCGGCTCGCCCAGCACGGGTGACGCCGCCCAGACGGAGGGCGTGGACGTCAGCGGCCACCAGGGCAACGTCGCCTGGTCGACCCTGTGGAGCAGCGGGGTCAAGTGGGCCTACACCAAGGCGACCGAGGGGACGTACTACACCAACCCCTACTTCGCGCAGCAGTACAACGGCTCGTACGGCGTCGGCATGATCCGCGGCGCCTATCACTTCGCGACCCCGGACACGACGACCGGCGCCGCCCAGGCCGACTACTTCGTGGACCACGGCGGCGGCTGGTCCCGTGACGGCAGGACGCTGCCGGGCGTGCTCGACATCGAGTGGAACCCGTACGGGGCCGCCTGCTACGGCAAGACCCAGAGCGCGATGGTCAGCTGGATCGGCTCCTTCCTCGCCCGGTACAAGGCGCGCACGGGACGGGACGCCGTGATCTACACGGCCGCCGGCTGGTGGAGCGACTGCACCGGCGACCACGGCGGATTCGCCGCCGCCGACCCGCTGTGGATCGCCCGCTACGCCTCCGACCCCGGCGCGCTCCCGGCCGGCTGGTCCTTCTACACGATGTGGCAGTACACGTCGTCGGGGCCGACGGTCGGTGACCACGACAGGTTCAACGGCGGCTACGACCGGTTGCAGGCACTCGCCACCGGGTGAACGACCGCCGGACCGGCGTCCGGACAGGGGAAGGCCCGGGCTCCCTCACGGGCCCGGGCCTTCCCCGTCCGGACGGACCGGCGGCGTCCGTCACGCCGCCACCGGCACCTCCGGGGTCGCACCGCTGGTCGCCGGGGTCAGCGCCAGCTCCAGCACCTGCCGGACGTCCGTGACCGCGTGCACGTCGAGCTTCTCCAGGACCTCCGCGGGGACGTCGTCCAGGTCGGGCTCGTTGCGCTTCGGGATCACGACCGTCGTCACCCCGGCCCGGTGGGCGGCAAGCAGCTTCTGCTTGACGCCGCCGATCGGCAGCACCCGGCCGGTCAGCGAGACCTCGCCGGTCATCGCCACGTCCGTACGGACCGGCCGCCCGCTGAGCAGCGACGCGAGGGCCGTCGTCATGGTGACGCCCGCGCTCGGACCGTCCTTGGGAACGGCGCCCGCCGGGAAGTGGATGTGCACGCCCCGGTCCTTCAGATCGCCGACCGGCAGTTCCAGCTCGGCTCCGTGCGACCGGAGGAAGCTCAGCGCGATCTGCGCCGACTCCTTCATCACGTCACCCAGCTGACCGGTCAGGGTCAGACCCGCCGCGCCCGTCTCCGGGTCGGCGAGCGACGCCTCCACGTAGAGGACGTCACCGCCCGCGCCCGTCACGGCCAGACCGGTGGCGACACCGGGTACAGCGGTACGGCGCTCGGCCGGGTCCTGGGCGGACTCGGGCACGTGGTGCGGCCGTCCCAGGAGCCCGCGCAGATCGGCGTCGGTCACCGTCAACGGCAGCTCGCGCTCGCCGAGTTCGTGCTGCGCCGCGATCTTTCGGAGCAGTCGGGCGACGGCCCGCTCCAGGTTGCGGACGCCCGCTTCCCGGGTGTACTCCCCGGCGAGCTTGCGCAGCGCGCTCTCGTCGAGCGTCACCTCGTCCTTCGCCAGACCCGCCCGCTCCAGCTGCCGCTGCAGCAGGTGGTCACGGGCGATGACGACCTTCTCGTCCTCGGTGTACCCGTCGAGCCTGACCAGCTCCATGCGGTCGAGCAGGGCCTCCGGGATGGCTTCGAGCACGTTGGCCGTGGCCAGGAACACCACGTCGCTGAGGTCGAGCTCGACCTCCAGGTAGTGGTCCCGGAAGGTGTGGTTCTGCGCGGGGTCGAGGACCTCCAGCAGGGCCGCGGCCGGGTCGCCCCGGAAGTCGGACCCCACCTTGTCGATCTCGTCCAGCAGGACCACCGGGTTCATCGACCCGGCCTCCTTGATGGCGCGGACGATACGGCCGGGCAGGGCACCGACGTACGTACGCCGGTGGCCGCGGATCTCGGCCTCGTCCCGGACGCCGCCGAGGGCGACCCGGACGAACTTCCGGCCCATCGCGTGGGCGACGGACTCGCCGAGCGAGGTCTTGCCGACACCGGGCGGTCCGACCAGCGCGAGCACGGCGCCGCCGCGCCGCCCGCCGACCACGCCGAGTCCGCGCTCGGAACGCCGCTTGCGCACGGCGAGGTACTCGGTGATGCGTTCCTTCACGTCGTCGAGGCCGGCGTGCTCGGCGTCCAGGACGGCCTTGGCGCCCTGGATGTCGTACGCGCCGGTGTCGTCGGTCCGCTCGTTCCACGGCAGCTCCAGCACCGTGTCGAGCCAGGTCCGGATCCAGGAGCCCTCGGGCGACTGGTCACTGGACCGCTCCAGCTTGTCGACCTCCTTGAGCGCGGCCTCGCGGACGTTCTCGGGAAGGTCGGCCGCCTCGACGCGGGTCCGGTAGTCGTCGGACTCCTCGCCCTCCTTGGCGTCGCCGTTCAGCTCGCGCAGCTCCTTGCGGACCGCCTCCAGCTGGCGCCGCAGCAGGAACTCGCGCTGCTGCTTGTCGACGCCCTCCTGGACGTCCTTGGCGATGGACTCGGCGACGTCCTGCTCGGCGAGGTGCTCACGCAGCTGCTCGGTGGCGAGCTTCAGCCGGGCCACCGGGTCGGCGGTCTCCAGCAGCGTGACCTTCTGTTCGGTGCTCAGGAACGGTGAGTATCCGGAGTTGTCGGCGAGCGCGGACACGTCGTCGATGGCCTGTACGCGGTCCACGACCTGCCAGGCGGCGCGCTTGCGCAGCCAGCTGGTGGCGAGGGCCTTGTACTCCTTGACCAGCTCGGTGACGTGACCGGGCAGCGGGTCGGGCACGGTCTCGTCGACCTGGGTGCCCTCGACCCACAGTGCGGCACCCGGACCCGTCGTCCCGGCACCGATCTTCACGCGTCCACGGCCGCGGATCAGCGCGCCCGGGTCGCCGTCGGCCAGCCGGCCGACCTGCTCCACGGTGCCGAGCACACCGGTGCTCGGGTACGCCCCGTCGATGCGTGGCACCAGCAGGACCCGCGGCTTGCCGGGCTCCGACCGCGCGGCTGCCTGGGCGGCCTCCACCGCGGCGCGCACATCGGCGTCGTTCAGGTCCAGCGGAACCACCATCCCGGGCAGCACGACCTCGTCGTCGAGCGGCAGCACGGGCAGGGTGAGCGATGTGGACGTCGAAGCCATGATCTTCCCTCCGGCAGTCAAGTTGAGCTACACCGACTCAATGCACGTGAGTCCCCGATTGTTCCCCCGGACCTGTTCGCTCTGGGCGATCACCCGGCCACCCCTCGGTACGACGGTCGTCCGCCCAGGTCAGCGCCGTCCTCGACGGGCCGACGCGGGCGCCGGGAGTGCCACCGGGCGGGTGTCTACGGCAAGAACCCGCACGGGACGCGCCCTGTTCCCGAGAGGTATCGGAGCGTCGGGTCCTCGGGTCAGCGGATCCTCAGGACCTCGGGACCGACCTCGGGACCTCTTCGATGGCCCGCCCGTATCCACCGTCTCGCCCGTATCCCCCGTCTCGCCCGTCCCGCGGGCCGTGCCGGCCCGCCCCCATGGAGGCGGACGGTCTCAGGCGGCGACGGTGCCGGGCGCCTGGGCCGCCCGGACGGCGGGGTCGCCCGTGCGACGGCCTCCGCCCCCGCCCCCGCCCGCCCGGTGCCGGCGCCGCACCAGCGGCCAGGTCGAGACCCCGACCGCCAGGGACAGCAGGTGCCCCCAGTCGGTCATCGGGTCCGCGAACGCGATCAGGTCCCCGACCAGCACCGCCGCGAAGCCGAGCAGCACCGGCCAGCGCAGCCAGGGCCTCAGCAGCCCGGCGAGGGCACCGACGCTCGCGGCGACACCGAAGCTGATGCCGTAGTCGAGACGGTGCAGGGAACTGCCGGGAAGGTGTCCCGCCAGCACCGACAGACCGACGGGCACCTCGGTGGCCAGCGTGGCCACGACGTGTCCGAGCAGGAAGACACCCGCCGCCCGCACTCCCCCTATACGCCGTTCCAGCGCGGTCAGCACGAGCACGAACCCGGCCGCGTACATCGACGCGACGCCGCCCGCGATCCACAGCGCGCTGGCCAGCAGCACCAGTACCGGATGACGTACGAGGTGGGCCACGTCCGTGCTGGAGCCCTGCTGGAGCGCGTGGACGAGGGAGGGCGGCGCGTGCTCCGCGGTCACCGAGACGAAGGCGAGTACGGCCGCGTAGCCGAAGGTGAAAGGGGTGCCGGTGGGGGTGGGGAGCAGCCGCCAGGGCCGTGGCGCGCGGGCCCGGACGCGGGCGAGGGCGTGAGCGCCGGGGGCGGGAGGGTGGGGCGCGCAGGTCCGCGTGACCGCGTCGCCGCGCTGGCGTGGCATGCCGTCCAGCACGGACGTGCCCGCTTCCGTGTCCTTCGGCGCGACGTCGGACGGGGAGGCCGTGGCCGCCGCGGTCGTGCTCCGGTCCAAGGTGGAGGGCTCCTTCCGTCCCCTCCCACCCTTGGGTGTCCCACGCGTCACTGTCTATGACCGACGCCACCCGCGAGCGGATTCACAGCAACCTCGCATCCGCGTACGCGATGCGTATGTGTATGCGGTGCGCCGTCAGGGAGGGCCCCGCGCCCGGGAACGGGTCCCGCCGCGCGTCCGGGCGGAACTGCCAGGATGGGCGCCATGACGGCTCCGTACGACATCCCCGTAGTCATCGACCGCAGGGAAGGCCCGTACGGCGAGGTCGTGTTGCGGCGCCACGGCGCACTGCTGCAGATCATCGCCAACGGGTGCTTCCTGATGGACACCTCGGACGGCCGCTCGGAGCGGCTGCTCGTCGACGCCGCGTACGACGCCCTCGACGGACGCCCGGAGCCGGACGTGCTGATCGGCGGGCTCGGCGTCGGGTTCTCGCTCGCCCACGCGGCGGCGGACCGGCGCTGGGGGCGCATCACCGTCGTCGAACGCGAGCCGGCCATCGTCGGCTGGCACCGTGACGGTCCGCTCGCCGGGCTCTCCGCGCGGGCGTTCGCCGATCCGCGCACCGAGATCGTGGAGGCCGACCTGTCCGCCCACCTCCGTGAGACATCCGCCACGTACGACGCGCTCTGCCTGGACATCGACAACGGACCCGGCTGGACCGTCACCGAGGACAACGACAGCCTGTACGGACCGGCCGGACTCGCCGACTGCGCACGGGTGTTGAGACCCGGCGGAGTGCTCGCCGTGTGGTCGGCCCAGCCCTCTCCGGAATTTGAAGGTAGCTTGCGGAATGCCGGATTCCGGCGGGTGCGTACCGAAGAGATCCCGGTTGCCCGGGGCGTTCCGGACGTCGTCCACCTCGCGACAGGGCCTGGATAGCCGAGCGCGGGCGACTGCCCTTACGCTGCTCCCCTGGCGCGGATCATTCAAGCGTCAAGCGCAGTCATGGGATCACCCCACGGATTCCGGAAAGCACACATCAGGGGCGGGCGATGGAGCAGACCCACACATCCCACAACGGCACGGCGGCGACGCCGGGCGCTCAGCGCCGGGTGCTGGTGGTCGAGGACGACCCGACGATCGTCGACGCCATCGCGGCCCGTCTGCGAGCCGAAGGGTTCCTCGTGCAAACCGCCGGCGACGGACCGGCCGCCGTCGACACGGCGGAGGCCTGGCAGCCGGACCTGCTGATCCTCGACATCATGCTGCCCGGCTTCGACGGCCTGGAGGTGTGCCGGCGGGTCCAGGCCCAGCGCCCGGTACCGGTGCTGATGCTCACCGCGCGCGACGACGAGACCGACATGCTGGTCGGGCTCGGCGTGGGCGCCGACGACTACATGACGAAGCCGTTCTCGATGCGCGAGCTGGCCGCCCGCGTGCACGTCCTGCTGCGCCGGGTCGAGCGGGCCGTGGTGGCCGCCTCCACGCCGCGCAGCGGCATCCTGCGCCTCGGCGAGCTGGAGATCGACCACGCGCAGCGCCGGGTACGGGTGCGTTCCGAGGACGTGCACCTCACCCCCACCGAGTTCGACCTGCTGGTCTGCCTCGCGAACACGCCGCGCGCGGTACTCTCCCGCGAGCAGTTGCTGGCCGAGGTCTGGGACTGGGCGGACGCTTCGGGAACCCGGACCGTGGACAGCCACATCAAGGCGCTGCGCCGGAAGATCGGCGCCGAGCGGATCCGCACCGTGCACGGTGTGGGCTATGCGCTGGAGACCCCGACTCCCTGAGCGGGGCCCGCGCGAGGACCTGCCTGAGGGGGCTGATCTCATGAGCGGACCGGGAGAACGCGGGAACGCCGGCCCCTGGGGCTCCGTGCGCCCCTTCTCGATCAAGACGAAGCTGGGCACGCTGGTCGTGGTCTCGGTCTTCATCACCACCGGTCTGCTGATGATCGCGGTGCGCACCGAGACGGAACTGCGCTTCATCACGGTCTTCTCCATGATCGCCACCCTCCTGATCACGCAGTTCGTGGCGCATTCGCTCACCTCCCCGCTGGACGAGATGAACACGGTCGCCCGGTCCATCTCGCACGGTGACTACACGCGCCGGGTCAGTGACAGCCGCCGGGACGAGCTGGGTGACCTGGCCCAGACGATCAACCTCATGGCCGACGAGCTGGAGGCCCAGGACCGCCAGCGCAAGGAACTCGTGGCGAATGTCTCGCACGAGCTGCGCACCCCCATCGCCGCCCTGCGCGCGGTCCTGGAGAACGTCGTGGACGGGGTCTCCGCCGCCGACCCCGAGACGATGCGCACGGCCCTGAAGCAGACGGAGCGGCTGGGCCGGCTGGTCGAGACGCTGCTGGACCTCTCCCGGCTCGACAACGGCGTCGTACCGCTGCGCAAGCGCCGTTTCGAGGTGTGGCCCTACCTGTCGGGCGTCCTGAAGGAGGCCAACATGGTCGCCTCCGCGCGCGGGGGCCTCGCCTCGGGCTCCGGCAGCCACACCCGCACCGACGTCCATCTGCACCTCGACGTCTCCCCGCCGGAGCTGACCGCGCACGCCGACCCGGAGCGGATCCACCAGGTCGTCGCCAACCTCATCGACAACGCGGTCAAGCACAGCCCGCCGCACGGCCGGGTCACCGTGAAGGCCCGCAGGGGCGACCTCCCCGAGTCGCTGGCCCTGGAGGTCCTGGACGAGGGCCCCGGCATCCCTCAGTCGGAGTGGCACCGCGTCTTCGAGCGGTTCAACCGCGGCGGGGTGCCGGCGCCGCACGGGCCCGGCAGCGACGGCGGTACGGGCCTGGGGCTCGCCATCGCCCGCTGGGCGGTCGATCTGCACGGCGGCCGGATCGGCGTGGCCGAATCCCAGCGGGGCTGCCGGATCCAGGTCACCCTTCCGGGCCTTCCATCTCTGCCAAGTTGACGTAAAGTTCGAACCGGAGCCACAAGATCCATCCGTGTCCGGTGCTCGTGGACACGTGTGATCAGGCAGAGGGCCGCGTGAGTCGTGCCGCGACCCCGAATCGACGTACCCATTCCGGTCCGGAACCTCGCTTGTTTCCCGCCATTTCCCTCACCGAAACACGCTTTCCGATGTGACTTGCGCGACGTTGGACGGGCCCGGCCTGACCTTCCCGGCCACAGAGGCGTAGCCTTTATTCCCGCTGTCCATCACCTTGTGAAGCGGAAGAGGGCGGTTGCCGCCGTGTCGCCACAGTCCCCCAGTAACTCGAGCACTTCGACCGAAGACCAAGCCGGGAAGAACCCCGCCGCTGCGTTCGGTCCCAATGAGTGGCTCGTCGACGAGATCTATCAGCAGTACCTCCAGGACCCGAATTCGGTAGACCGAGCCTGGTGGGACTTCTTCGCCGACTACAAGCCAGGGGCTCCGGCCGCCTCGGCTCCGGCGGGTACTGCGGCCGCGGGGGCCGCAGGGACCACCACCACGGCCGCCGCGTCCGCGTCTGCCGCTCCGGCAGCACCCGCCGCGCCCGCGGCGCCCCAGGCTCCGGCCCAGGCCGCTCCGGCGGCTCCTGCGGCCCCGGCACCCGCTCCGGCCGCCGCTCCCGCGGCTCCGAAGCCCGCCGCCGCCGTCCCGGCCCCGGCTCCCGCGAAGGCCGCTCCGGCCGCCGCGAAACCGGCGGCGGGGGGCCCCGGCCCCGCCCCCCGCCCCGCCCCCGCGGGCGGGGGGGGCGGCGCCCCCCCCGCCCCGCGGGGCCGCCGC